>NZ_JBLXYA010000001.1:0-414068 GCF_048512865.1 Rothia sp. P13129
TCCAACACAATTTTTGCCCCCCCACCACTCTTTTTATGAGGTTTTATACCAAATATTTTATAGTTGCCCCATACTACGAGCCTGCGCTTCAAGGCGAGCAATACGATCTTTCATCGGTGGGTGTGTTGCCATAAGTCGCTGTAAATCAGCTCCTCTAAAAGGCTGAGCAATCATCATTGACGCAGTATTAACTACCTTAGGATTCTCAGCAGACATCGGGTATCGACTCACCCCATGTTCTAATTTATGCAAAGCAGAAGCTAACGCAAGAGGGTCTCCAGTAAGTCGAGCGCCGTCTTCATCAGCATCATATTCACGAGTGCGACTAATAGCCATCTGAATCACACCAGTAGCGATAGGAGCTAAGAAGGATAGAAGTAAAGCTACAAGCATGTTCTGCCCGCGTCCTTCGCGATTTCCTCCCCCAAACATTCCGGCAAAACCCAGATATTGAGCGATAGACGTAATAACAGAAGCAATAGCTGCAGCGACAGAGCTGGTCAGAATATCGCGGTTGTACACGTGCATTAATTCATGTCCGAGGACACCGCGCATTTCTCTCTCATCTAAAAGTTGCAAAATGCCTTCGGTGCAACAAACTGCCGCGTTCTGAGGGTTGCGTCCTGTCGCAAAAGCGTTAGGAGTCATCGTCGGGGCAACATATAAAGCTGGCATAGGTTGCCCTGCTTTTGCAGAGAGCTCTTCAACAATTTTGTACAGCCCAGGGACTTGTTCACGAGTCACAGGATAGGCATTCATCGACCGAATAGCAACAGTGGCAGAGTTCCAGTAGGTGTACATTACGCTACCGACGCTCATCAGCGCGAATATCCAGATAAATGCACTATTGTTCATCATTGATGAGAGAAGATAACCGACAAAGAGCAGGAACCCAACCATTGACCCCATGAGGACAGAGGTCTTGAGTCCGTTGTGGTGGCTATGCATATTCTTCATTCCTTGTAGTCTTCTTTTCTTCAAAGAATATATGGAAATCCTGAATAATTTATTGATTTTTTCTCAAAAGATGGCGGTGTTCCCTGCAAGCGCAAGAGAACACCGCCATCTTAGGAGAGTTAGATTCTTGAACCGACGCTGGTCGCGTTATCGAGACAAGAAATTGATTCAATCTCACGGACGTTATAGAACGCAGCGAGGACGTAATAGGTGTATTCGGAGTTAAGCACAGCAGATGGCATCCACACGATATCGGTATAGATATTCTCTGCAGGGTCGCCAAATACGGTGTAGTTCAACACGCATTGCACGTTTGTTGGAATGTCAGTTCTCCCAAAGTCATCCCAAGGAATGCTACGACTCCATTGACGGTACGCCTCAGTTTTGTACCATCCAGGAACAATGCTGTCTTCCCCTTCGTGTTCTCCTGTTTCAGGTTGAGGGTTTTCTTCGGGTGTTCCAGTGTCTTCGTCTTCGCTAATAGGTTGTGGAATGAGCCCGTAATACGGAGGCGGCACGGTGTCATCTGGTTGAGTCGGGGTGTTGTTGTCTTCGTTGCCGTCCCAGAAGTTATCACCTGCTTCAGGTCGCCAGTAGCCGTCGCCGCTTCCACCGCTTCTTTCGTCATCTTCATAGGATGCACCAGGGTCTGCTGGTTCAGCTGGCTCAGCTGGTTCAGCTGGTTCGGTTGGCTCTGCTGGTTCAGCCGGTTCAGCTGGTTCGGTTGGTTCGTTTGGCTCTGCTGGTTCAGCCGGTTCAGTCGGTTCGTTTGGCTCTGCTGGTTCGGCAGGTTCAACCGGCTCTGCCGGTTCTGCAGGTTCAGTCGGTTCAGCAGGCTCAACTGGCTCGGTTGGTTCTGACGGTTCTGACGGTTCAGTTGGTTCAGCAGGCTCAACTGGTTCAGTCGGTTCGTTTGGCTCTGCTAGTTCAGTTGGTTCAGTCGGTTCGTTTGGCTCTGCTGGTTCAGTCGGTTCGTTTGACTCAGCTGGCTCAGCTGGTTCAGTCGGTTCGGTTGGTTCTGACGGTTCAGTCGGTTCAGCTGGTTCGGATGGTTCAGCTGGCTGAATAACAGGCTCAGAGGTGTCGTCAATTTTAGCGGATCGAGTAGCCCATTCACTATTACCAGCAACAGTCCCCGAGCCATCAGGCTCATGGGAATCTGTAGGCTCAGGATCAGCGACCTTCGCGCTATGCTCCCCCTCAATCACGGGTACAACTCCAGGTTCAGAGTCTCCCTGCGCAGCAACAGGCTGAGCAACATCCGCTGTCTTCACAGCATTGATGCTCGCAGGTTCTTGAGTGCTAGTAGTAATAACTTGAGGTGAAGTTTTCGGCTCTTCAACCTTTGTCTGTTGAACAACCGGAGGTGCTGGCACCTTTGTAGAAGAAGCAGGCTGTGTTACAGGAGCTTCAGTGACAACAGGTTCAAGGGGTGGAACATCAACAACACGCGGGGCCTTTGCAACAGCTTTAACAGGTGAAGATTTTTCAGTAGCTGGCGATGCTGGAGCGACTTCAGGCACACTTGCGTTAGATGTAGAAGGTTCCGACGTAGGAGCCGTAGTTTTTGATGCAGGTTTTGGTTGCTCTGTAGCAGGCTGTGGTTTTTCTTCTTTAGAAGCAGAAGATTGAGGCTGTTCTGCTGGTTTTGCAGGTTTTTCTTGAGGTTCAGAAACATCAGGTACAGGTGCTTGTGCGGGGGCAGAAGTGATACCTTCAGCGCTAACAACCGGCCGTTGAGATTCGATAGAGGCTTGTTGAGTCGAAGCAAGGAAACCTCCAGCGACAGCAACTGTTGCTACTGTCGCGGCAGCAACACCTGCCGCAGCTTGACCTTTAGTCCCCCATGTCTTGGGAGAGAGAAAATTGAGAGTTCCAGCGCCAGAAGCTCCGCTGCCACTAGCTGCCGCAGCTGAGGAGCCCATAAGTCCTGCACCAGCGGCAGTACCGCCAGCGGCAGCGGTGAAGGTTGGCGCAATGATTGCGAGCCCGTCTGTACCCCAGACAGAAAGACCGGCAAGAACAGGGAAAACCCAACTACGCATCGATTTGCTGACATCGACAAGGGAGAGGTATTCACCAGTACAGTGAGAGCACGCTTCAAGGTGTCCGCGTAAGGCGTCACTACGTTTTTGTGTTAATGAGCCTAAAACGTATGAGCTGATATGACTTGAAAAACGTTTGCAGTCCGCCGTTTTAGGAGTGTTTTGATGTGCGCGAAGGAAGCCTTCTTTAAGGCTATTTTTAGCGCGGAGGGATAGCGCCGAAACAGCGTTCGGGGAGAGGTTCATGGCAGAAGCAATTTCTTGAGGTTTTTTTGCCTCAATCTCAGTAAGCCATAAGACGGTCTGCCATCGTTCAGGCAACGAGGTAAAAGCAGAAATTACGTCGTCTGATTCGTGTAGTTTAACAACGGTTTCATCAAGGGTGCCCATTGCTTCAAGGTGTTCTTCTTCGCTAGGCACTTCGCGTTGAGACAATAACCCATATTCGCCTGCTAAGTGGGCGATGGTTGTGGCAAGATAGCCTCCCATATAGGTGCGGGGGCCTTTTCCATTTTCAAGTGCGTGCAGGATTCGCACAAAGCTCTCAGAGACAATGTCGTCTACACGGTGAGAGTCTGAAGTATGTTTAAAAGCAATAGCTTTCGCCATGGAGTTGTAACGACTATAGAGCTTGCTATAGGCCTCAATATCTCCATCGCGAACGAGCGATAGAAGAAACTCGTCAGTTTCTTCTGGGGTGCTAAAAGTATGTTGCTTTTGCATGTTCAGTTTCCTGCATTTCAGTGCAGCGCAGACACGCCAAATCTTGTTGCGCTGAAAACGATGGCTTTTTTCCACCAGTACTTAAGGCATTTAGCTGGGGGAAAATAAACCGTATGTGAAGTTTCCATTTTAGATAAAGTACCTAGATTATACCTAAATATTACGGCAAATACAGCCTAAGTAACACAACCACCGGCAAGCGCATCATTCCCTACTATGACGCCCAAACTTGCCGGTGGTCTTTACAGTGTTGGCGGGAGAACTTTTCATAGTTCTCTCACCATATGAGTAGGTATTCCCTAAACTACATGCCCTACCATGCAGATACCTACTATTTGTTATGTGATAAACAATCTCGGTTCCCTAAAGATATTCCGACATTGCAGCCCTTTTCTTGTGCAAAGACTCTAGCTTGCGTGCAGCGCCTTTACTGTTTTCAGCAAAGTTTTAGCAAGTGGCTTCCCTAAGTTATTCCACTCTGAATCGATTCGTAACCGCCGGTGCGTACAGACTCTGTGTCTGCTGCGACCCGAACATCGTTCTTTGCTGATTCAACGGTTTTTACGCCGTCACTTATTAAGAGCGATTGAGGGGCAAATCGTGACGCGAAAAAATAAAAAACTTTCCAAAAAAATTCTGCCCCACTAAAATAGTGCTTGTGACTAGGTGTAATAGAGAAAAAAGTTTTTTAGATTTTCTTGTTTTCAGCGGAAAACTTCGCGTTGGAAAACTTTTTTCACATTCTGCTATTATGAGTAAGTCATATCTGCTATTATGAAATAGTCAGAATAAACACTCAGGTGGACCATGAAAGGTGACCTTATGCATCACACCATGCAGACCCTCGACAGAGAGTCACTCACACAAGCATGGACAGCAACGCTACGCACCAAAGGCCGTCGCGTCACAAAGCAACGCCTAGCGGTACTCGTAGCAGCACATAAGCACCCGCATGCTACCGCAGAAGATATTGTTGCAGCCGTCCGAGAAGAGCTACCGACTATCACTGTCCAGTCTGTATACGTCATCCTTGCAGACCTCGTCAGTATCAACATGCTCCGCAAATTCGAACCGCCTGGAACACCTGCACTCTACGAAACACGTACTGCAGACAATCACCACCACGCCTTCTGCATCCGATGCGGAAAAGTTCAAGATGTTGATTGCGCAATAGGTGCTTCCCCGTGCCTCACACCCAGTGACCACCACGGGATGGCGTTAATCTCAGCAGACGTCCTCTACCAAGGAATCTGCCAAGACTGCCAAACAGAGCAAGAACGCTCCATGGCACAAGAACAACAACGCCAAGCAGCAGAACTTCACACACACTAATCACACAACAGGAACAGAGAGGGCCTTCCCCACATACGGCCCTCTCAACACCTCACAAAAATAAAGGAAGAAAAGTCATGACCGAAACTATCGGAACTTTTACCACCACAACCACAGGCACACCCGTTGCCTCCGACAACAACTCCCTC
Source organism: Rothia sp. P13129 (assembly GCF_048512865.1). NCBI lineage: Bacteria > Bacillati > Actinomycetota > Actinomycetes > Micrococcales > Micrococcaceae > Rothia > Rothia sp. P13129. The sequence goes on from NZ_JBLXYA010000001.1 coordinate 5,207, forward strand.
ACCGTAGGTAACAACGGTCCTATCGTTCTTCACGATGCATACACCGTAGAAAAGCTCGCACAATTCAACCGCGAGCGCGTACCCGAACGTGTTGTCCACGCTAAAGGAACCGGCGCATACGGTGTTTTCAAAACAACTGAAGACGTCTCCGCATACACCCGCGCAGCACTCTTCCAACCCGGCGTAGAAACCGAAACCCTCGTACGCTTCTCCACGGTTGCAGGAGAACAAGGTTCACCTGATACCTGGCGCGACCCCCGCGGTTTTGCCGTTAAGTTCTACACCACTGAGGGTAACTACGACATCGTCGGCAACAACACCCCCATCTTCTTCATCCGCGACGCTATCAAGTTCCCAGACTTCATTCACTCTCAGAAGCGTCTACCCCAAACCGGTCTACGTGACAACGACATGCAGTGGGATTTCTGGTCACTTCGCACTGAATCAGCACACCAAGTCACATGGTTGATGGGCGACCGCGGTATCCCCAAGACCCTACGCCACATGGACGGGTTCGGCTCCCATACCTTCCAGTGGATTAACGCTGAAGGCGAGCGCTTCTGGGTGAAGTACCACTTCAAGACCAACCAAGGCAATGACTTCCTTACTGCTCAAGAAGCAGAAGAACTCGCAGGTAAAGACGCTGACTACCACCGTCGTGACCTCTTCGAATCCATTGACCGCGGAGAATTCCCATCATGGACTTTGCATGTTCAGATCATGCCTTATGAAGATGCTAAAAACTACCGCTTCAACCCCTTCGACTTGACCAAGGTGTGGCCACACTCTGATTACCCACTGATTAAGGTTGGTACTCTTACTCTCAACCGCAACCCGCAGAATTTCTTCGCTGAAATTGAGCAGGCTGCATTCTCCCCCTCAAACTTCGTTCCCGGTATCGCAGCATCTCCCGACAAAATGTTGCTCGGACGTATCTTCTCTTACCCAGATGCGCACCGTTACCGTGTTGGCACCAACTTTGCTCAGCTACCTGTTAACTCTGCAAAGGCGGCACCCGTCAACAACTATTCTCAAGACGGAACCATGCGTTACAGCTTCAACGACCCATCAGTACCTACCTACGCACCAAACAGCCTAGGTGGCCCTCACGCTGATGCTGAACGTGCAGGCGAAGGCTCTTGGGAAGCAGACGGTGAGCTTGTTCGTGCAGCAGCATCCTTGCACGCAGAAGACGATGATTTCGGTCAGGCACGCTCTTTGTACGCTGTAACCATGAACGATGAAGAACGTGCACGTCTCGTTTCTAACATCGCTGGACACGTTGGCGCAGTTCGCAATGACGATATTCGCGAGCGTGCGTTGAAGTACTGGGACTCTGTTCATGAAGAACTTGGAGCACGCGTTCGTGAAGCGATTGCTCAGATGAGCTAAGCTCGTGTACTCGCCCTAACCGTTTAGGGTAAAAGGAGTGGCTGTTACAAGATGATTCTTGTGACAGCCACTCCTTAGTTTAACTTGTAGTTTTGGTAGTTCTTGTTGACGCTAGATGGTCGTTTTTGTTTTCGCAACCAAGACGATTGAGCTTGCAGTAAGAGCCAAGGGCCTTGTCGTTGACACAATCTATCGGCAGGCTAAACTTCTTCCGGTAATCTAGCTCTTGAGATGTCGAGGTTTATTTTCTCGTACGTATTCGTCGAGATTCTCAAAGCTCTGTGACGTAACTTCTGCCGTTCCCAGAACCTTCTTGAGAGGTGCTGGTAGCCACCATGCTTTTTCACCCAGCAGATGCATTGTTGCGGGGATGAAGGTTGTGCGTACCAAGAATGCATCCATTGCCACGCCAATAGCTAGAGCAAAACCGATAGGACGAACAACCGTCAGGTGAGAGAATACGAAACCTGCGAACACAGAAATCATAATGACTCCGCAAGCCGTAACAACTTTGCCGCCTTGAGTATAACCAACTTTGACAGCTTCACGAGCGGTGAAGCCCTCACGATAAGCGTCTCTCATTCCTGAGACAATAAAAATTTGGTAGTCCACCGAGAGACCAAAAAGTACGCCCACCAGAAGAATCGGTAAAAAGGCAAGAATTGGTCCAGCATGAGTGACACCAAAGAGTGTTCCCAGCCATCCCCATTGATATACCAATACGACGGCGCCAAAAGCAGCCAAGGTAGACATTAAAAATCCGACGGTTGCCATTAGCGGTATGAGTAAGGATTTGAACACTACCGTCATAATGAGTAGACACAATAGCAAGACAACCGTCAGGTATAGGGGTACTGCCTGAGAAATACGATCAGATATTTCGATATTGGCAACGGTCTGCCCGCTTAAACCGATTTGTGTTCGAGTCAGGTTCTCTACCTGTGGTAAATCCTTATGTAGCTGATGAACTGTTGAGACTGTTTGTTCATCGGCAGGGCCAGTTTCAGGAGTCAACGCCACTACGACAACTGAAGAGTCTTTGCTAATGGCTGATACTGCCGCGGAGCGAATACCAGATATTTTGAGATGTTCGGCAACGTCAACGCCAATAGCATGAGCACCGGCCGCATCTGTGCCTACAGGCGTTGTTGCCACAGCATAGATTCTGCCATTTGCACCAGCTCCAAAAGTGTCAGCAATTTTTTCGTAGCTTCGGTATGCGGTGCTATCTTGACTCTGATATGAGCCGTCCGGTAGCCCAAGGCGTAGCGTTCCCATAGGGATAATTGCTAGTCCAAGCAGAGTCAATGATAAGACGGTCATCATAACAGGATGTCGAGTCACGAATGCGCCCCATCCGCGCTCAGCTTTCACAAGCTTTTCTTCTTTAGTGTGTTGGGGCTGCCCCTGCCCTAAGGTCTTTTGTTGTTGTGTAGAGAGAATACGCATACCGACAAGAGCCAATAACGCTGGGGTAAGAGTAATTGCTACCAGTACGGTAACGCCTACGGTAAAGGCGCCAGCTAGCCCCATAATGCTCAAGAAAGGGATACCTGTCAGGCTCAACGCAGATAGAGCAACGATATTCGTTGCACCAGCAAATACGACGGAATGCCCAGCAGTCATATTAGCTTTAACAGCTGAAATGATGAGTGTGTTTCCTTCGGTGAGGAATTCTCGATGTCGATGAATGATCAACAATGCATAGTCGATACCAACACCTAGCCCAAGCATTAACGCGAGAACTGGGTCTGTTGAGGTCATGGGAATGATGAGCGTGCTAGCAAAGACTAGTAGCACTCCAACACCACAACCTACTAGCGCAATTAGCACAGGAAGACCAGCAGCAATCACAGACGCTAAAGTGGCTAGTAGAACAATGGCTGCGACGATAAGACCGATAGTTTCTGAGGCGCCAAAGACCCCAGAGACATCTTGGGCTAGTTCGTTGCTGTAGTCGACGTCAATTCCATAGTTTTCTAGGGTGTTGAAGATGTCGAAGATTTTTTGACGTTGTTCGCTAGAGAGCGCTTGGACGTCTTCGGTAAAGGTGAGGGTGATAAGTGCAATATTGCCCTCTTTGGAGAGAACTCGTTCGCCGTTGGCAAGGTTGAGTTCTCGTTGAGCTTCAGCAAGTTTTTGTTCTTCCGTTTTGATACGGTCACGGCTTTGTTCTAGCTGTTGCTGCTGTTGAGCAAGCTCAGGGGCGTTTTGTGTCACCCATTCGGGTGATGAGTCAGGAAGCTGTGAAAGCGCCCCAGCGAGGGCTTGCTGTCCTTGTGCGAGCTCTTCTTTAGCGTGTGTGAGCTGTTGTGTGCCTTGTGCTAGCAGCTCAGCGCCATCGTCTAAACGTTCTTGCTGTTCGAAGGGGTCTGAGATTGAAGCGACTTCGGGGAGATCTGCTATTTCAAGAGATAGTTGGCGAATCTTCTGACGTTCTTGGTAATCAATGGGTTTGCCGTCGCGTCGAGAAAGCACAATAGAAGCAGAGCTAGTGCCAGCTTCTGGTATTGCATGGTGAAGTTTTTCGTTAACTTTTTCGAATGTGGCACCGGGAATAGCATAGTTACTTTGAGCACCTTGAGAGAAAGTTGCCGCAAAAATACCGGCGACGCCTAAGATGAGCGCCCAAACAATGACGACGAGTTTTGAGTGACGAAAACATGTTATGCCTAGCCACCTTAGTATACTCTCCACGAACCGCCCCTAATAGTTTTTAATTGTCATTTTTTGACCTAGCATGATGGTATATGCTTTGTCCCCAAAAGAGCGGTATCACGCGCTAATTACTGATATGTTGAGCCGAACGTACAATCTCGAGCAACTCTTGAATCTGAGCCATCGGCAACGTAGCTGACGGACTCAACGCGTTAATACGAACACCATCAGCACCCAAAGATTGAGCAAACTCGAGAACCTCCATGGCAGGAGCAGAACGCACCTGTAATTGAGGGTCAACTGAAGCCACCTCTGCAGCCGAGGTAAATACCAACATCGTCTGAGGTTCTTGCCCTTCAGGAACAGGAACGAAGAGAGGAGCCTCTTCTCCTGCTCTAACACCCATCAACAGCACGGAGCTGGGTGCCGTGAGCGCCGCTAGTAGACGTTGCATATCACCATCTAATAAAGCACTTTTAACGTGGATATTATGTGGAGTGCTCAACACCCACGCAACCTGCGGTTTCTCAATAAATGTTTCGTGTTCAGTGCCTGGGTCAATCACAACCACATCACAGGTTTTATCAGCTAAAAAGTCAAGATATACCTTGAACGCGTGCTCGCGAAGAATCTCTGGTTCAGAAGATGATTCTGTAAAGCGCGCATGAAATTCCTTGACATATTCGGAGCTGGAATAAAGGCATAGGGCACGCATATCGTTGGCAAGGCGAAGCACACGATAACGAATCGTTGAACGTGGGCCTATTTTTTGGGAGCCAGCAGGAACGAAAGTTGAATCACTAATATCTAGAAGGAAGTCCCCACCTAAAGAAGCTCTTAACACGTTAACTACCGTCGCGTCACTGCGTTCTTTGCCTCGAGCTTGAGACAGAGCTTCGCTCAGGTAAGGGTTAGGAACCTCACAAGAGTCCGTATTGGGTTCGTGGTCTCTTTTAAGTCGCCCTGATAAGCGCAATTGTGCCCATTGTGGAATCTGGCTTGCATGCCGAGGGAAGTGCTCGAGGTGATATCGCACGTCTTGGCGAGACATGCGCCCCTCCCCCTCCCAGTCTTGAGGCTCATCTTGACGATTATAGGCTGCCCCTATCTGATAGTCAGGTTCGGGCCAGTTCTCTGCAGTCACAATAACGGTGGCAGTAAACCATGTACCTTCGTGTTCATCGTAGGCAGCGTGTTGCAGGTTTTCAATCTCAGGAATGACGATGGAATCTTCTTTAATGGGCCCAACACTGCCAACGTAATCTTGTTCATCACGCGTTTCGGTAATACGAGCAAAGATGGTTCCGCTTAACGGTTTAATGTCAAAAACAAGTTCGTTCCACCCTGGTTCGGTTTTAACCGTGTTCAGAAGCCAACTACCAATACGGGTGAGAGCTTCTTGAACTTTCGCAGGGCGTTCTTCTCTGCGAAAACGAGGTGTGTTCGTCATAGGTGGTCTTTCTTGCTCAGTGCGCAGGTGATACCGATAGGGGAAGTTCGTATTCCTTGCCTTTAAAGTTTCTCTATCTCATTTATTAAAGCAATGTTTTGAGTAGTTTTTCTCTTTTTGACGGAATCTACTCATTGTTGAGTCTTCATAAGATTTTTAAAATGGGGACAATTCCCCTCATAATGGAGTGTTCTTGCGTACTCTTTCAGTATGGGGCGGTGGTGGTGACACCCCGTAGGTGTTTATCCATATATGTCAGATATTCTTCATAATTGTGTTTCTCTTTCTAAAAATGATGAAAACACTGGTTCTTGCAGAGATAAATACCAAAAATAGGGGTTCAGTAGACACAATTTTTGCTAGCCTTAAGCACATGACTAAAACACTGCAGGATTTGATTGACGAATCAATCTTTATTTCCACCGAATACCAGGCACGCCTAGCCGAGCTCAGTGGCGGATCTGAGTGGTCTGTGGACTTTTCAGCTCCGTCTTTCACCCTCCAGTCTGATAGCTCGGTCAAACTCACACCATATCTTTTAGGAACTGAATCAGAAAACCGCGGTTCTTGGATTTGGTCATGGCAAGAACTGGGACATTTCCCCGATTCTGTAGTTTCGGCAGCTATTCAGACAAGAGAGTCGGGAGCGCAGCACTCTATAGGTGAGCTGACCACAGATGAACTTCCACTCACTGAGGGTATTGCACGCCAGGTGACTCTTGCCGCTAAAGCCCTCACCGGCATCTACGCTCATTACCCTGTTACTGCTGGTGCAGGTGTTAAAGCGTGGATTCTTCTCGACGGTGACGCCTTAGAGCTTGAGGCTCCAACGATTAATCGTATGGGACGAGTCATGGCTCAAGCCCTCCAGACCAATACTGCTGTTAACCATCAGCGTGCCGTAGACTCCTATGCTCGTCTACGCGGCGCTCATATTGCTTGGGACACTGAGGCAACCGCTGTTATCACGACCACTGACGGTGCACTTCGTCTCTGGTTTGACGGCCAAAAAATCTCAGGTATTGAAGCAGCTGAGCCAGTTGTCGATTCTGCAGAGCTTAACCGTTGCGCAGCTCAAGCAATTGCGTTACGTGAACAGGCTGCAGCAGAACGCCAAGAAGTTGAGCGTATTGCCGCTTCCGAGGCTGCTGCACAGCTTGCTGCCCGTGAAGCAGAGCAGAAAGCTGCTCAAGAGCAAGCAGAACGCGAGGCTCAAGACCAGTTGGCACAGACTGTTCAAGAGCATGAACTACCTCAGACCCTTGAGGAGTCTTCTGAACAGACAGTTGAAGAAACAATCGAAGAGGTTGAAGGCGTCGTCACCACCGATCGTGTTTACCCTCATGCCGAGAAGCCTTACGATCAAGATCCTCAAGAGGATGCTCAGCCTGGTCGCATTACAACTTCTGCAATTGCAGACGAAGAAATTATCAGCGACACAGAAGAAGAACGTCCTGTGGCAACAGAACCTGTTGATGATGCTGATACATCAGAGCAAGAAGAACGTCCAAGTGCGTTCCGTGTTGCAGGTTCTGCTCCAGATCTTGAAGAAGAACAGCACGAAGAGGCACGTCGTCCACGACGTAAAGAACAGCAAGAGAAGAAAGGTTTCTTCTCTCGCTTCTTCGGACTATAGTCTTTGTCTTCTGTATAAGCACCCCCGGCTCATCGTGATGAGTCGGGGGCGCTTTTTCCCCTCTTTTTCTATTCACCTATTTTATAGAAATACGTACCCTTTATGTCTTCTTTTTCGACGCAGCAGACTTCGACTGCTTCTCATTCTTCACGGACTCGTTCTGGCCTCGTCTCAGCAATTGGTGCATACCTAATCTGGGGCACCTTTCCGCTCTATTTCGCGTTGACGCTACCTGCGACTCCTTATGAGATTGTTTCGATTCGTGTTCTTTTCTCGTTGTTGTTCTGTGCTGTCATTCTATGTTTTATACCGCACGGGTATCAGAAATTTTGGCAGGTTCTTAGCCGTCCCAAAACCCTTCTTGTGCTCTCTGCAGCCGCTCTACTGATCGGTGCGAACTGGTTATTTTATGTTATTGCTACGACGACAGGGCATACTCTTGATGCCTCTCTCGGGTATTTTATTAATCCGCTGGTTAACGTTCTTTTAGGGGTGTTCTTCTTACAGGAGAGGTTGCGTGTACTTCAATGGGTTGCGGTCGGTATCGCGGCGATTGCAGTGCTGGTCATGAGTGTACTTTATGGGCAGATTCCGTGGCTAGGGTTGGGTCTTGCTTTTACTTTTGCGTTCTATGGTCTTGTTAAAAATAAGTTAGGTGGCAAGGTACCGCCGATTGCTGCGTTTACTGTTGAGACGTTAGCGTTAGCTCCGGTAGCTATTGTGGTGTTATATGTTCTGTGGCAACAACATCATTTGACGTTATTGTCGGAGGGTACTGCTCATTTTTGGATTCTTGCAGCCTCAGGTATTTTGACGACTCTGCCACTTTTACTCTTTGCCGATGCTGCATCAAAACTGCCGTTGAGCCTTGTAGGAATCATTCAGTATATGACTCCTACTATTCAGTTCTTCCTCGCAATTTTAGTTTTTGGTGAACAACTTACGGCAGAGCGTTGGATTGGTTTTATTTTGGTGTGGATCGCGGTTGCACTCTTTACTGCTGATGCAATTCGGTCTTCACGGGTGAGAAGGCGTGCGGTTCTTAAAGCTGTATAAGTTATTGGAAGAATAAGTTTTTCGTATGTTCTGCTCGTCATAATGGTTTGGGGTGGGCTCTCAGATGAGAGCCCACCCCAAACCATTTTAAGAGTGTGTTGAGATAAGACGGCTTTTAGATGCTGTCTTCTTCCTCCTCAGGATGACGAGAGAGGTTGACTGCGGCAGCAGCGAGACCTCCCCAAATCATGAGGATTGAGATTGTCATCATCATAACGGCACTAGTTTCCATTGGTTAGGCCTCTTTCTGTGCGTTAGTACGAGTGGGGTCGATGTATTCGGTCATGACCTCGCCACCGCTGACAGGCTGAGCTGGTGGTTGTAGGGCAGCACGTGAGCTATTTGACCATGGCAGACGAGAGATAACGACAGCAATGACCACGAGCAAAATAGACATTGCCCATCCGAACGGGATTAAGAGTGAGTCGGGGTAGCCCTCGTAGGGAGTGTTGATGAGCTTGATAACGGTAGTAATCAAGGTGTACCCCAGCACTAGTGGAGTGATAACTGCTAGTAGTGCCATCCAGAGTCCACCCACTTTGATGGAACCGTGTTGGTTGAGGTGATCGCGTAAGGTGGGTAGGCCACGTACGAAGTAGGCAACGGTGATGATAGCGACAAGACCTGCAGCAAGAATACCGAAAGTGTTGACGAAGTTGTCGAGGATGTCTAGTACGTACAGGGCTGAGGTCGTGGACATGAAGACTGTGGAGATGAGTGCGAGAGGAACGATGACCAGTGCGGTCGCGTTACGTCGAGCCATTCCAAATTTATCTTGGACACCAGCAACAATAACTTCCACGATGGAAATCATGGAGGTGAAACCGGCAAAAAGAAGTGATCCGAAGAAGAGCAGTCCGATAACGGTTCCACCAGGGGCTTGAGAGATGATGGTGGGGAATGCGATGAAGGCAAGCCCAATACCGGAGGTTGCTACTTCAGATACGGCGGTTCCTGCAGCGTTTGCCATGAAACCTAATGCTGCGAAGACGCCGATGCCGGCAAGAAGCTCAAAGCCAGAGTTTGAGAATCCCACAACAGCACCAGAGCCGGTGAGATCAGCTTTAGGTTTGAGGTAAGAAGAGTAGGTAATCATGATGCCGAAGCCGACAGAGAGCGAGAAGAAAATCTGTCCGTAAGCGGCGACCCACACCTGAGGGTCAGCTAATGCTGCCCAGTTAGGGGTGAACAGTGCGTTAAGTCCTTGGAAAGCTCCTTCAAGGGTGAGGGAGTATCCGACAAGCACAACGAACATGATAATCAGTAGCGGAATAAAGAGAACGTTTGCAGCTCCGACTCCTTTTTGAACGCCGAGGGACATCACGATAAGTAGTACGGCCCAAATGAGTGCTAGAGGAATGAGGATTCCTGGAACGAAATCAAAGGATAGGGCGGGGTCTCCTACATGAAGGAATTCTCCGGTGAAGAATGAGGCGGGGTCTTCTCCCCAGCTACTGTTGAGAGAGAAGAGCATGTACCGCAAAGACCATGCAAGGATGGCTGCATAGTAGATGGCGATGATGAAGTTGATACCCATATGCCACCAACCGATGAATTCGGTTTTACGGTTGAGACGGCGGAAAGCAAGTGGGGAGGATGCGCGTCCGCGGTGTCCGATGGAGTAGTCGAAGAAGAGGAAAGGAAGCCCCGCGGTCAGTAGTGCTACGAGGTATGGAATCATAAATGCGCCGCCGCCGTGGTCATAGGCGACGTAGGGAAAACGCCAGATATTGCCCAGTCCAACTGCTGAGCCGATAGCGGCGAAGATAAATACTTTTCGGCTAGAGAAACTTTCGCGTTTCTTTGGTGCCTTTGCGGTTGCTCCCATGGAGTAATCCTCAAGTCGTTGTGTCAATGTGTGCATGTGTGTTTTACGTCAGGTTGCCTTATATGACGCACTTGCGTAAAAAATTTACTCTTTACAATGCCAGATTTATTGTCAAAATAACGACAATCTACAGCATTTCTCATTATTTGAGATAAACAGAGGGTGTGCACAGCAAAGACTCCCCTCATACTCAGATGAGAGGAGTCTTAACTTTGAGGACTCATAAATCGCCTAAGAATCACGGCGAACAACAGCGTGAGCGAAGGAGATGAGCGCTTCTTTTGCTGTTGAATCAGGCAAGGGTTTGAGCGCATCTACTGCATCATCAGCCCATTGGCATGCAATGCTCCACGCTCGTGCCGTAACAGGGTGGGCAGATAATGCTTGCACCGCCTGTGCTAAGGCTTCATCACTGGAAAGATCCCCACGAATCATCTCAAGGACCTCTTGTGCAGAGCGGTCTTCACGTTCAGCTTCTTGCTCAAGCAAAATGGTCGGTAAAGTGGGAACACCTTCTCGTAAATCTGTTCCTGGAGTTTTACCAGACTTTTTACCTTCGCCAGTAATATCGAGCACGTCGTCAGCTAGCTGGAAAGCAACACCAACGAGTTCTCCGTATCGTGCAAGAACCTGAATAGTGGATTCTGGGGCTTCAGAGAGAATACCGCCATATGAACCAGCTGCAGCAATGAGAGACCCTGTTTTACCTTCAATGACTTTGATGTAGTGACTGAGGATATCTTCATCTGGTTCTGGGCCAAGAGTTTCAAAGAGTTGCCCAAGGACAAGACGCTCAAAGGTTTGAGATTGAACAGCCATGGGGCGAGCGCCAAGATCACTGACAATCAGAGAGGCACGAGAGAAGATGAGGTCTCCGGTAAGGATTGCTACGGAGTTACCCCAGATATTTTGTGCAGTATCTACTCCGCGACGTTTGGGGGCGTCGTCCATGACGTCGTCGTGATAGAGGGTTGCAAGATGTGTGAGTTCAACGACGACTGCGGCGTCAAGGACTTTGTCGTTGATTCCACCACCGGCGGCAGCTGCCAAGAGTGTCAGTAGGGGTCTGATACGTTTTCCGCCAGCGTTGAGGAGGTGTCGTGAGGTAACGTCTGCGATACGGGAAGTTTGTGTTACGGCTTTAGAGAGGCGTTGTTCAATGTCGTTGAGGGATTCGAGAATTTGAGGTCCGAGGTGCTCATCTTGGGCGATGATGTCGAAGCCTTTGGGGAGGCTGTAGGCGATGTCGTTGAACAGGTCGTTTACCATGCTAGGCTCGCAGGTGTTCGTCTCGGGGGACTTATTTTGGTCTGTCACGGTAGGTAGTCTCTTTTTTCTCACGGGGTGTTATTTCTCAATAGTAAAGCCTCGACCGGGTTTAAAACCACGGTGTATAGCTACGATGCCACCGCTGAGATTGCGGTACTTTACGTTTTCCCATCCGGCTGTTATAAATTCTTGTGCAAGTTCGTCTTGTGTAGGCCACGCCAATATAGATTCTGCGAGATAAACATAAGATTCGGGGTTAGAAGAGATGACTCGTGCAACCGGTGGAATGGCTCGCATAATGTATTTTTGGTAGATGGTTCGGAAGGGTTTCCATGTGGGTGTTGAGAATTCGAGGAGGACGATTCTGCCGCCGGGCTTGGTGACTCGGTAGAGCTCTTGTAGTGCCCGCTGATATTGGGCGACGTTGCGTAATCCGTATGACATGGTGACAGCGTCGAATGATTCGTCATCGAAGGGTAGTTGAGTGACGTCTGCTTGCATAAAGCAGATGTCGGGTCGACGGCGACGTCCTACGGCAAGCATTCCTTCTGAGAGGTCTGCTGCGATGACTTCTGCTCCACGGTCAGCGAGAGGCTCGGAGGAGGTGCCGGTACCTGCTGCGATATCGAGTATTTTTTGTCCTGGTGCAACGTTGAGTGCAGCGACTGTTTGTTTTCGCCAGTAGATGTGTTGACCTAGGGATGCGATGCCGTTCATGAGGTCGTAGCGGTCGGCAACGCCATCGAACATTGCGGCAATATCTGCTGTTTTTTTATCAAGGTCTGCTCGGTTCACATCTGCTATTGTTTCATGGTTTCGTTGAAAGCTCATCTCGGCACTCGTATGTTCTTGCTAAAGGACTGAAAAAACCTTGCTGTTGCGTTAGTCTCGACACATTCCCCACTATTGCATGTTTTTACACTACTATGCATAATTTTGCGTTAGGATGTTTAACACCGTTGAGCACACACCATGCATAACGCGTCAACCGACAACAGCTTGCCTCAAGGAACACACCATGAAAAAGACACTCTCCACCACAGCCACCATCCTCGCACTCACCGCCCTAACACTCACCGGATGCCAATCCACACACTCAACCACCGCAGAAGGTGACCCAAAACTCGTTACCAGCGGTGAACTCACGGTATGCACCAACAGCCCCTATAAACCCTTCGAGTTCGAACAAGACGGAAAAATTGTTGGATACGATATGGATATTGCACAAGCCATTGCCGACAAGCTCAAACTCAAACTCAACATCTCTAACACTGGATTTGAAGGGCTTGACTCAGGCGTAGCACTCTCTTCCGGACAATGCGATATCGCCATCTCCGGCATTACCAAAACCGAAGAACGAGCCACCAAAATGAGCTTCACCGAACCATACCTCAACGACAACCTCGGTATTCTCGTCCCCAAAGATTCGACAATCACCAACTCCGGTGACCTCAAAGGCCAAAAAGTTGCAGTACAACAAGCAACATCTGGAGAAGAATATGCAAACAAACATCAAGCAGACACCGTCCAATATGAAGACGCAGCGTTGATGATTCAAGCTCTACAAACAGGTCAGGCACAAGCTGTCATTGCCAATATCTCCGTCATTTCTCAAGCACTCACTTCAGACAACTCTCTAAAAGTCGCAGAAGAAATTAACACTCACGAAGAAATTGCTGCAGCGGTCGCCACCGACAACCAAAAACTTCTCGACGAAGCAAATGATGTTATCACCACTCTCAAAGACAACGGTGAACTAGCCAAACTTCAAGAAAAATGGCTCGGAGTCTCCACCCAAAAGTAGCCCGCGAACCACACCATATTCTAAGCGGTGCTCTCAGGCACCTCACTCTCTAACGCACGGGGAATAAAGGACATTCCATGGCATTGACCTTACGTCAAAAACAAACCTATAGCAGATACGCTCAATATGCAGCACTAGCAATCATCGTTTTAGTGCTCATTGCCTTAGCAGACTGGCATACCCTCTACAAACAAGTTTTCAACCCAACTGTTATCGCAGAACAATTTCCGTCGGTCATCACCGTGGCGCTCAAAAATACTATTATTTATACGGCGCTAGGGTTTAGCTTAGGGCTATCACTAGGTATCGTTTTAGCACTGATGAAAATATCATCTATCGCTCCTTACCGTTGGATAGCATCAATTTATATTGAACTTTTCCGCGGTATACCAGCACTATTAGTATTCCTCGCCTTCGGGTACGGCATTCCCCTCGCATTCCACGTAAGGTTTAACAGCTATATCACCATCATGTTGGCATTAGGAATTGTTTCTGCAGCATACATTGGTGAAGTACTCAGAGCAGGGCTACAAGCAGTGCCCAGCGGACAATACGAAGCAGCACGCTCTCTTGGAATGTCCCACCCCCGTGCAATGGTCACCATTATCATCCCCCAAGCCTTCCGCATCGTACTGCCCCCGTTAACAAACGAAATCATCCTCCTAACTAAAGACTCTTCGCTGGTTTATCTCCTTGGCATGTCTATCTCAGAATACGAATTAGCAAAATTTGGGCGTGAAGGTCTCTCTGCAGCAAACGCGGGACTTACCCCTCTCGTGGTCGCAGGATTCTGCTACCTATTGATTACTATTCCTTTAGGTTTCCTTGCACGCTATTTTGAATCTCGTTTCAACACCACAACACGACGCTAACTCGTATCGAAAGATTACTATGACGACCCAACACCCCGCATCATCAGTTCATATCTCTGACCTGCACAAATCCTATGGCGCTGTAGAAGTCCTCAAAGGCATCAACCTTGAGGTTCACCCCGGAGAAGTTCTCTGCCTCATTGGCCCTTCAGGCTCTGGTAAATCAACGCTATTACGATGCGTTAACCTTCTCGAAACTCCTGAACAAGGAACCATCGTTGTTGCTGGGCACAACGTCTTGAGTCCAGACGTTGATATCAACGCACTACGACAAACAGTTGGCATGGTTTTTCAGCAATTCAACCTTTTCCCTCATCTGACAGTCCTTGAAAATTGTACTGTTGCACAGCAAAAAGTTCTTAAACGAGACAAACAACAGGCCAAGGACATCGCACTTAAAAACCTTGAAAAAGTTGGTCTGGCAGATAAAGCACAGCGATACCCCGAGCAATTATCCGGTGGGCAACAGCAACGAGTCGCTATTGCTAGGGCCCTCTCGATGAACCCTCAGCTCATACTCTTTGACGAACCCACCTCAGCTTTGGACCCCGAAACCGTCGGCGAAGTACTCACCATCATGCGAGAACTTGCTGAAGAAGGTATGACGATGATGGTCGTAACCCACGAGATGGACTTTGCACGAGATGTTGCGGACCGCGTCATCTTTATGGATCAAGGTGTAGTCGTCGAAGAAGGCCCAGCCTCACAGGTTATTGGCGCTCCACAGCAAGAGAGAACCCAAGACTTCTTATCTCGTGTTCTTCACCCGACGCAGGCTCGCCCTCAATAACGATAAGAAAGAGCCGCTGCTGAATCTTATAGCTGTTCGGCGGGAACCTGAACTTTTGGGTCAGGGTTCTCGCCGGTCAGCATAATGACCATCACTGTTGCTGAAGTATCGGCATCTACTTGGTGAAGAAGGTGATCCGTCAGATGGATCACCTGCCCGGGAGATAATGTGCGGGTCTGCCCACGAACAGTAAAGCGTACGTGCCCTTTGAGTACTTGCACAATAATAGGGTGAACGCTGTGGTGTTCTTTCCAACGTTGTCCCGGTGCTAGCTCAAGAAGCGTCACACTAGCACCTTGGGCATCCACAATTTTTTGCGCTCTCCCCTTATGTTCTGACGGTTGCAGTAATTCTGTTAGTCCGTTGAAGAAGAGGGCTTGCCCTTGATGTGTTCCTGCCATGAGTCCTCCACATGATGGATAGTGACGCTCATTCCTTCGGGAAGTTGATAAGCATGAGCGAGGTCTTCGAGTCGAACACGATGAGGTGTTCTAAAGAATCGTTCTACGGTGTGAGCATACGCAGAATCTTGCGCAAGCGTTCCGTGTTCAAGGGTTGCGAAAATACCGCCCCCACAATCGTCAAGAACGTCAATATGCAGCCGAGGAGTTAGCTCGTGTGGGCCGATGTTTAAAGAGGACGCGTCATAGAGATAGGTTAAATCTCCGCAGATAAGGCGCACGGGGTCAGCAGATTCAGAGGACGAATACTCGGTATCTCTCCCGTACCCACCCAGAGAAATACCGCTTGCAGTAGCGACCATTCCGTCAATTCCAGCTAATCCACGAGAGGCGTACACGCGGGGTGCGTGCGACTTACTCGGTGCAATAAGGTCGAGGTCACGAATAATATTTGAAGAACCACAAACAAGGATTTCATGATGTTCGAGAGCATTTTCCCACGCTTCGAGTGCTAAAGACATTCCGCTTAGCCGTTGGTCAGATTCTCCGGTATGGCGGTAGCTTTCAAGGTCTTTTATGAGTCGCTGACGAAACTCTCTGCCAGATTCTTTCCACCGATACAGCCAACTTTGAGAGCTATGAACGGTTTGCCCGACACCGTACCCTGAGAACTCTGCTAGCTCCATCAAGGTTGTGCAGATTGTCTCATCACGTTTTTTGGGTTCACACCAGCTAACAGGCTCGTTCATATATACGGCCCGTTGAACGTCTTGACGATGAAGCAACGCAGCGATTTGACGGGTCAGAGTCGGGTGCCCGAAGAGAACGACGCGTTCTATTTCTTCACTTAATGAGCTTTCAAGGACCTTCGGGTATGCCTCAATAGCTGTTTCGCCATAGCGGGCTTGTGAAGATGGTTCAGCCAGCAGAGGCAAGGAAAGCTTTCTCGCAAATTGTTCAGCAATAGGGCCAGCCCCGTCTCCTGCAATCACAACTGTTTTATAGGAGTTGTGTGGTCGATAATCTTCTGACAGGAAAGATTCTAGGGTGGTGTCGTTGCGCGGGATAGAGATATATTCTTGACGTTTTTTGAGGCTGTTAGCCCATTGAGTCAAAAGTGGCGCACTACCGGCAGGTGGAGTCAGCGGAGTATCAAAGCAAAGGTTGATATGCGCCGGCCCGATAGGGGTGTTAGAGGAGTGATTCCAATTTTCTGGGTCTCGTCCACTGAGCACGGCAAGAACTTCTGAGAATTGTTGAGTTTGTTCTCCCGCCGGCGACTCTGGATATGAGGTGAGGTCTGCTTGTGCTCGTACAAATGAGGTAAAAATACCGGGCTGGTAGGTGGTTTGGTTAGCGCCAGTACCACGCAGCTGTTGAGGCCTGTCTGCTGTTAACGCGAGGAGAGGAATTCCGCTATGGAAAGCTTCCATCATTGCAGGGAGCAGTTCTCCTACTGCCGTTCCTGATGTTGTGACGATACCGACTGGGCGTTGTGTTGCTTTCGCTATTCCTAACGCGAGGAAGCTGGCGCTTCGTTCGTCAAGGCGGATATGGGCACGCAGAATGTTCTCTTGTTCGAGGGCAGCAATAGCATAGGCAAGGGGAGCGCTACGTGAGCCTGGGCAGAGTACGATATGTTCCATGCCAGCGCGAACGAGCGAGTCGAGAACAGAAATTGCGCTGATAAGCGATTCTGGGATGGGAGCATTGTCGTCAGCTGAAGTCACGTTGCTATTCTACTGTCTCTAGTGAGAGTGCGCGAAAAGTTGAGTTTTTATGGAGAATATTGTGGAGTGATTGATGCGTAGAAAGGTTTTTAATCTACATGAGGGGTGCTTTATTAAAGTTCCTTTACTTTAATAAAGCACCCCTCATCATGCATTAAAGTGCTCGTGATAATGTTGCCATTATTGCCTTATGAAGAGGCAGTTTTGGCTGTTACCGCAGAGTAGTCATAATAGAGGTCCCAGCGTTCTTCTTCAGTGAGTTCAGGGGTCATGAAAATCTGTTTGAAATTCTTGACGAGTTTGGTGCTTACTGAGTGTGATTTTATGGTTTTAGGGGAAGACTGTAATAGAAACATTTTCTTTACCTCTAATATCGTGGTTGACGCATTGGCGCTGGTATTTGGGGGCATCCAACTTCGAATGCGTCCAAGACCTCTTTGCCGTGAAGCATTTATCTTGCGAAAACCACAGTAACACAATTATGCCCCCACCTGTAGACCTCTATGGGGACAAAAGTGTCAGATTTTGCAAATATGAGACTGTTTTTGTCCCCCATTTATAAGATTTTGTTGCAATCTTAAAGAAAACAAAAAGCCTTCACCTGCCATCTTGAGCATTCACATCTTTCAGATTAGAGCTAAAACATCAACATCAAGACACCTTGACGAAAAATATCAGACAGATAAATAAAATACTGTAGCTATTAAAAACAAGGATTTTTTATCTTTTATACATCATCAAAATAAACACCCAAAAAATATGGTGACTTTATTCACATCATTGTCATATAAGACGCCATTGGGTCACAAACGTTCCTCTATCACCCGATAACAAGCACGAACTCTCTCATGCCACCAACGACGGGTATCATCATCCACCAGCACAGAAGAAACGAGTCTCTCGTCCACCTCAACATCACGCACAGGAATTATCCCGTCACGAGCACATAATGAATCCCGCGTAACATCAGCAGACATTAAAGACACTGTCCCCAACCCACAACCAAAAGGAAGCTCCGGCAAAGAAGCCGCCAACGCAACGCCAGAACGAATCCCCACAGAACTTTCTAAAGCCGAAGAGACCACCACAGGCAACCCAGCCTGCTCACAAATATTGAGGGCACGTCGCACGCCGCCCAAAGGAGCCGCCTTAAGAATCAAAACATCAGCAGCGCCACGCTCCGCTACATACAAAGGATCCTGTGCCTTACGCACCGACTCATCAGCAGCGATGAGCGCACTAATACCAGCTGCCTTCAAACGATCACGTAGAAGCACCAACTCATCCACCGACGCAACAGGCTGTTCCACATACAACAGCTCAAACTCTTCAAGACGTTGTATTGCCTCAAACGCTTCCTCAAGGGTCCAACCACCGTTAGCGTCAACTTTTAAACGCGCATCAGGAGCATACCGGTGTACAGCACTAACTCGTGCAATGTCCTCAGCTAAGCTCTGCCCTCGCTCCGCAACCTTGATTTTGACCTCACGAATATCACCCTGATAACGTTCCAGAACACTAGGAACCTGCTCAGCATCCACCGCAGGAAGAGTCGAATTGACCGGAATAACAGAACGTATCGGCTCAGGAAAACCTAACCACGCAGACTCTAAAGCCGAAGCCAACCAATGCGCAGATTCCTCTGGTGGGTACTCCACAAATGGTGCAAACTCACCCCAGCCAGACTCCCCCTCAAACAACATTGTCTGACGGAAATGAACACCTCTAAACTTCACCCGCATCGGTATCTGCACCACAACACTATGAGCAAGCACCTCCGAAAGTTGTGGCAACGTATCCATCTTCCATAAAGACGATAAAGAGGGTTCCATAAAGCTCACTTCTTATACCAAAGACAACAGTTCCGTATCCCCCATCATAGCTAATCGCCGACAACCATAATCTAACTCGTACAAGCACCAAGGCCTGCCATCAGATGCCCCATCGACCACCAAGTATTCCGATAAACCCTCACCTAGGAACAGGCTTTATGAAACGCACACCATTTTGTCAGGAAAACTTCAAAACTTTCTGCAACAATAATGGTGGTTCTCAAATACCTTGACCACACCGTAGACCAGCAGAAAGGCAGTTCACGCACTCTTATGCACAGAGAAGAACAGCCCCGCCAACCGCATCATGGCGATCAGATAACTCAGGTTCTACCAACCACCCCAGTACCACAGCACTCCAAAGAACAATCCCCCGCCCTCAACACATCAGCACTCAGAGAACTCACACCCAGCAACCTACGGCGCACACGCCCCACATTCTGGGCAATGGTGCAACATCTTTTTGTATTCATTCTTCTAGGTAGTGCACTCATTGGATTTTTTTACTTCTTCATCAAAACCAGAATTGGCCAACGCTTAGACGAAATTTCTTTTACAGAGTTTTCCTACCAACTCACCGATTACCAGCAACCTACCGAAAGAATACTTAACTTCATTCCAACCGTTGCCGCAATCAGCGCTGTCATCGGGCTATTCTTCGTCATTATCTGGAAACATCGTTTTGTACCTTCGCTGATAGGTCTTAGCATTGCCATCTGTTCCTATATCTCAGCATATCTACTCAAATACCATCTCATCACCAAACCGGATTATGGCATCCAAGAAGCGGTCCTCAACTCTGCCCCGTCAGGGCATACCACCGTTGCGGCAGCCGCGGGTTCTGCCCTTTTCTTAGCGGCGCCTAAAAAACTTCGTCCGCTCGTGGCTTTAATCTCTGCAATCCTCACAACAGCCACAGGATTTTCTACCATCGTCAACGGTTGGCATCGACCAGCAGACGTCATCACAGCGGTGCTCTTGGTATCCCTCTGGACGGTGATTGGTCTAGCAATTCTACGTTTTGTCCGTTCCGAAGAACTTGATATGAGCAACACTCAACGTAGTGGGCTCATTCTTATCCCCTTATTAAATATTGCCGGGTTTTTCCTCGGGTTCTGTTCTTTGGCGCTCTACGCTATCACGATCTATTCGCCATTTCCCGGCTGTGCTCTCAGTGCCGCAACCTGCATGATTCTCACCGTCATCTCTTTTAGCACTTCATGGCTTGTTGCACTTTTAAGACCGCAGAATAAAGTACGCTCACCCTATTACACTAAAGTCTGGACTTACTAAAATAGGTGGGGTGGTACAGAACATTAGAGTTCTGTACCACCCCACCTATTTGAGCTATATGCTCAAGGACTATAAGCTACGACCGGTCGTAATAGGTCCGGTTAGACCACTTGGGTGGTCATCAAAAGTCACTTGGCTCAAACCTCGACCTTTATCTTCTTGGTTTTCTAACCACTTCATACGGTCAAGAAGAATACGAGTTGCCCCGCCAGAATACGGTAGCTGGTACATTGCGGCAGTAGCCACGCCAGCACTCGTATTTAAGGCAGAACCTTTAATACGGTCAATTGCATCTTGCATGGTATCTGCCATACGAACAATAAAGGTACGTTCTACGGGGATACCATGGCCGGGAACAAATACTCGATATCTATCAAGCTCAGCTAAATGACGCAGAGTCGATACCCATAGTTGCGGGTAAGAGTCGTCAAAAGCGGGGTCAGAACCTTGTTCTACGACGTCTCCGGTGAAGAGAACGTCATCTACACCGACCAACACGTCCGAATCAGTATGTGCCAGTCCCAAATAGAAGAGTGTTACTGCACGATCACCTAACTCAACTCGAGTAAATGAAGCGCGGGTTCCGTCTCCCGGTAAGAGTCGTTGAGGAACCACAAGATGCGTATTAGGTCCTTCTTGATGAGCCATCTCTGGTTCAAGAACTTCAACATATGAACGCTGTAGATTGCCATAAAGTTCAATAGCTCGTGCAGCTCGAGGGTGCGCCCAAAAATCTTGTGCACCATCAGCCTCAAAAACAGCGTTTCCCATAAAACGGTCAAAATGAGCGTGTGTGCTCACAATCGTCAGAGGAAGTTCGGTAATGCGTCGAACAGCACGCAGAATCTCTGCTCCCTGACGGGGGCCTGCTCCCGTATCGATGAGCATAGCTTTTTCCGCACCGACGATGAGACCCGAGTTCAGACGGTAATTATCCGTGCTGATAAGGTACACACCATCTGATATTTCATTTGTACGTGCCATGTGTTCTACGGTACTTGCAATATGCTATATATGCTGTGTTCTATACCGATAAAATGCCATGTCGCAATACATCTCACAGCATTTTATGAGGCTTTGCCCCCAATTGTTCATAAGACAGATACGATATAGACCGTGATAGACTTCGGCAATTTTCCTTCAACAGGTACAACATCAACGCCCCCTATACGCGGACGGTACGCTCCTTCCCCCTCTGGAGATTTACATTTAGGGAACTTGCGAACCGCTCTTTTAGCGTGGCTTATGGCTCATAGCCAAGGCGGAGATATGGTCATGCGTGTCGAAGACCTTGATCGTGTTCGTGAAGGAGCTGCTCAACGACAGCTACACGACCTTGCTCAATTGGGTATTACCTATACCGGTGAGGTGCTTTACCAGTCCACACGCCAAGAGGCATATCTTCAAGCGGTTGAAAAGCTTAAAGAACAGCATCTGGTCTATGAGTGTTTTTGTACTCGTAAAGAAATTCAGCAAGCAACCACTGCTCCGCATGCTGCCCCAGGGGCTTACCCCGGAACATGTCGCTCCATCTCAGATGATGAGCGTGCTGCCCGACGAGAGGTGCGTACCCCCGCATTGAGGTTACGTTCTCAATGCTCTCAATATACGGTTCATGACTTTTTTTACGGAGAATACACAGGTGTAGTTGATGATTTTGTCTTAGTGCGCAACGATGGAACTATTGCATATAACCTAGCGGTAGTAATTGACGACGATTTTCAAGGGGTAACGCAGGTTGTTCGAGGTGATGATTTACTTCCTTCAGCCCCACGACAGGCGTATCTTGCGCAGCTTTTAGGATATTCTCCTGTGCAGTACGCACACGTTCCTTTAGCGCTCAATAGTGCCGGTCAGCGCCTTGCAAAACGAGATGGCGCTGTTACTGTCTCAGAGTTATATCACCAAGGTGTGAGCATCGATGAGATTGGACGACTCATTGCTTCTTCTATTCCGCTTCCGCGGTTAGACCCTCAGCATGGTGGTCTTTTGCCAAAGAATGCTTCAGAGATGCTCACAGTATTTTCCCCCCAGCTGATACGTCAGCAGCCCTGGGTTGTTATTGACCCGTTTGTGAAAGGATAGTGGTATTGGCTAAGTTCACCGTAGATGCCCTAGCAGCAAAAATTCCCTCTGAGCACCGCGGAACTGCTGCTCTAGCTCTCGTGATGCTCGGCTCAATCAGTCTGCAAGTGTCTACCGCTTTCGCTTCAGACCTTTTCCAGCATTTCACACCCATTGCGGTCACGGGAATGCGTATGGCGGTTGCGGCAGTCATTCTCTTTTTGATTGTTCGCCCTAACCCATTTGCGCTTAAAGCTTCTGACTGGCCACAAGTGTTGTTATACGGTCTTGTTGTTTCGCTCATGACCGGAAGTTTTTATATGGCGGTTAGCTATATTCCATTAGGAATTGCAGTAACCGTCGAATATCTAGGCGCTTTTGCTATTTCCCTTTTAGGTGTTAAACGTGTTCGAGATAGTTTCATCTCTCTAGGTGCATTAATTGGTGTTGCGCTTATTGCTGGGCCTACTTTTGAAAGTAGCCATCTTATTGGCTATCTTTTTGCGGTGATGAGTGCAACGTGCATGGGTGGGTACACGTTCTTATCTGCTCATCTTGGCACTAAAGGTTCTCCTGCGGTAAGTGGGCTCAAAGGCTTATCTCTATCTATTTGTTTCTCAGCGTTGTTATTGACTCCGTGGTCTGCTCCGTCATTTTCACGAGTAGATCTCAATGGCTGGTTCTTATTGGTCATGGTTGGCTTCCTTGGCGTTGTCGTAACGTATTCCTTTGATGCAATTGCTGGTCGTATTACCTCACCGGCGGTTATTGGTGTGTTGTTTAGTTTGGATCCGGTGAATGGCGCAATTATTGGGACGCTTCTTTTGGGTCAGGTACTGTCTATTTGGGCGTATGTTGGCATCGTCTTAATTGCGTGTTCTGGTGCGTTATTGGTCTGGCAGACGAATAAGTCAGCTATTAGGATTTCGGCTAATACTGCGATACTTGATGTGGTGGTTTCTACTCGTACTCAGCAGTTGCCAGTGATTAGTAAAGACCTCAAATAGGTCTAGGTTGTTCGAAGAGTAGGGTCAACGCGCTGACTTTTGGCAAGGGGTCAGCGCGTTTTCTCATATACTAAAAATAAGTTTTTCTTAAATGTTCTATTCGGTTATTCTTAACAGTAAATTTGACCCGAACACCTACAGGTGAACTGTTAACCACTCAGGTCTACCGCTATTATTACGTACATCACATACCCAATTCTCTAGGGGGCTCCTCAATGAGCAACACTACATTCCAGATTGCCGCGCTGGTCATCTACTTCGCCGGCATGATAGCCATCGGGCTCTGGGCAAAAACTAAAAACAACAACCTCGATGATTACGTCCTCGGCGGCAGATCCCTCTCCCCTACCACCGCCGCACTCTCCGCAGGTGCATCCGACATGTCAGGATGGCTCCTCATGGGTCTACCCGGCGCACTATACGTCGCAGGACTAGCAGAAGCATGGATTGCCATCGGACTAACCATCGGCGCATGGATCAACTGGAAAGTTGTCGCACCACGACTACGTAGCTACACCGAAATCTCTCGAAACTCCGTTACCGTACCAGTCTTCTTCCACAACAGACTACGAGACAACACCAAACTCCTACGTATCATCTCATCCCTCATCATCCTCATCTTCTTCACCTTCTACGCATCCTCCGGCATGGTAGCAGGCGGAAAGTTCTTCGCTTCATCCTTCGGGCTAGACTTCCATATCGGCATGCTGCTCATCGCAGGAATTACCGTCCTCTACACACTCTTTGGTGGATTCCTCGGCGCATCCTACACCGACATGGTTCAAGGATTCCTCATGCTAGGTGCGCTCATCCTCATGCCTATCTTGGCACTATTCTATGTAGGCGGTCCTAGCGGAGCATACGAAACCATTTCAGCGGTCAACCCCACCGCACTTTCACTCTTCGCAGGAACATCTTTCATCGGAATCCTCTCCGCATCAGCATGGGGTCTAGGATACTTTGGGCAGCCACACATTATCGTGCGCTTCATGGCACTACGCACCCCGAAAGACGCAATCGCAGGACGACGTATCGGCATCGGCTGGATGGTTCTCACCGTCATCGGAGCCTGCTCATCAGGACTTATCGGTATCGCATACTTTGCAAAACACCCTGATGCAGCACTCACCGACGCCAAAAACGCAGAATCTGTATTCCTCGATATGTCACAGATACTGCTACCTTCTTTCGTCTCAGGTTTCATTCTTGCAGCAGTACTCGCCGCAATCATGTCAACCCTCTCCTCACAGCTCGTTGTCTGCTCTTCAGCCCTTGCCGAAGACCTCTACGGAGTCGTCACACAAAAACCACTCGAAGCAGCAAAAGGACTATGGCTCGGACGCATGGGTGTACTCGTTGTCTCTATCATTGCAGCAATACTCGCGTGGAACCCCAATAGCTCCATCCTCGAACTAGTATCCTTCGCATGGGCAGGATTCGGTGCAGCCTTCGGCCCCATCGTCTTACTGTCTCTCTTCTGGAAAAAACTCACCAACTGGGGAGCTATTGCCGGACTCATCGCAGGAACTATCACCGTGTTTATTTGGGGAAACAACGAAGCTCTCTCCAGCACTTTCTACGAAATTGCTCCAGGTTTCATCGTTAACCTCGTATTTGCGGTAGTCATCTCCTACGCAACATACTCACCCAACCCAGAGATTGAACAAGAGTTTGACGCCGCAGCATTAGCAGCAAAGAACTAAAACTTCTCACCATACAGCTCAGGCGGGTACCACTAAACACCAGTGGTATCCGCCTGAGCTGTTCTTTGTCCTTCATCTTCCAGCCAAGATACAGAACGCAACGGTAGACTAAACCCATGACCTATACACTGCCCGAAACCGTATCTGATATTTTTGACCCTCAACAATGGCGCACCGTCGAAGGCTTCGAAGATTGCACTGACATCACCTACCATCGACAAGTACTCCGTGACGACAACGGCAACTACATCAAAGACCTCCCCGCCGTACGTATCGCGTTCAACCGGCCAGAAGTACGCAACGCTTTTCGCCCACACACCGTTGATGAACTTTACCGCGCACTCGACCACGCTCGCATGACTTCTAGCGTCGGAACGGTACTCCTAACCGGAAATGGCCCCTCCTCCAAAGACGGCGGTTGGGCATTCTGCTCCGGCGGTGACCAACGTATCCGCGGACGTGACGGCTACCATTACGCCGATGGCGACACCGCAGAAAGTATCGACCCAGCACGCGCAGGACGACTCCACATCCTCGAAGTTCAACGACTCATCCGCACCATGCCCAAAGTGGTTATTGCCCTCGTCTCAGGGTGGGCTGCCGGCGGAGGACATTCCCTCCACGTCGTTGCAGACCTCACCATCGCATCCGAAGAATACGGTAAGTTCAAACAGACTGACGCTACCGTCGGATCGTTCGACGCCGGCTATGGTTCGGCTCTACTCGCACGTCAAATCGGACAAAAAAATGCTCGTGAAATTTTCTTCCTCGCACGAGAATACAACGCTCAAAGAATGTACGAGATGGGTGCAGTCAATGAAGTTGTACCCCACCAAGAGCTAGAACGTAAAGGGCTAGAATATGCAGCGCATATTGCTCGACAATCCCCCCAAGCTATTCGTATGCTCAAGTTTGCGTTCAACCTTCCCGACGACGGTCTGCTCGGACAACAAGTCTTCGCAGGAGAAGCTACCCGCCTAGCCTATATGACCGACGAAGCGGTAGAAGGACGAGATGCATTCCTAGAAAAGCGTGAACCACGATGGGAAGAGTACCCTTACTACTTCTAATCTGATACCTCAATGGAGGCTCTGTCACTGCTCTGTGAGGGGCAGAGCCTCCGTTGAGGTCTTCTTATATCAACACGCGTAGAAAGCATTGTAGAGAACACCCTATGACCAACCGTTTTGACCCGTCACGTTTAAAACCGTTTTATCTGCCGCACCCCGATATCTCACAATCTCTACATTTAGATGCACAGCGTCCACAAGCACATTCACCAGCAGATATCATCCAGTTCTTTGAAAAATTCTTCAGCATAGAACCTCAGAATCCAGAAGATATTGCGCTTTTAGTGGGCACATCAGGCTCCACAGGAACACCTAAAACCACGATGCTCAGTCGTGCAGCCTTATTACATTCTGCTCAAGCAACAGCTGAAGCAACCGGTAGCCAGTATTCACAATGGTTGTTATGTTTGCCCGTGCACTACATTGCCGGAGCACAGGTACTCGTTCGCTCCGTCCTCAATGGAACCTCCCCCATCGTAACCAATTCCATCAGATACAACACACGATTTAGCAGTGAAGATTTTCTGAACAGTGCACGCTCAATGACAGCCGAGAAAAAGATGGTGTCACTTGTACCAACCCAGTTACAACAGCTTCTTGATGATGTACAACGGTTTCCAGAGCTCCTTGAACTCTTACAAGGGTTCTGCGGTATTCTTCTAGGCGGCGCACCAGCTTCTATCGCGTTACGTGAACAAGCGCAAAAGTATCAGCTTAAGATATTCACCACCTATGGAAGTGCAGAAACAGCGGGCGGTTGCGTCTATAACGGTCGTGCTCTGTCATCAACTCAGCTTCGTATCGAAACACAGCATCCAGAAGATACGGTAGGCAGAATCTGGTTAGGCGGCAAACATATTGCACACGGGTATCTTGACCAACCACAGCGTACCGCGCAACATTTTTGGTGCGATAACAACGGAACACGATGGTACCGCACCGACGACATTGGCTCTTTATCACAAGGGTTTTTAGAGGTTCACGGTCGAGCCGATGACATCATCATTAGCGGTGGAGTAAAAATTTCGCCCGCACCTATTGCACAATGTTTAGAATCTCATCCTGCGGTCGTTTCTGCTTTTGTTTTTCCAGTTCCTCACCGACGATGGGGGCAAGCAGTAGGGTGCGTCGTTTACGCCCCTGAAGAATCACCGGCACGATTATCTCCCCAATTGCAGCAGTTATGCCAGAATCTAGAACCTGCACAGCGTCCTAAATATCTTCGTGTCATCAATAGTTTGCCATTACTTCCTACGGGCAAGCCGGATAGAGGCGCCCTATATGACCTATTGCGTGAAGAATAAGGTCAATAACTTTTTCTTCACCAAGGATTGCAGAAGAACAACTCCTGTTTCGTTCAGTATGAGAGAATGAGAGGTGCTTTAGCACCACTAGATGTTGTACCGCAAGAAAGGAATAATACGTGGCTACTCCGGCTCAATGGATTGAGGGGGCGCGTCTACGCACCTTGCCGCTAGCTGTGGCACCCATTATTGCCGGTTCAGTTGCAGCGTTTGAATTAGGAAAGTTTGACCCGTTCAGAGCTTTTCTTGCTTTTCTTGTCGCCTTTTTTCTCCAAGTAGGCGTCAACTATGCCAATGATTATTCAGATGGTATCAAAGGAACAGATGAGATAAGAGTTGGACCATTACGTCTGGTAGGTTCAGGTGTAGCGAAACCGAGCCATGTTAAATACGCGGCTTTTAGTTGTTTTGCGTTATCTATGATTGCTGGATTCTACCTTGTATTCCTCGCGCAACAATGGTGGTTTTTAGCTATTGGAGCATCAGCTGTCTTTGCAGCATGGGGATATACCGGAGGTAAACGCCCCTATGGGTATATGGGGTTAGGAGACCTCTACGTTTTTATCTATTTTGGTCTTGTTGCTACAGTTGGTACGCTCTTTACCCAAAGCGCCCATTTAAGTACTACCGGCTGGGTGAGCGCAATATCTATTGGATTATTCTCTTGCGCATTATTGATGGCCAATAATATCCGCGATATCCCAACCGATAAAGAAAGCGGAAAATATACTCTAGCTGTACGTTTTGGGCAGAAGTGGTCGCGCAGAATCTATGTTCTTGAGATGCTCTGTGCCCTAGCTATTACTCTCATACTCGTACCAGAAAACCCTTGGTACATGCTGGTTTTTATTCTCATCGGGCCGGTACTTCACTCATGTTTTGTGGTACTAGCTCCGACTCACGGCAAAGAGCTCATCCCTGTACTCAAACAAGCTGGGCTCGTTACTCTTGCATATAGCCTGCTTCTGGTACTTGCTGCTTATTTAGGAACCCTCGATATATTCACCGTAGAAGCACCCACCTTTACCGGTTTCTAATATGAGGGCATCATACGAGACTAAAAATCTAGCCCCTGTGATTTTTTCATCTTCTCTACATACTCATCTTCAACGAGAGTATCTTCATGTTTAATGTTCTTTGTTGGAAAGAGTTTCCTCCACAGTTGTGCAACCTCGACCCCTGCGGCTTCACGAAGCTTCGGGAAGAACAGATACGACAACGATAAAGACATAAGAAGCGCAAAAATAATAGAGAGTAGCACCGCAATTTTAAGTGCCCAAACACAAATCAGGCTAATACTAAAAACGAGGGCAAGACGGAGAAGAGTATATTTGAGCAGGTTCATAGACACTAGTCTAACGAACTTTTCTGGCTGTTCGATCAGTACCAAACCCTCGATAGCTCTCAGGAGTACAAGTAGCAATGTTTAAGGAAGAATTCCTTGAGAGAAGATAGCTGGTTGAGGGTATCTTCTTCTTCCAGAAAATCACACCCCATAAAGTAGATATTGTTCAGCTATCCATGGAACACTAATATCTATGGTTCGCGCAATAATGATTATCGGCTCTATCGCCCTACTGCTTGGCATCATCATCTATTCCTTAATAGATTGCATCCGTACGGAAAATCATCGGGTTAAAGTCTTCCCAAAACCAGTATGGTTTTTAGCTATTCTTATCTTCCCGCTTGCTGGAGCCTTATTATGGTTGTTCTTTGGAAAACACGCCGCTTCACAAGTTTCTTCCAACGCTCCCGATAATGATGAGGAGTTCCTCAAATATCTTGAAGCACGTACCAAACGTCAGATGAGAGAAAAAGACGGTAAGGCTAACCCCACCCCCATACAAGACGCTGACGATGAAAACCCCGACGAGGGCTCTCACGACTCCACGTCCTCATAATGCACGTTAAAAGGCTGTTGGGTTACCACTAAAAGTAAGTAGTGGTAACCCAACAGCTTTTTAAACACTCATCACACCTTATACGGTGTTACCGGTTATAGTCCCGAGTAGCTGTGCAAACCAGAGAAGAAAATATTAACTACTGTAAAGTTAAAGATGATGCATAGATAGCCCACGATAGAGAGCCATGCAGAAGGTGCACCAGACCAGCCGCGTGTTGCTCGAGCGTGCAAATAGGCGGCATAGACAACCCAGATCACGAAGGTCCATACTTCTTTCACGTCCCAGCCCCAATAACGGCTCCACGCTTTCTGCGCCCAAATAGCGCCAGCTGCCAGAGTAAACGTCCACATCACAAAACCAACGGTGTTAAGACGGAACGCAAAATTCTCTAGTGTCTGAGACGAAGGAACCATCGTCATAAACGGCATTGAAGGTTTCTGACCAGCAATAATTTCTTTTTCACGACGAGACTGCAGAAGCTGAAGAATAGCCATTGCAAAGGTAATTGTAAAAATACCTGAAGCAAGAACAGCAATAGAAACGTGAATAACAAGCCAATACGACTGCAAGGCAGGTTTGAGGTGTCCAACAGGAGTAGGGAATGCAATCGTTGCCGCACACATCATAATAAGGGCAAGACCCGAAACCAACATTCCCACAAAACGTACGTCACGGAAAATCAGAAGAATCAAAAAGACGGTAGAAACAACTAACGCACCAGTTGTACAGAACTCATACATGTTTCCCCACGGAACACGGTGAGCAGCAATACCACGAGTCACCACACCAATAGCATGAACTAACGCACCGATAATCATGATGGCAACTGCGATACGAGCGGCACGACGAGGGCTCGTATCAGCACCCCAACGCATTGAGCTATCCGCAACTTTACCTTCAAGTTTGCGTTCTGCAGCGCGCTTATAGACAAGCCCGCGAGCGCCAGTACCTTTCTCGCTGCTGTCAATATAGGACGTGCGTTTGTGCGCTGTTGTGGCAGCCTCGAGGGGTTGATCAGTGGCGTTGTCCTGTTGTTCTAGTTGTCGGACAGTGCGTGAGTGAGAGGCAACATCTGCGGTGAATAGGATAAACGCTATCATGTAGATAATTGCTGAGATGTACATGAACAGCTCGCTCCATTGGGCGAGGGATGCGTTAATCATCTGCTAGTTCTTCCTTCAGGTATGGGGGGGGGTGAAGTGTTTTATGCTTCGGTGTCTTCTGCTTCACTAAATTCTAGTTCCCAACAGCGAGCAAAAGCTTCTGTGAGCTTATCAGCTTCCGGTAGGAGTCGTGGGTCTTCTCCTCGTGCTAGTAGAGCATATTCTACGGTGAGGTTCTGTCCGTCTCGATAAGCACGTACCCAGACACGACGTCTAGGGACGAATAACGAGATAATCAGTCCGGTGAAGGCTAGAATAAATGACCAGAAAACAATACCTTTTCCAGGGTCATAGTGAATGTCTACACCAATATAACGCTTATACCCCTCAAAACTGATTTTTCCTCGTCCATCTGGCAGATTTTCTTCGGTGTGAGTAGCGGTGAGGATGATGCCGTTTTGTTGAGCCATCGAGTTCATCTCGGTGAGTTTGGAAGTATCGAGAATATATACGTTTTGTGGGACGCCTTCGTCTAATCCTAAATCACCGTAGTAAGACTGTAGTACGAGCGTAGGGTTATATGGTCCAGCGTCGAGTGATACAGGAACTCCAGCACTGTTGTATCCTCCGGTGGGTAGGAACATTCCAACAAAACCTAGTTGGTCGGGGTGTGCATCAGGAACTTTAAGTACGATGGATGAGTTGTATTTAGGGTCGGTGGTGAGTCCTACGACAGGGCCTTCAAAAGCGATGGTTCCGTCGGGATTGGTTACTTTGATAACGGGTGCGTAACCGTTGCCGGCAAGGTTGATGCTGTTTCCGTCGATGGATAGTGGTTCGTTGACTTTGAGCGTTTCGTTTCGTTGTTCTCCAGAGTGGTCGTTGACTTTGAAGGTTGCTTCATAACCAATGTCAGAACCGTAGCTGGCAGATTCGCGTTGTCTGTCGTATTGAACCTCAAAGTTTTCAAGTGTTAAAGAGTATGGGGTGAGCCAGTCTGGGTTGTAGTTTGTACCGGGGGTAAAAGAATCGTAACTAATGAGAGAGTTGACAAAGGTATCGCCTTCAACCAAGATTTTTTGTCCTCTGTATCCCAGTAGGGAACCAATGGCGATGCCGATGAGGATACCAATCATGGATAGGTGGAAAAGAATGTTTCCGACTTCGCGTAGATACCCGCGTTCTGCTGCGACGGAGTAGCGTCCTTGATCTTCAACGTGGGTTTCTACTCTGTATCCGCGGCGGGAGAGGATACGGGCAGCATCATCGATGGCTTCTTGTGCGCTGAGTTCTTCGAGGGAAGCTGGTATTTCTAGTGTGCGGTGAATGGGGAGTCGTGCGAGGTTCTTGGGTGTGCGTACTGGAGGTTTGCGCCACATCTGGTAGTGTTTTTTGGCGCGTGGTAGTACACATCCAATGAGAGAGATAAACAGCAAGAGGTATATTGCTGAGAACCATGCGGAGCTGAAGACGTCAAATAGCTGGATTTTATCTGCGATAGGTCCCCACGTGGGGTGATTTTCGATGTAGTCGT
The DNA here is from genome assembly GCF_048512865.1 of Rothia sp. P13129. NCBI lineage: Bacteria > Bacillati > Actinomycetota > Actinomycetes > Micrococcales > Micrococcaceae > Rothia > Rothia sp. P13129. Next base: position 36,907 of record NZ_JBLXYA010000001.1, read on the forward strand.
TGACTTTAACGGGGTCTTGTATTCGTTGTGGGAAGAGCGACCCAGGAACCGCTGCTACTGCTAATAGAAGAAGTAGAAATAGTGCGGTGTTCATTTTTGTAAGTTGCGTCCACGCCCATTTTGTCATTCCCCAGACGCCAAGAGCGGGTGCTTGAGATGTTGTTTGTTCTCCCATAGTGTGCCCTTAGTTTTAGATTGGTAATTCGTAGGTAGGTAGTGTGGCTTGTATCCAAGAAATCATGGAATTCCATACTCCAGTAATCATGAGCGCTCCGATCAGGATGAGTAGTACGGCTCCGCATTGTTGGATACGTCGATGGTGTTGTTTAAGCCAGCGTAGGCGTTGTGTTCCACGGAGAATACCTAATGCGACGATGAAGAATGGGATGCCTAGACCTAAGCAATAGGCAAAAGTGAGTGTTATTGCTTTTGCCGTATTTGCGCCGTCAAGGTAGACCAATGTTTGTACGGCAGCAAAGGTTGGTCCAATACAGGGTGCCCACCCTAACCCGAAGGTTAGCCCCAGAAGGGGTGCTCCCCAAAGGCCTGAGGGTGCTTTAGAGTGAACAAGTTTGCGTTCTCTTTGTAGCCAAGGGATTTTGCCCCAGAAAACTAGTCCGAGAAGAATGACGAAAGTTCCGAGAAGTATTTCAACCCAGCGTTGCCCTCGAAGCCATGGGGCTGCTCCTAATTGTGCGAAGACAACGCTTAAAAGAATGAAGACGGTTGAGAAGCCGAGGATAAAGAGAGCCACTGCCCCTAGGGCGTATCTGGTGTTGATGTTTTTGGTGTTTCCAGACAGCCCTGTCATGTACCCGATGTAGCCCGGTACGAGGGGTAGGACGCAGGGTGAGGCAAAGGACACCAGACCAGCGAGGACGGCTAGGGGTATGGCTAACCATAGTGACCCGTCGATAATAATTTCTCCGAAAGTGTTCACTATTTTTGGGCGTCCTCAAGAAGTGTTCTCACGATAGATTCGTCAATTTGTCCTAGTACACGTGAGGTGACACGGCCTTGGGCGTCTATGATGAGGGTGGTGGGGACGGCTTGTGCGGGGACAACTTGTGAGAGTTCGTAGAGCACTTTTCCTGTTGAGTCTTCAAAGCTGGGGTATTCGACGGAGAACCGGCGTTCAAAGGCTTCTGCTGTTGCTTTTTCATCTCGAACGTTCACACCGTAAAAATGTACTTTGTCAGCAAATTTTTTGTGAAGTTTAACCAAAGCGGGTGCTTCTGCTCGGCAGGGAGCGCAACCTGCATACCAGAAGTTAAGTAGGATGGGTTTTCCTCTTAAGGATTCTGCCGTAATTTCGGTGCCGTCATAGAGTGTTCCGGTGAAGTGGACGGGTTCGGTTCGTTTTTCTGGCGGAAATTCGGTCACAGAGCCATCCCCTGCAATATATCCTTTTGAGTCTCCTGCGTCTGCTTGTGCAGAAAGAGAATCAGACGATGAGCATGCGTTCAGTGTTAGTACACCGGCGGCCGCTCCGAAGCTGAGCAGGTGACGGCGTGAAAGTCGCTGTTCCGGTGTTTTCTGGTGAGGGTTTAGCATGATGTTCTTTCGAGTGTGCTCAATGTCTGGGGATTCGCAAAAACTGTTCAGGTAAATTTTCTGTGTTATGTTCCAGGCAACTGTATGACGCCGTTGTAGAGCGCTGCGGCAGGTTCGCTGTAGCTGATGTGAGGGCGTTCTTTACCGTCTAAGTCGCTAAAGGTGCAGGTTGTGATGGAGGCGAGGTTGCATTCTCTGGTTCGAGGGTCATGAGGGAGTGTTTTCCCTTCGATGCTACGTCTGACGAGCCAGATAGGAAGTTGGTGAGAGACGATAATAGCTTCGGCGTTCTCTCCCCCGATGTCATAGGCGTGTTGAGCGGTTTGGCGTACAGCTTGTGCCATACGTTTGACTTGTTCTCGGTAGGGTTCTCCCCATGAGGGGCGTAGCGGATTGTAGAGCTTCGCCCAATGTTTTGGGTGCGTGAGCAGTTCTTGGGCGTTGACGTGTAGCCCTTCAAAATAGTTTTCTGCTTCAATCACACGTGGATCGTGATGTGCTTCTAATCCGAGCAGTTCAGTGATGGGTTCTGCCGATTCTTGAGTGCGTGTCAGTGGTGAGCAGGCAAGGTAGACAATATTTGCGCCGTTATGAGCACGCTGCGCGAATTCTTCGGCGCTCAAACGGACCATTTGGCGTCCTCGTTGACTCAGATGGTAGTTGGGTAGACGTCCGTAGACGATACGTTGAGGATTTTCTACTTCCCCGTGGCGCATAAGATGGACTTTAACCTGAAGTGAGCTCATTGTTCTAGTCTCTCAAATAGTTTGTCTCATTCCCAATTCTGTAACCTGTGAATTGTCAGAACAAGTGGTGAGTTGTCTCTTAGTGTTGATGTTTTGTGGAGATTTTTTGGTGCAGTATTTTCTCTAGGCGTCGTGGATTGATTTGCCAGAAGTCTTTCACGTCTCCGTCGACAAGCACTACGGGAATTTCAATGGCGTGGCGGGCTTTGAGCTCTGGAGAGTTCTCAATGTTAATTTCGGTGAAGGTGAGCCCGAGACCTGTGGTGACGTCGTGGACTACCTGACGTGCTTTATCGCAGAGGTGACAACCAGGTTTGGTCAATAAGGTCACCTCAATGGGTGTTGTTGAGGGGTGTTGTTCGTGCATAGGTGTTTCTTGTTTGTGAGCGGGGTTGGCGGTTGTTAAAAAACAGTGCCTCGCCCTACTGTTAGCAGTTGAGGACGAGGCACATAAAGCTCATAAGAACTTACTTCTTATTGCGACGCTGGTGGCGGGTCTTACGAAGCAACTTGCGGTGCTTCTTCTTGGACATGCGCTTACGACGCTTTTTGATAACTGAACCCATAGGATTCACCTCACTTACATTCGATACCCGGCATCTCTACCCATCGTAGATATGAGATGTTAGCTATCCGGGCGCGGTTTATACCGGTATAAACGCTTCTTAAAGACCAATTCAGGCATAAAAATGCCTGAACGGAAGAAAACGCTCTCTGTATAGAGTACAAGCATTCTCGAAATTTTCCGCATTCTGAACGAGATTCATGAACATTTTCTCGGATAAAAAGCTAAAATCTGGGTCTACATCTTCAAGAATGAGATGTAGACCTCAGATTTTAGGTGATGATGAGAAAGCTATCGTTTCTTCTTCTTTTTCTTTTGAATTTTTTTGTTGATGGTGTAGACCTTAGTACTCACTTCAGGTTCTTCAGATGAAACATCAGATTCTTGAAGTTCTTCGACAGTGGATCTTTCAGAAGTAGAAGGGTAGTCCTCTTCGAGATGTTCTTCTTCTAAGGCACGCTGCTCTTTTCGCGAAAGACGTGGGGTCTCATCAATAATCTGAGGTTCTTTGGCGTCTTCAAAGGCTAGTTCGTACCCTTCAGGTGCTAACACCTGAGCTTCAGAATCGGAGGATAAAGATTCTGTATTTTCTTCGGGTTCGTTCTCTGTGCCCTGCTGGTGAGAATGTTGTTCTGTAGTGTTTTGGGGTTCTTCTGTCGTGTTGTGTTCGACAGCAGATTGACCTTGTTCAGGACGCACCCCAAAACCTAGCCAACGCCCAATAAAGTTTCCTTTCTTCTCTGTTGCAGAAGATGTTGGAGTCTCTAGCGCTGGCTCTTGCGGTTCTTCGATGCGAGGGTGTGATCCTGGCACAACTTTTCGTGCTGATGGCTTTGCTCGCAGGGTATCTGATGATGGTTGGGTCCACGATGTATCACCATTTTTGCGCACTTTGACAGGGGGTTCTCCGTGTGGAGTGCGATAAATAGGTTTGATAACCGTCGCGTGGACAGGAACGCTTACTGTCCCTCGTACTTTACGTGTACGTCCTGCTGTTGGAGCACGCAAAACATTGTGAACAGGTGGTTGAGCCTCATTCTGGACAACAGATTTTTTCTCCTCTGATACAGCAGCGACAGAAGAATGCTCAGAGCTTTGTTCAGCGGTTGAGGTGTTATCTGTTTCAGATGTTTTGCGGTGGGAGGGAGTTTCTTCTTGCGCAGAAGTCTCTGAGCTGTTTTCTTCACCGGTACTTATTGAGATGTTCTCTTCAGCTGAAGTTCCCAGTTCTTGTTCTTCGGCAGAAACCTCATCTTTGCGTTGTTCTTTAGCGTACTCTTGTGCAAGAGTCCACCTTTGAACTTTCGGCTGTTCAGGGGAAGGTTCGCTCTCAAGATTCTCTGAGGCAGTATCCCCCTGTGGACTCGTTGTTTCGGCAGTAGTTGCCGGTGTAGTGCCAACATTTTCAAGAGCTTCGATGAGCGAAGGTGCGATAGCTTCTTCCCAGTGGTCGGGAATCAGGTCGTCATCATCAATTTCGATAGGTTCCATTGCTACCACTGTTCCTGGTAATTCATGAGCAACAGCGGTTTCTTCATTGAGGTCAAGACTTGCCTCAGTGTATTGGCGTTCAATATTGGCGATGAGTAGTTGTTTCGCTAGCGTTGTGTCACGGTATCGGATAGCTTCAAGTAGTGCACGGTATTCTGCGCGTAGTCGAGTTGCTGTCGCGCTCCAGAGAGGGACACGTCCCATAATCGAGAGTAGATAGTCCGTAAGCGAAGTTCTCAGAGCCGTCATAAGCCCTGTTATGAGCTGGTTACCAGAGAGCTTTGTGAGCGCAATATGAAAATCTACTTCTAGCTGGTGGAAAGCGTGAGGGGTGGTTCCTTCGTATTGCATCTTTTCAAGGATGCGTTCGAGCTCGTCCATGGCAGGGTTTGCTGGGTCTGCGTTTTCGATAGAGAACGTTTCAAGCACAATACGTGTTTGGATGAGATCACGAACAGGGTAACGTGAACTTGCCATATGTAGACGTAGGGCTGGGGTGACAGAGGCTGCCGGTTCACTGACGAGGTGAGCAATGATAGTTTTCCGTTTCCCCTCATAGAGTCTCAAAACTCCCATTGTCTCAAGGTATTTGAGTGCTTCACGGGTACTTGAGTGACTTGCTCGGATAATATCAGCAAGTTTTCTATCGTCGGGCAAGCTTTGCCCAAGGTGCAGTCTTCCTTCAAAAAGCTCTGTTTCAAGCCAGTTAAGAATTTTCTGGTACACAGACATGGATAGCTTCTACGTATTCTTTCAATAGTGATTCTAGTGAGGACGGCGACGACCCCAACGGGTCAGGGTCGCAAATAATCCGCGCGAGTCCTGTGCGGAGTTATTCTGCGTTTCTGAAGAAATCTCAGCTGCAGTAGGAAGCGCTGGGAGAACCTCCATCTGAGAATTGTCTATTTCAGCAGATTCTGCGATTTTTTCTGGTTCTTGTTGCTTCTGAACTACAGGTTGTTCTTCTGGGGTTTCTTCTAACGTATTAGAAGAGGAATCCTCCGTGGAGAAATCTTGTGTTTCGTCGTGGTCTGATTCGTTGGGCGTCTCAGACTCGGACTCTAACGGACGTGGCACAAAAGGCATCAACGGAGTAAAACTAATAGCGCTATGAGATTCTGATGTGCGTACCCGTTGTCGGGGGTCTCCAGGTTCACCGAATTCAAAAATATCAGGTGTGCACTCTTCATCGGGTGTTTGCTGTTCGTGTGATACGTCAGAGGACGCTAAATCTTGTTCTATTCTCTCAACGGGAGCCTTTTCACCAGCTGAGGCTACTGGTTCAGGGTCAGATTGTTGATCCGTATGCTCACTATTATTTGTAGCTGTTTGCGCCAGTTCAACAGTGTTTGAGACCTCATCGGTTTGCTCTTTGTCTGTTGTTTTATTCCAAGGGGTCAGAATGTTCAGTGTTTGGGTGTGGCATTGGTTGAGGCTGCTAATCCATTCCAGAACATTTTCGAGAGGTTCTGGGGTGAGAGAGTAAAAACGTTTCTGCCCTACTGCTTGGGTATCAACGAGTCCAGCATTTCTTAGAACTTTGAGGTGTTTAGAGACCGTAGGTTGACTCACGCCTAGCTCGTCTACCAGATCCCCAACTGGGCGTTTGCCTGCGGCAAGAACTCGTAGGATCTGACGACGGGTAGGGTCTGCAATTACAGCAAAAACGTCATCAATCATACATACATCATGACATATATACCTGTGGGCGAATGTATCGACACTAAGAGAGTAGTAATTCTCAGCAGGATTCAGCATATTTTGAGCTTAAAACCATGTATTCCACCCTATAAATATAGGCTTTGACCAGTGTTATTAGCATATTTCTACTCGCGTTTTCACCCTTCGAGGTTCTCAAGCTCAGCAAGAAAAGCACCTACTGATTTGCAGGTTCTTAGCCTATATCACAAGGATAATCCTCCTGTGAGAAAACATTGCGACTAAGCTACATATAGTCCCTTCATCCGAAGAAAGAGAGCGGCGTTGCGAGAACCAACACCTGCACACCCCAAAGAGACAGAGGGTGCACATACTTTATCGGCGATGCTCATTCGTTTCCGTGACCTCGTTGATGCCCTCATCGGCACCTCTCCTTCTCGCGTAGCAATTCTTGCCTTCGCGTTAGTTATCGCATTTTTTAGTGCGATGCTTGCATTGCCTATTTCTTCTCAAGACGGTCATGGGGTGGCTATCCACCACGCAATTTTTACCGCCACATCTGCGGTGACGGTCACGGGACTCACCACAGTATCCACCGCTGATCAATGGTCTTTTTTCGGTCAGTTAATGATTCTTCTAGCCTTCCAAATTGGCGGTCTAGGAACATTAACTATGACCTCTCTACTCGCCATGGCCGTCGGCAAAAAACTTGGTTTGCGTTCTAAACTGATTGCCCAAGAAGCAATGAATATCGGAAAGCTCGGAGAACTCGGCTCCGTATTACGCACCGTAGCAGTGACCTCAATTTCTATTGAGGCAACTATCGCGCTCATTCTTTTACCACGTTTTATTCTGCTCGGAGAGTCCGTTAAGAACAGTATCTGGCATAGTATTTTTTATTCTGTCTCAGCGTTCAACAATGCCGGTTTTACCGCACATTCTCAAGGTCTTGTCCCGTATTCTCACGATTTATGGATTCTCATTCCCATTTGCATAGGGGTTTTTATTGGCTCTCTAGGGTTCCCCGTTATTTTGATTATGCAACAGAATCCTCTAGCTTTTAGCCGATGGAACCTCACCACCAAGTTGACCATCATTGGTACCGTCGCATTATTTTTTATCGGCGCTTTATTGTGGGGCTTCTTCGAATGGTCTAACGATAAGACCATCGGCGAGATGTCTCTAGGCGGGAAGATTATCAACGCTGTATTTGCTTCAGTTATGACACGTTCTGGCGGGTTTAACCTCGTAGAGATGAGCGACACGAACCCGATTACATTGCTCATTAGTGACGCGTTGATGTTTATTGGTGGAGGCCCCGCTTCTACCGCTGGTGGCATCAAAATTACAACAATTACCGTGGTAATTCTGGCAGTTCTTGCAGAGGCTCGAGGTGACCAATTTGTCATTGCCTTCAACCGCACCATTCCTGATTCGGTGCTTCGTATCGCCATTTCTGTGATTATGATGAGCTTCATTATTGTTTTCTTAGGCACCTCCATTATTGTGTTTCTTACGGATGAGCCTCTCGATATGGTAATTTTTGAAGTAATTTCTGCGTATGCAACCTGCGGGCTCTCTGTCGGGCTTTCAGCAAGGCTTCCTCCCGCTGGTATCTATGTGCTCTCTGTCCTGATGTTTATTGGGCGCATAGGTATTATTACTGTGGCAACCGGCTTAGCTTTGCGCTCTCGCCGTCGACTCTATAAATATCCAGAAGAAAGACCGATCATTGGCTAAACGCACCGTTCATAATGCACCCGTATTAGTAATTGGGTTAGGGCGTTTTGGTGCCTCTACCGCCGCCCAGCTACGACGTCAGAATAAAGAAGTTTTGGCGGTAGAAAAAGATGCCGTCAAAGTTCAAAAATGGGCGGGTCTGCTCACTCACGTCGTTGAAGCTGACGCTACAGATATTGACGCTCTGCGACAGCTTGGAGCTGGGGACTTTACGTCAGCTGTTGTTGGGGTGGGTACCTCTGTTGAAGCGTCTGTGTTGATTACCGCTAATCTTGTTGATTTAGGGATTGAACGTATCTGGGCTAAGGCTATTACCCCTGCACACGGAAAGATTCTCTCTCGTATCGGTGCCCACAATGTAGTGTTTCCCGAGGCTGACGCGGGTCGACGTGCAGCGCACCTCGTATCTGGTCGTCTTTTGGATTACATCGAATTTGATGACGATTTCGCGATTGTTAAAATGTATCCGCCGAAGGAGACTCAAGGATTTACCTTGGCAGAATCTGATGTACGTGGAAAATATGGTGTCACGATTGTTGGAGTGAAGTCCCCGGGTGAAGATTTCACGTATGCAACGCCCGACACAAAAGTGACGTCCAGAGATCTCCTGATTGTTTCGGGGCAAGTAGATCTTATTGAGCGCTTTGCAGCGCGCCCTTAACTCGCAAAAATAGCATTTTTTACGCTCTTACTAGGAGTTTTATTTAAATGTTCTATAGCTAAAAGACATTTTATTTAGCAATCGTCACATTTTTGCGGGTTGAGGTTGGCATATTTAAGGAAACATGCTTATGATAGTGTCACCTCTAAAGGTGCGAGTGATTACTGGACGGATTGCGAACCCGTTCAAAACAGCTTGCGCATTTAGCAATAAGGTGGTCCCCCCTAAACCACCAGCTAAATGAGCGTGCTGATAATACTAATATCTCTAAGATATTGGTGTTCTGGAAAACGCCGGCTGATTCCCTACAGCCGGCGTTTTTCTGTTAAGTTTTTCAGCTCACCACATTTTCTGATATCCGGCGCAACGACACCAACGCCATCATCAGAATAAAGTGAAGCAACCTGTTCAAGATATCTTTCGTCATGAACGATTACAGAAAAAGCACAAAAGAAAGAGGTATTGCAAATATCTAGTACGCTATAGCTAGGTGCTTTACCCCTCCCACCCATGAGCAAAGTCGTAACTGGAATAATTCTTGCTATCGGCGGTACGTGGCGCTGATAGATATTACGTTCAGACAATCCACAACTTAGAGGTCACCATGAGGAACCTATACAACGCTATCTGCCGTTTTGATACACAACGCGTCAGAATATTGAGCCTATCTATCATTCTTTCCTTCAACGGACTATTCCTTTTTGTACCATCCGTTAAAACAGGCCTACCCATCATTGCAGTCATCTCCGGACTCATGATGGGCACAGGTCTAGGCCTGTGCTATCTAGCTGCCCAATGGGATAAGAAAACAACAACCAATATAGTTTTGAGTGTATTCATAGCCAGCTCATCGACTGCAGTTATCTCGCTATTATTCCTTGCAACGCAAGGGAATCTATAAAGGCTGGTTCAAAAAGCCCTCTCGATACCCAAATATATAACTGTTGCAAATCATCGACTCGTCAAAAGGTCAAAGCACTCATGTTGGTGTTCTTGTTAGCGCACACTTAGCTTCATCTAGCTATTCTGCTAACGTGTCAACGTTCTTCTTAAGACCGAAAAGATTCACAACGCCCTCAAAACAACTTGTTATCAACAGGTAATACGCGTTTTCTTTGACCGCACAACGTTGTTTGACTCTTCTACGAATAATCACGAGTCATCTGAGCAGATTTCTGAGCACAAGCACGCATCGCCTGCTCAGTCATTTCTTCCAGCCCATTCTGACAAAAACTCTCAATAGCCTGCTCCGTCGTACCGCCGGGGCTCGTTACCGCACGGCGTAAAGCCACAGGATTCCCTTGTGCGCCCAGAAGTTCACCAGCACCACGAGCAGTCTGCACCGCTAGCTGTTCAGCTAGCTCAGCATCAAGACCTAACTTGATGCCAGCTTTCATCATCATCTCGGCTAATAAGAAAAAATAAGCGGGGCCAGAACCAGATACAGCAGTCACCGCATCCATCTGATCCTCAGCGACCTCAAAAACTTTCCCTACAGTACCTAGAATCTTCAGAGCAAGCTCACGTTGCGATTCAGAGACAGAAGCACCACAAGAGACCGCAAGCACCCCACAGCCCACTTGAGATGGCGTATTAGGCATACAACGAATCACCGGCTGCCCAGCAGGCAACACATCAGATAACGCTTCTAAAGACACCCCCGCAGCCACAGAAATCACCAAAGTATCAGGCTCTAAAGCAGGAGCAATCTCACGCGCCATATCTAATATCGCATACGGCTTCACACCAAGAACGACTACCTGAGCTCCGGTAACAGCCCGAAGATTAGCCTGAGGATCTTCAGCAACCGAAAAAACTTTAATCCCCTCAGAACCCTCTATTCCCCATGCTGACGAAAGACGCTGTGCACTGTGTTGCGAATATACGGTTGCTCGTACAGATGAAGAATCATAACCAGCGGCAATCAGTCCAGAAGCTATAGCACCATTCATCGACCCTGTTCCACAAAAAGTGACTATTGCACTCATCAGGTACTCCTTTAGGTAGTGTCAAAGACTCTCACGCCACGATGATTTATGACGTAACTACCACACAGCTTAGCCGAGCAAAGCCACAAGAACAGTGCCCTCACACCGATATTTCACGATAAGACGCACCCAAGAACCGTTCACAAGCCTCAAACGTTCACTCAAGACCCAAATGGCGACGAGCAAATTGCAGCGTCTCATACAACCACTCATCACGTTCAACAGCTCCGCGAGCGCCACGAGTAGACACTTCTGCGCACACCACACCGTTCCACTGCTGTTGAGCTAAATACTCGAGAGTTTGCGCTACCGGTTGAGTGCCATATCCAGGGCGTAGATGTTCGTCAAGAACTTTTGTGCCGCTACCATCGGTCAAATGCACGTGCCCTAGACGATTTCCAATCTTTTTGACGTACTCTAACGAATCAACCCCAGCAGCTGCAGCATGCGAAAAATCCCATGTCATCCACTGATAGTCAAACTCTGTTGGATCCCACCCTGGGGAATACATCTGCACAGATGCACCACCGGCACTCCACGGATACATATTTTCTACAGCAATTTTCACGTTCTCTTGCTCAGATATTTCACGAACACCGTGAACAAAATTTTTAGCGTACAGACGCTGCCACCGAAATGGAGGGTGGGCAACGATGACATCAGCTCCAACGGCTTTCGTCATTTTTGCGGCCATCTGCATTTTGTTCCAAGCACGCCCCCACACTTGTTGAGTCAACAACAAAGTGGGAGCATGAATAGCAGATATCGGAATCTGATATTTCTGAATAAGATCACGAAGATCATCCGGCTCTTGAGAGATAGCATTTCCGGTCACCATCACCTCAATGCTGTCATACCCCAAATCTGCGGCAGTAGAAAACGTTTCAGGCACCCCCAGCGGGAAAAGACAGGACGTAGACAATGCGATACCTATATGAGGGGCTCTGTTATCTGCCATCGTAGGTGATCCTTTGCATCAGAGGGGCTTACAAAGATACTCCTTGGCTAGGACTCAGAAGTTTTCTTCGTCGTACTAGCTTTCTTTGTGGTGCTCTTCTTCGCTGTAGTTTTCTTTGTGGTGCTCTTCTTCGTAGCAGTCTTTTTTGTCGTAGAACGCTTACGCTGTACGGGCCCCTTGGCACGTTTTTGAGCTAATAGCTCAACCGCGCGCTCATGAGTGATGGACTCAATCGTGTCCCCACGAGGAACAGTAATGTTTGTTACCCCGTCAGTGATATAAGGACCAAAACGACCATCTTTAATCACAATTTTCTTCTCAGAAACAGGGTCAACACCCAGCTCCGCCAAAGGAGGCTTCGCCGCCGCACGACCACGCTGTTTAGGTTGCGAATAAATCTCTAACGCCTGCTCAAGAGTAATCGTAAAAATTTCTTCCTCAGAGCCAATAGAACGAGAGTCGCTCCCCTTCTTCAGATACGGGCCAAAACGACCGTTCTGCACCGTGATATCTTCGCCCTCAGCATCCTGCCCAAGCAGGCGAGGAAGACTCATCAGCTGCAAAGCCTGCTCTAAAGTCACTGTTGCCAAAGACATTGAAGAGAACAAAGAGGCTGTACGAGGCTTCTCTGGTTTTGGTTTCTTCTTAGGCTTCGGGCGACCATTCTTATAATATTCCACCGGCTGAGCATCCATCCACGCCTGGATTTCTTCCTCAGACATCTGAGGAATCAACTCGGTAACGTACGGGCCAAAACGACCGTCACGAGCAACGATGGTACGCCCCGTCTCGGGGTCTACACCCAGTTCACGACCGTCAGATTTGCCCTGTTCGAGGAGCTCTTTAACTTTTTCAGCCGTAAGCTCATCTGGAGCAAGATCTCTCGGAATATTTGCACGAATAGGATCTGAAAGTTCACCGGTTTCTTCGTTAACGGTTGGCTCAGTCTCGAGATACGGCCCATAACGTCCCACGCGAACGTTAACGCCATCAGAAACTTCAATAGAGTTAATGGCACGGGCGTCGATATCACCAAGGTTATCGACAATAGGTTTCAACCCGCGTTTATCGCCACCACCAAAATAGAACTGTTCAAGCCATGTAGCGCGCTGTTGCTCACCACGAGAAATACCGTCAAGGTCTTCTTCCATCTGAGCGGTGAACTCATAGTCCACATATTTACTGAAATGTTCTTCTAGCAGACGCACCACGCTAAAAGCTGTCCACGAAGGAACCAAAGAACCACTACGGTTCTCTACATAACCTCGGTCAATAATTGTTGAGATAACAGCAGCATAGGTTGAAGGACGTCCGATACCTAGCTCGTCCATAGCCTTGACAAGAGAAGCCTCCGTATAACGAGGAGGAGCAGAAGTATCGTGGCTAAGAGCTGTAACATCTTGAGCTGTTAGCGCATCTCCTTCAGCCAATTGAGGTAGACGCTTATCTTCTTTAGCTGAGGCAGTATCTTCAGCGTTACGTGAAGCGTCTTGCCCTTCTTCATAGGCGGCTAAGAAACCACGGAACGTAATGACTGTACCGGAGGCACCGAACTCTACTTTATGTCCATCACGAGAAGTAGCAGAAATACGAACTGAAGCAGTAGAGCCCTTAACGTCAGCCATTTGAGAAGCCACTGTACGCTTCCAGATGAGCTCATATAAGCGGAACTCATCTTGGCTTAGTGAACCTTGAACTTCTGCCGGTGTGCGGAAAGAATCACCGGCAGGACGAATCGCTTCGTGAGCTTCCTGAGCATTCTTTGATTTAGAGGCGTACACGCGAGGCTTTGAAGGAACATACTCAGAGCCATAGAGTTCTGTCGCTTGAGCACGAGCAGCAGAAATAGCCTGTGTTGAAAGAGCAACAGAGTCGGTACGCATGTAGGTGATATAGCCGTTTTCGTAAAGACGCTGAGCTACCTGCATCGTCGAGCGAGAAGAAAAACGCAGTTTACGGGCTGCTTCTTGTTGCAAGGTTGAGGTGGTAAAAGGTGCAGCAGGACGACGCGTGTACGGTTTAGTCTCTAAACTTCGAACGCTAAAAGCAGAGCCGTCAAGTTGCTCGGCAAGAGAACGGGCTTTCTGCTTATCAAGGTGTGCCACTTTCGTCGCTACCGCAGGTTTTAATGAGCCGTCGTCGTTGAAGTCTTTACCGGTGGCAACGCGGGCACCGTCGACTGAAACCAGTTTTGCGGAGAATGTTTCTTCAGCTGAGGTATGGAACGTTCCGCTTAGGTCCCAATAGTTAGCAGAACAGAACGCCATACGTTCGCGCTCGCGTTCGACCACAAGTCGAGTTGCTACGGATTGAACACGTCCAGCGGATAGCCCTGGTGAGACTTTGCGCCAGAGCACTGGTGAAATTTCGTAACCGTAGAGACGGTCGAGTACTCGTCGTGTTTCTTGAGCGTCTACAAGGTTATTGTCGATGTCACGAATTTCGTCAAATGCGCGGTTAACGGCTTCTTTTGTAATTTCAGGGAAGGTGAGACGGTAGACAGGAACAGTGGGTTTAAGAACTTGTAGTAGGTGCCATGCGATAGCTTCTCCTTCGCGGTCACCGTCGGTTGCGAGATAGAGCGCGTCAGAGTCTCGAAGCTTGTTTTTAAGCTCAGCAACTTTTTTCTTTTTATCGGCGTTGATAACGTAGTACGGTTCAAAGTGGTCTTCGAGGTCTACAGCAAACTTACCCACTGAAGTTTTTTTGAGTTTTTCAGGAAGTTCAGATGGTTGAGGGAGGTCTCGGATATGCCCCATGGAGGATTCCACCTCATAGGCGCTTCCCAAGTAACCGCTAATGGTCTTCACCTTAGAGGGTGATTCTACAATGAGCAGGGATTTACCATGTTCTGCTGTATTTTGAGCCTTGGTTGGCACTTTGCTCCTTGACCTGTGTGTCGTAAGTTCTTGAGATGATGTTCGATGTCAATGATGACTCAGCATAACAATAGCGCAGATTATCTGACATTGTTCACGAGTCAGCACCTTTTCAAAAGTTTTTGAAGTAGTTATCTGTTCATTGCATCAAGCGGCACGATGCTCATTTGTCGTCCAGAAATCTCTTCGGGGATGACCTCCACCCAGTTCATAATACGTGGGTCTGCGAGGGAAGATTGAGCTTTATGTTCGGCGGTGAGGTCAATATCGTAAGGGTACCATTGTGCGGTTCCGTGGATGATGACTGATTTCACGATATCTTGGTGTACTTCCCCTACTTCAAAGGCAACTTGTCTGCTGACCACGATAGATGAGAAGGTCTCTTCTGCACGCGCCTGAAAAAAGATGTGTCCCCGTTCGACCACGTATTTTACGGTGAAGATATCAATACGGTGCCCTACTTGTAGGGAGAGCCGACCGATATTGTGAGAGTTGATGAGCTTCCAGCACATCTCTTCTTCAAGAGTGGTCAGAAGTTGTGGAGGGTTCGTTTGTTCTGCCATGTCGCCAATCTAATCTGCTGAGGTGAACCGGAGGAATCCTTTTTCAATCAGTTCACGAATATGCTGGATAAGTTTTTCTCGTGGGGTGCCATCTTCCCACTCTAGTAGCACGGCGAGCGCACCGAGTATTTGTTGGACGCTCAGTTCTCCATCGCAGGCAGAGACGAAGCCAGCGAGTTCGGTTGATTCGAGGATTGTTCGACGGAGCCCTGCTCCTTCACGTAGCAAAATCACTCCTGGGTGTTCTGCTCCGGGTCGGGCGTGTCTTTCTTCTGTAACGTCTTGTGCAACTTCTAAATGAGCGTGTAGGAGTTCTTCTGAGGTGAGTTGGTTTAACTGGTCGTAGAGTTCTATTGCTTCAGTGATGAAGGGGGCAAGAGGTTGTTGTATGGGGTAGGTGATTTCTTCGTAGCGTTGTAATGGTTGGTGCGTTGGGGTGGAGGGCGCTGGTTTTCGAAGCCATAACATACCAAGCCCAATGGCTGTGACTTGTCGTTGCGCGAAGTCAAGGAGGTAGTTCTTGTAGGCTTGTTCATAGTGTTGCAGGTCGCGTTGTTCGCTGGCGTCTTTGAGCCAAGTCTCTGCGTATTGTTCTGGGCTGAGGGTTTCTCGTTGGATGCACCATACATCAAGTTCGTTGTTGACCCATTGGCGTACTCTGCTATCCCATTGTTGAGAGTCTTCCCAAATTTCCCAGTTAGCAAGCATTTGAGCTCGCCCATTCGGGGCGAGGATTGCGGGGAGCTCATTCAACAGGGTTTGGACGAGTTGGTCTCCGGCAAGACCACCGTCACGGTAGGTGAATTGGTCTTCTGGTTTTTCTTCTGCTGTGCGCGGCGTAATAACAAAAGGCGGGTTAGAGACCACGAGGTCGAATTTTTGCCCTTGTACGGGTTCGGTGAGTGAGCCTTTGTAGAGGCTGACTCTGTTGTGCAAGTTATGTCGGTCAACATTGAGTTCTTTAGCGTTGAGCAGGATGTTGAAGCGGGTGAAGGCTAAGGCTCGTTCGGAGATGTCAGTAGCTGTGACGTGTTCTGCGTGAGAGAGCAGATGGAAGGTTTGGATACCGCATCCGGCACCAAGGTCTAGGGCACGTTTGATGGGGGTGCGTTCGGTGATTTGAGCCAGCGTTAAAGAGGCTTGCCCGATACCTAGGACGTGGTCTTTACGCAGGGCGCCGGAACGCTGATATGCTCGCACGTCGGAGCTGACCCAAAGTTCGGTACCGTCATCTGCGCCGTGCGGCCTGAGGTCGAAAAGAGCGCGGTATTGTTGGGGCGTTGCTTCTTCAATGAGGTTGAGAGTTTTCAGCAGGGGTAGGGCGTTCTCCCCTAGTGCTTGGTTGAGTTCTGTTTCGGTGCATTGGCGTCCTAGCATAAAGAACCCAATAAGGTATGCCAGAGCTTGTTCTTCTGCGGTGGATTGTTGGTCGCGAAGAATGTGTTCAATACGAATTTTTCCGGGAACGATTTGTTCACGCGTTATGGCTTCTGTTGCGGCTAGGCCTAGAAGTTCTGTGATTGCGTCGTTGTAGTAGCGTGTTTGGTCTAGTCTTTGAGCCAAGGATTCTAATGCGTTGAGGTCATGGCTGTGGGGTGCGTTCGTTGTTTGGGAAAAATTTTCGGTCATCACGTTCATCATTCTGGCATATCTTAAGGTTCGGTGTGTTTTGTGTGTCTGTGGTTAGGTGGTTTCGTGAAGAAAAGAACAAAAAGTTTTATTTTTTAAGGTTGTCTCTTTACTGCAAAATGGATATATCACTTTTCGACTAGGAGATATATCATCATTAATTTTTTAATATCTTTGTTCCATAACTTTAATACCTTATGAGACACGGAAGACGTAAAGAATTATTAACAAAACACCTAGTCAGAAAAATATTAAGAAATTTTTTTCAATATTAGTATTCTGACACTAAAGAATAGTTGTGGTTTAACGTACACTATCGGTATGGCAGATGCACAGAATGTAGAAAATATCAAGAAATCTATTGCAGACTGGCAGGCAAAGCTCGACGCTGGCACAGGTTTCTCGCCAGAAGTCGTTAAAGAGATTATCGCTAAGCTGCAAGAAGATCTTCGTAAGGCTGAAGAAGCCTAAACACCTTGGACGGCACGTGTGCCATCAAGAACAGAAGTCCCAGTAGGACCTACTCACACAGGTGATAGCTCCCTACTGGGACTTTCTTATGTCGCTAGTTCTTAGCGTTCTCACACGTCACCGTGTAGATAACGTCGCCGCCGGGGTAGCGTTTATTCCCGTTACACCCGCCCACACGTACATTCGATAATCAGAAGAATCTACATCACCAGGCCCATACACTTCGAGACGAACACCCGTTGGGGTCAAGGCTTTAGAAGGAATAAACAGTGAAGCAAGAACATCAAACCCCTCGTCTATGGTGTTCTGCTCTGCCCCGTTGATAAGAACCGTAGCATACATCGAGCTAGGAACAATCACACCAGTAAGACCGAGAGCAGAAACCTCAGCAATACTACGTACGATATAGCCGGCAGTATATGTAAGCCCCGTATCCTCAGCGTCAGGCATTATCACACCAACACGTTGCGATTTCTCTAAAGAGCTACGTTTTTCCACCCCAAGATGGTCGTTTAGCTGCTGCCAAAGCTGCCGAGTATTAGTCTCAGGCGTTAACGGAACATTGATTCCAGCAACAAGAAAAGTGTTGTATTCAATGAGCGACGGATCTGTCATATTTCTATCCTTAGTTCTCTGCCTCAAACGCCTACCATAACCAAAAGGTGTTCAAAGCCAAAGAATTTCTAGGCTAAGAACACCTTAAGGAATCTATATTCTCCGTGAATTATGCGTCTACTAGAGCTGTTTTTCCTAGGGCTTTCGCAGAACAATCCGCACATAAGAGAACAAGATCGCGTTTACCTTCAACATCGAGGTTTTCAAAGGTGTTAGAAGGTGCACCACAATGTTCACATTCTCCGATGGTGACAGTATCTGGCGAAAATTCAACGTGCATACGCTTATCGAAAATATACATGGACCCTTCCCATAGACCAGAGTCTCCGTATTTTTCTCCATAGCGGACGATGCCACCATCAATCTGGTAAATCTCTTTAAACCCACGGTTTTTCATGAGGGCTGAAAGAATCTCACAACGAATACCACCAGTGCAGTAGGTGACTACTGGTTTATCTTTGAGGTCATCGTATTTACCAGATTCAATTTCACGGATAAAGTCGTGCGTTGTTCGTACGTCAGGAACAACCGCATTTTTAAATTTACCGATTTTAGCTTCGAAAGCGTTGCGTCCGTCAAAGAACACTACTTCGTCTCCGCGCTCTTCAACCAGCTGATTGACTTCTTCAGGTTTAAGATGAACGCCTCCACCGACAACGCCGTTCTCGTCAACGACAAGTTCGTCAGGCGCGCCGAAAGCAACAATTTCGTCTCGAGCTTTAACCGATAGACGAGGGAAATCAGAAGCAGACCCATCAGACCATTTAAGTTCGAGCTTGCCAAAGCCGGGGTATTGGCGGGTTGTTTTTCCGTACTGTTTGAGAGCGTTAATATCGCCACCGAGAGTACCGTTAATACCGTGCTTAGAGATGAGAATACGGCCAGTAAGACCAAGTTTCTCGCAAAGTGCACGTTGCCATAGCATCACGGCAGTAGGGTCACCCACTGGTGCGAAGCAGTAATATAAAATAATTCGTTCTTGAGCCACATCTTCATTTTAGACACTCACAGGGCTGGGGTGTTGTAACTGAACGAACAAAAAGTATGAGCAATTTATAGGTTTTTCGACACCTCTGGCGAACCTGCACGACTAGTCGCTTCTACCTCATGAAGCCACGAGAATGCTCCATTTACTGGCACTCGCACCCGAATATCAACTGAACCGGGTTGGTGCTCAACGATCACGCAATGGACCCATGTCGCACCCTGCGCCTGTCCTACACGTTCTGCAATATTGCATGGTTCCCCAGCCCGTAAACCTCGCAAAGTATCTGCAGCGGCAAGGGCTGAAAGGTCTGCTGCACGCATTGCACGGTATTTACTGTGATAGATAGAGGCGACACCTGCAACACCAGCAAACATGATGAGCAAAACACAGATGATGCCCACCACAAGAACCGTCCCTGAACCTCTATCAGAGCGTTCTTTGGCGAGATCTCGTTCTGCCTCATATAAGCAATCATCTCGTTGAGTCATCATGATGACCCAACACTTTTTTCTGCTGTTCCTTGCACTCTCGATTCGAGCGTCCACCCTGTTATTTCACCGAATATGCCAGGGGCTGGACGACTCACATACACCGTGTAGTTATTTCCCTGTTGTTCTATCCGAACTGAAGCATCAGGGGCATTCTGTTGAGCAACCCGAAGAATATCATCACGGTCTTGCCCTCGTACGACAGCCCGCAAAGCAACACGTGCACAATCTTCTAACTGCATTTGACTTACACCAAACGAGGAAGCCCCTAAAACAAATGCGAGGACAAAAATGACAGCAGGTAGCGCTACTGCAAATTCAGCGGTTATAGCACCTTCATCTGTTTGATGAGTTTTCACGGGGATTCCTCGTTCTCTTGCGAATAGATATTCACGGTATCTGGTGTTGTGTTTATCAAAGCGACGTCGGCTCGTAGACAAGTATTTTTCTTGTCTACGAAGCCACTTGTTTTGTCTTAAGACATTCCGGTAGATAATGCGCTCTGAACAATACCTAAGAGTAGATTTCGCACTTCATCAGATTTCAAAATGGCAACGAGCAAACCGGCGAAACCCACCGCAGCTAACATGACAATGCCATATTCTGCGGTAGTGGCCCCTGCCTCACCATCGTGAAGAAGGTCTACAGAGTCCGTTACTTTTCGCTCTCTTGTCTGCATGGTGGATGATGGATGTCGTTCAGAGGTAGGGGTAGAGTTCGGTTCTGGTGTAAACATAGTGTTCTCCTTGATATAGATAACGGTTGAAAAAGGAACAGGCTAAAAGCCCAAGGACGGGATTAAAGAAATCAATAAAGGAATCACCCCTAAACAGATGAAGGAAGGTAAAGAGCATAGCCCCAAGGGAAGAACGAGCCGTACACCTAGTTTTTGAGCTTGTTGCTCCGCATAACGGTATTCTTGACGACGCAACCTGTCTGATACCACTTGAAGAATCTGTGCACTGGGGGCACCTGTTGCAGCAAGAAAACCCAAGCTTTGTTCGAGGACAGTAAAAGGTGCTCTATTCGGTACGTTCTGCCAGCTATAAGACCACGCATAACCTCGATAAAGCTGTTGGATAACCTGTTGTATCTCATGCGCACTGTCTTCTTGTCGAAGCACTTCATCATAGAGTTGAGCAATATACTCAAGTACTTGATGAAGCCCTAGACCGGCTTCTAACATCACCGTGCATAAATCAATGACTAAAGCATCTGGTATGGTGCGATCTTCTTGAGAGGTTGAAGTTATCAGTGAGCTATCTGTTGGAGGTGTAGCCTTTGAGCAAGGTTTAGCAGTTGGGGACTTGTTTCTTAGTGGGTTTTTGAGGAACATGGTTGACCTTTCTGCGCTTGAGCAATGAGTTTAGAAGTCCATAGGCGTCCAGCTAAAGCTAGCCATAACCCCATCAGACTTAGCAGAACCCCTCCCCATGTTTGGGTGAGGATCTCTATAGGTTTGGCACCCATCAACGCGCCCAACGTTAAACCGAGGGCAGGAAGCCACGAGAGAATTGTTCCTGTTGTTTGTGGTGCAGCCATCGCTGAACGTCGTGACTGATCCAGGTCTATTTCACGTTCATAAAAACGCGCTAACCTCTCGATAGCTTGAGCAATAGGAGCACCTGTTTTTTCTGCGATATACCAACACGAAATTAGCTCTAAACACCGCTGATAAGAATAAGAACGTGCAAGAGATAGGTCTTTAAGAACAGTTACCATCGGAGCCCCTGTATATGCTGCTTGGTACATCCGTTGTAAGAGACGTATAGCATCTTCTAAGGCAAGGTAATAGGCTCGTTGCTCTCGCCGTGAAAAGAGAATGTGCGTTTGAGTATGGAGCGGATGTTCACTCAATAAGTTCTCAATGTGCTGGTGCACTGTCTTGAGAATGTTCGGTAGGCGTAACCCCGCTCGAAGTAAAGAACTCATACGCCACGTCATATCTGGCCATAGTTCTTGTTCTTGAACGCTGGGTGTGGTGCTTTCTAAAAGATAGTTTTTCCGACGTTGAGGAACCATATTTTTCAACTGTTGCAGCATAGAGGGTTCCTTTGAACGGTTAAGGTATCTATTTGGGCGTTGCCTTGCTCGGTAGTGATATCTTGTGCAGTGTCTTGAACAGTTTGGTCACGCCAGCTGGCATATTGTTCAAGGAAGATGTGTCCTTCTTCAGACCACATTTCGCAAGAATTTGTACCTTCAGAAGGCGCTGTATATAGCGAGCGTGTTTGAAGTTTCCCATGAGTAAAAACGAGGGTTGAGATGTTGCTCAAAATCCTTTGTTGTCCCCGACGGCTCAGATGAATGATGTAGTCGATTGCGGTATCGGCTTGTAGGCATACAGCGTTTTCGTGCAAATTTCCCATGGCACCCATAGCCATAAGACGTGCCGGAACGGCTTGGGCAGAATTTGCGTGAAGTGTTCCGCCCGCTCCGGTGTGTCCGGTGTTCATTGCGGTGAGCATGTCAATGAGTTCTGCACCACGGCATTCTCCGACGACGAGTCGGCTAGGACGCATCCTTAAAGCATGACGAATAAGAGTGCTGAGAGTGACTTCCCCTTTGTTTTCGCTGTTATGTTGTCGTGTTTGCAAAGAGATGACATGTGGGTGGGTGGGACGTAGCTCTGTTGAGTCCTCAATAATAATGAGACGTTCATGCTCCTGACATTCTGAGAGCATAGCGTTGAGCAGTGTTGTTTTTCCGCTTCCTGTGCCACCGCTAATTAAGAAGTTAGCGCGGAGAGAAAGAATATAACGCAAGATATTTGTAAGTTGGGGGTCTAACATTCCTTGCGTTTCTAGTTCTGCCAGTGAGAACCGTTGAGATGGTTGCACACGTATAGAAAGGAGTGTGCCTCGTTCACATAGCGGTGGTAGTACCGCGTGGATACGATGTCCTCGTGGATTCGTAATATCGGTGCTGAGGTTGCTTTCATCAAGTCGTCCTCCACCGGCTACGATTAGTCGTGTTGCCAAGGCTCGTATTTCTTCTTCGCCGTCAAAGGTAATAGTGGTGCGTTGGAGAGTTCCTGACTTTTCGATCCATACTTCTTGCGGTCCATTGACGTAAATATCGCTCAAGCCTTTTTCATAGAGTAGGGGCTCGAGTTTTCCTAGATGGAAGATGTCGTGTTCTGAAGTGGTTTCTAGGTCAGAGAATATGGGTGAGGTGTCTAGCCGTTCCGTTGTAGTGTGCTGTTCTGGTCGGAACTTTTTGAGGAGCATCATTTCGTGCTGGTGTGGTGGGGTTTTCACGGGTGCACTATCCTCCTTGACCTTGATATTCGTTGCTGTTGATACATTGAGTCTTCTCGTTGTGGAGCAAGAAAAGTAGTATCAGAGCACAATCTGTGGATAGAGCAGTACCGTAAGAGAAGAGTTTTGAGCTGGTTAGGAGTTCTCCACAACTATAGGGTGAGAAATTTCTAGAGTTTAGGCATAATAGTCATACATTTATGCGTTTTAAACAGCAGAACGGCCCCACTATGATGGCAGGGCCGTTCTCAGTGATATTTTGGGACTTGTTTTTACACCTTGTATAACAAAAGTTGAGAGGATAAGGCGCTATGCGCTTAGAGTCCATCCTCGTGCCCGTAGCTCTTGACGTGTTGCACCTTGAAGAAAAGCTAGATGCAAACGTTCCCGCCCTGTAGCAAACTCATATTTGAGCAGTTTAGTTGCTTGGGCTTCGTCAGTTTCTCCTTCACCATAGCTAGGGCAAAGGTCCGCTACGGGGCATACCCCACAGGCAGGTTTACGTGAATGGCAGATTCTTCTGCCGTGATAAATCATTCGATGAGAAAGCATTGTCCAGTCTTTTGGTTCAAAGAGCGCTGCAACATCTTTTTCTACACGTTCAGGGTCTGTTGCTTCAGTCATTCCAAAACGACGCGCTAAACGACCAAAGTGAGTATCTACTGTCAGCCCGGGCATTCCAAAGGCATTACCCATGACGACGAAAGCAGTTTTACGGCCGACTCCAGGTAAGGTAACAAGTTCTTCGATAGTATGGGGCACTTCTCCGTCGTAACGTTCCAGCAATTCTTGAGCTAACCGTACGATAGCTGAGGCTTTAGAACGATAGAATCCCAAAGGCTGTACGATGTTCTCAATCTCAGCTAAAGAAGCTTGTGCCAAAGCTAATGCATCAGGATATGTGGCAAAGAGTGTGGGGGTAACGCTGTTAACTCGTACGTCTGTCGTTTGTGCAGAAAGGACAGTAGCGATTAATAGTTCAAACGGGTTGGTGAAATCTAGCTCTGCCACAGCATAGGGGTAGGTGTCGTCAAGGATACGTTTGATTTTTCGGACACGACGTTTTTTCCCCAGCTCACTTTCTTGAGTACGTGAGCGACGACGCGCCGCTTTTTCTGCTTCAAGGACGGACACTGAACGAATGTGCAGAAGTTCTTGTTCTTGCTCTGTTAATGGGGTGTTATCTGCCTGCTCTTTCACCTTTTTAGCCTACCTGTTCTCTTCTATGGAGTTTTTACGTGTTTGCGGTGTTCAATCTTTTTACGAGGTAAATCACCTCAACCTATAGTTTTAGAAGTATTGTTCTGATTCTCCAGTTGCTCTCGTAGAATGGTGTTATGACTCAGCAACGTATTTTTGTTCTCAACGGCCCTAATCTTAATCTTTTAGGACAGCGTAAACCGGAGGTCTATGGGACGAGCACGTTGAAAGACGTTGAACTCTCTCTGCGGCAACGTGCACAAGAATATGGCTTTGCACTTGAGTTTTTACAGACGAATCATGAAGGTGTTTTAGTAGATCAGGTGCAACGTGCACGCGCTGAGGCTGCTGGAATCATTATTAATCCCGCGGCGTATACTCATACGTCGGTCGCTTTACATGATGCGCTTGAGGCTGTGGATATTCCGGTGGTAGAAGTCCATCTATCGAATATTCATCGTCGTGAACAATTTCGGCATCATTCTTTTGTATCACTTCAGGCAACAGCTGTTTTTGCTGGAGCTGGTGCTTATGGGTATCTGCTTGCCTTAGATTTTCTTGCACATGATTTAGGTGAAGATACCGCATCATAAAATATTAGGTTTCAGATGCCTGTGGTGTGCCCCTTATCTTAGTGGTGTACTCGGCATGTGCCGGTCAGTACAGCTTGAGGCGTTTCAGGAATATTTGCTAAGGCCTCTTTGATGGTTGTGGCTGGAATTGCGTAGCCTATTTTGTCTCCGGCGACAGAACGAGCAAAGACCATCCCCACAGCTTCTCCATTCTCAGCGATGAGGGGACCTCCAGAGTTACCGCGAACAATATCTGCATTGATTTGATAGAGGTACTTCACACGAGATAGTTCTTGAGTTTCTGCTTCGATATTTTGGATATTTCCAAGTGCTCTCACACTTGCTGGAGTTATCGTATAAGGCCCACCGCCAGGATAGCCTAAGACGGCAAGAGCCGTTCCAGGTGTTGCATTTTCCCCGAGGGGGATTCCCCTAAGGTTGAGTGCTGGCGCGTAGAGAACGGCGATGTCTTCTTCGTGGTTGTAGTAAATAGGTGTTCCGCTCACGCTGTATCCGTCTCGTTTTTCGAGCAGAATTTGTCCTGCTCCTTGTACAACGTGTGCGTTGGTGAGAACGTACCCGTTGGATGAGACGAACCCGCTACCTTCTGAGGTGTACCCACAGCGAGGGGAATATCCATGAATTTTTACGACAGAGATTCCTGCGTCTTGGATCGTTTCACTCAGCTGTTCAGTGGTGGGAAGTTCTGTGGGTATTGCTGTTGGAAGTAACCCCGGAAGGGCTTGCCCCAAGATTTCTGGCATGTTTGGGGTAGAGCCTTGCGCTGTCTCAGAGCTGTCTATGCCGGTGGTTTTGTATAAGGTGCGGGTGAATCGGTCTTGTAGGGTGTAAATACTTTCTTTGACCGGTTCTGGTGTGTGTTCCAATAAATATGTGATGACTTTTGAGTTATTCATGTTCTGTGTGATGCTGGGAATGCCAAGCGGGAGCATCATGAGAACAACAGTCAAAAGGAGGAATAGGTAGACAACGGCGTTGCCTATTGCCCCGAGAATTCTGTTGATAGGGCGTAGAACGCTCAGCCCAAAGAGTGTTCTTAGGAGTGTTGTCAGTATAGAACCGGTGAGTTTTCCGGCGAGGAGGAAGAGTATCAGCGCGAGAATATATCCTAGTTCGTGCAGTTGTTGAGGCAGATTTTGACGTATCCAGGGGAATCCGAAAGCAAAGGCACACAGTAATGCGATAAATGTTGCAATAAGGTTGATGAGGATGCCAATGAATCCACGTCGTGCACCTGAAATCATACTCAACAGCAGCAGCCCTAGCAGACCGATATCTAGAATCGTCAAATCCATAATATAACGCACCTTGTCAGACGTGGTTTTATAGGTATTCGCTTGAAATACTCACTCATTATTGTTGAGGTTTTAACGGTACTGGATATCTGGCGATACGGATGTGTTTCACTCTATTTTTACCGTTTTATTGAGTATCTTTTAGTATCTATTAAGAAATCTCTTGGTGGGTTTGAGCTGTACATTGAGAGTTTTTACGGTAGTCTCATTATTGATTATGTCACACCATTTTATGGCACTGAGTGGTTCGAGCGTTATACTTGTCAGTCGGCAAACCCTAAGAATGGGTGGCTTGTAAAAAATTATCTCAATTCTTGAGGAGAAAAATGGATATCGAGGTTCTACGTCGGGCACCTTTATTTGCCTCACTCGACGACCAAGCTTTTGCAGCACTCACTGAAGACATCACTGAAGTTGATCTCTCCCGCGGAGCCACCCTGTTCTACGAGGGTGATCAGGGCGATCAGCTATACTTCATCATTTCCGGAAAGATTAAACTTGGACGTACCGCTACAGATGGTCGCGAAAATCTTGTAGCAATTATGGGTCCTGGTGAAATTTTCGGTGAGATGGCACTCTTTGATCCTTCACCACGTTCCACCAGCGCAACCGCTGTCTCTGAAACTCGCCTTGCTGGGGTCAAGCATGAATCTTTGCGTAAGGCCATGGAAAAATCACCTCAGATTTCGGTGCAGGTTCTTCAGGCGTTGGCTCGTCGTTTACGCCGCACCAACGAAAACCTTGCTGATCTTGTCTTCTCTGACGTTCCCGGTCGTGTAGCAAAGGCTCTACTTGATTTGGCTGACCGTTTCGGTCGCCCTGCAACCGACGGTATTCTGGTTGCTCACGAGCTGACTCAGGAAGAATTGGCTCAGCTTGTTGGCGCATCTCGCGAAACCGTCAATAAGGCTCTTGCGGAGTTCGTCTCTCGCGGTTGGATTCGCCTTGAGGCTCGCGCTGTTGTTATCTTGGATCTTCAGCGTCTACGTAATCGTTCCCGCTAAAAAGATTCTAAATATTTTTTGAGGATACGTTTATGGGGTGGTAGAGAAAAATTTTTCTCTACCACCCCATATTTTTAGAATCTAGCTTAGAGGTTTAAAACTCAGTTTCCTCTAGTTGCCTACAAAGAGCATTTTTGTCTGTTCTTTGGTTTTTGAGGCAGCGTATATTTGAGGAAATATTCTCCGTCTTGTTCGACCACTTCAGCTTTTTTAGGAAGTACCTCCCGTTTTTTTGCAAGGTACGCTACTGAGGTATTAACTGCTGCAAGATCTTCGAGAATACACAGCGTGGCTGGAACAATGAGCTGTTGTAGAGTTTTTCCTCGAGTGCGTTCATGTCCGATAGTATCGCCCAATACTGTCGTTTCTTGGTGTTCAAGAAGCTCACGTACGTTCACCCAGTCACCCCATAGCCCTTTTGAGGCAAGAAGTTTGGGGTGTTGTCCAACCGGTGCAACGCTAGCAAAATAATGGGTGTCATAGCGTTTATGACGAAAATCTGGGGACTGCCAACGTGCGATCGGACGCAAGAGGTCTGTTCTTAAGGTCAGGCCTCGTTTTGTGAGGTAATCAGCAAAACTTTGGTCGCATTGAGAGATAGCTTCACGCGCAGACATCAAATCTAGTGCTTCAGAGGATGTCTCAACAGTACTTAGTTCATCGCGTCCGGCAAGAAGCATTCCTGTTTCTTCAAAAGATTCTCTAATCGCACCAACAACTGCAGCTTGGGTCGCTACAGGGTCTTCTTGTTTGAAAGCGGTAGACCACGTTTTAATGTCTGGTCCAATCCAGGCAAGAGGATCTTGATCACTAGGGATACATAGCCCTCCAGGGAATGCTAAATCACCTAATGGAGAGTGTTCTGAGCGAAGTGTCAGAATTGTTTCAAGGCCTTCTTTTCCATCTCGGACAAAGACCACAGAAGCAGCAGTTTTAGGTTGGCATGGGGTATGTTGACGGTCGTCTAACCATGCCTGAGCTGCTGATGCGTATTCGTCAGGGAGCTTAAAAAGCCTCTCAGGAGATCGAGAGATATTGGGGGTCTCGGTGGTACGTTCACGAACGACTTTTAGCGCCCCTGTATACAGTGTTTGATTAGACATATTCTACGATGAGTTCAACTTCCACGGGTGCATCAAGTGGTAAGACAGCAACGCCCACAGCAGAGCGTGCATGAACCCCTTGTTCGCCTAAAATGTCGTGCAGTAGCTCAGAAGCTCCGTTAATAACTTGAGGTTGCTGGGTAAATTCTGGGGCGGAGGCAACAAAACCGACAACTTTAACGATACGTTTGATGCGGTTGAGGTCCCCTAGAACAGAGTGGACAGCAGACAATGCGTTCAAAGCAGCGATACGTGCACATTCTTGAGCTTGTTCTAGGGTGAGGTGTCCTTCGCCAGTGCTGTGGGAAGAAAGCTTCCCACGGTGTAAAAGCTCACCGTTAACAAAGGGCAATTGCCCAGAAGTGTATACGTAATTGCCGCTCATAACAGCGGGAACATAGGCTGCAACCGGTTGAGGTGTGGTGGGCAGGGTGTAACCTAGCTGTTCGATACGAGATTCAATAGAAATTTTTTCGCTCATCGGGCGTCCTTCTCTGTTTTTAGCTGAACAAAGACCGGCTTCATACCCTGAAGGTTATGAATCCGGTCTATGTTAACTATTTTTTATGATGACGCAACTTTACGTTTGAAGTATGCGATGGGGTTGCCCGCTGTTGGAGCAACCATATTTCCCTGAGGTGCAGCTCCAGCAGGTGCGGTTGAGGGAAGGACTGTTACCAGTTCCCAACCGTCTTGTCCCCAACTATCGAGGATCTGCTTGGTAGCGTGAATCATCAGGGGTACTGTAGCGTATTCCCATTTATCCATAGCCCCCAGCCTAATAGTTATGAGCCTAATTGAAAAGTTTTATGCTCAGAGAAGCACAAATTACTGTAGATAACCGTGTTTTTCGTAGTGTTCTGTTGAGCTTTGAGGCTCTAAATGTGTGAAATATAATGCTGGCAAACCTAAAATCTTTATCGTTATGTGCCCATCTAGACACCTATTTTTCAGGTTCTGCTTGTAGACTGTGGGAATGGCTTCATCGAAGAATGTTCGGAAAAAACGTACTCCGAGCGATTTTATTCAGTTTATTGCGCTGAGTGTTATCGCTGGTTTTGTCGCAGCAGGTATCCTCATTCCCCCTACCGTTGGTATGGGCATTGCTGCAACATCTTCTATTTCTTGGTTTAAAGGTCTTCCTGACGATCTCTCTGAGGGATCCCGTTTTAAGGCGTCAACTCTCTACGCTTCTGACGGTAAGACGAAACTTGCTAGCTTTGAGTCGCAGCGTCGTCGTGATGTTCCGCTAGATCAGATTTCAAAGTATATGAAAGATGCGATTGTCTCAGTTGAAGATCGCGATTTCTATGAGCATGGTGCAGTTTCACCTCTAGGTATGGCTCGTGCTTTTATCAATAACTTGATTCGCCCAAATAACCGTCAGGGTGCGTCGACTCTTACCCAGCAGTATGTCAATAACCTTCTCATTGAGCAGGCAGAGTACCGCGGTGAAGAGGCAAGTACCTTAGGCTCGAATAAGGGCTATATTGATAAAATTAAAGAGATTAAGCTTGCAATCTCTATGGAGCAGAATAAGTCTAAGGACGAAATCCTTGACGGATATTTGAACATTGTGAACCTCGGTGGCACGAACTACGGTGTTGAGGCAGCTGCTTACTACTACTGGGGTATTAAGGCTAAAGACCTTAACTTGCAGCAGTCAGCACTTCTCGCTGGTATGGTGCAGTCTCCAAACCTCTACCGTCCCGATGTAAACCCTGAACTCGCTAAAGAGCGTCGTAATACCGTCTTAGGTACGATGTTGCGAGATAAAAAAATTACTGAAGACCAGTTCAATCTTGCGGTCAGTTCTGAACTTGATCTTGATATTCACACATCTAAAACAGGCTGTATTACTGCAGGAGATGCAGCATTCTTCTGTGATTACGTCACCGCAAAGATTTATCAGGATGAAGCATATGGTGCTACCCCTGAAGATCGTCAGAAGAACCTCTACCGCGCCGGTTACACCATTATCTCTACCATGAGCGTAAGCGCACAGAAGGACGCCAAAGCAGCAGTCGAACAGACTCAGCCATCTACCAATAACTTCGATGATGTTAATGCTGCTTTAGTATCGGTAGAGCCTTCTAACGGCAATGTGGTTGCGATGGCTCAGAACTCTCGATACGGCACAGCCGATGACTTCTCAGCTTCGCTGTATAACTACAACGTTGATTATCAAGATGGTGGAACTCCTGGGTTCCAGCCCGGTTCAACGTTCAAACCGGTTGTTCTTGCTGAATGGCTCAAAGAAGGAAAAGGTATTAACGCAACCATTGACGGTACAGCGTTGAATTATCCGAATTCTTTCCCTTGGCGTGCTTCATGCCTTGAAGGTGGAGTCTTCCACTATGCAGATACACCAGATGGTTTTAGCTTTGCTAACGCAGAAGAAGGCTTCCAACGCTGGGGCACTATTGCTTTTGGTATCAAGAACTCCATTAACTCCTTCTTGTACAGCATGGCGTCTAAAGAAGACCTCTGCGGTGTTCAGGAGATGGCTAAATCTCTTAAAATCTTGACCCCTAAAGTAGGCAAGAGCGGTGGAGAGGTCGCCTTCAACCCTCGCTTCTTGGCTTCTTTGATTGGTGGTTCATCTCAGGTTTCTCCTTTGACGATGGCCTCAGCTTACGCCACCTTCGCAAATGATGGTGTCTATTGTGCTCCCCGCGCGATTAGCACTGTTAAGGATCGTTCTGGCGAAAAGATTAAAACCTACGATAAGAAGTGTCATCAAGCTATTAGTAAAGAAGTAGCTAATGGCGTGAGCTATGTTCTCAAGCAGGTTTTGGTCAGTGGCTCTGGTTATCAGCGTGGTATTGGTTTGCCAGATGCTTCGGCAGCGAAAACTGGTACAACAGACTATTCTCGTCAGACATGGATGATTGGTTACACGCGTGGCCTTTCTACTGCTTCATGGGTTGGTTCTTTGAATAGTGGTTCTCGCTCTCTCAACGGGCTCTCCATTAACGGTAAGCGTCTGAAGTATGTCGATGGTGCAACATATGCTGGTGCTCAGTGGCAGACCTTTATGAAGGAGCAAGCTAAGAACTATAACACTGATAAGTTCCCGCTTCCTCCCAATGAGATGTTAGGAACTCAGCAGTAAATGTGCTTGCTGTTGTTTCTTACAGATAAAACGTTTAAGGAGTTTCCTGTTTGATGGTAACTACCAACACCGTGGCGGTTTCTTCCCGTTCTGTAGCCCGTTCTCTTGCACGAGTAACGGCTGCTGGAGCGTTGGCAGGGGCCGCCACAGTGGCTTATGCCCACTTTTATGAGCTTAACCATTTTACGATTCGTCACGAACAGCTCCCTGTCTTACCTGAAGGCGCTCAAGATTTTAAGATTTTGCATATATCAGATATGCACATGATTCCGGGCCAACAGAAAAAGATTCGTTTCATGCATTCTTTGGCCGAGTTAAAACCTGATTTAGTTATTAACACCGGAGATAATCTTTCTCATCTTGAAGGGTTGCCCAGTCTTTTAGAAGCTCTTGATCCTCTTTTTGATTTTCCAGGTGTGTTTGTACCCGGCTCTAATTGCTATTATGCGCCGATAATGAAAAACCCTGCACGCTATTTGTGGAAGCAAAGCACCGCAGATGAAGGCATTGATGATGCTCGCGTTAAACTTCCGACAGAGCAGATGCATGAGGCTTTTGAACGCCGCGGCTGGGTTGGTCTCATCAATCGTTTTGATGTGATGAACTTTGAGAAGCTACGTCTAGAGTTTTCGGGCGTAGACGACCCTCATATTGGTTATGATGAGCACCCGGGTTTCTCCCCTAGTGCTTTTTCTTCTGATGATTCTCCCTCCGTACGTTTGGGGGTATGCCATGCACCGTATTTACGGACGCTCAAGAGATTTGTTGAGGATGGGGCTCAAGCCATTTTTGCGGGACATACCCATGGTGGGCAGATTTGTCTTCCAGGAGGGCATGCTCTTGTGTCAAATTGTGATTTACCGCCGTCTCGCGCTAAAGGTGTGAGCCTAGAAGATGATGTTCCGGTTCATGTTTCGGCTGGTCTTGGAACTTCTCGTTTTGCTCCGGTTCGGCTTTTTTGCCCCCCTGAGGCGGTTCTTGTGACACTCACGGCCCGTTCATAGCTGTATAACTATGGCAAGGTTATTCATGTTGTCTCTTGTTGCTCTGGTATCTTCTATCAGCTATCATTGAACAGTTGCTTAGGGGCTATACCTAAGAGCAATCGGGATGTGGCGCAGCTTGGTAGCGCGCGTCGTTCGGGACGACGAGGTCGCAGGTTCAAATCCTGTCATCCCGACTTTGTGATTCACTAAGATTTAATAATCTTTATGGTGATGATATGCGGTCAATATATGTTTTAGGCTCTCAGATTCTTCTGAGAGCCTAAAACATATCCCCCATGGCATTTTTTGGGTTTTAGGGTATTTATTGGAGTTTCAGCGCTGCATTATTCCACATCTAGGGTTTTTGCGGGCCACCATAGCTTCTCCCCTAACTCAACGTAGCTAGCTGGAAGCAACACCATATGAATTAAAAGCACTTGAAGGATTACTGCGCAGGTGAGAATACACGCTAGCTGGGCTAAGAACGTTAGCGAAATAGCAAGAAGATAGATGAATACGGAAAGAAGTATCGCACCGCTTGAAAGCAAGACGGGAATCATCATTCTTAGTGCGTTTCGGGTACCTTCGTCCCAACCGTGGTGAGCGTTTTCCTCTTGAACTCGGGTGAAGAAGAAAACACTATAACTGAGAGAAAGAACCATCATCACAATGAACCCATAAAGGCTCACGTTGGGGTCAGCTCCAGCTCCTGACCATAGAAACTGGCACAGTGGTGAAGATAGTCCTAGGCTCGCTGCATAAGATACTGCAGTAATAACAATCATCAATAGAGCAGGAATAATGGCTCTCAAGCTGATAAAAAGCACAAGGAACATGACGGCGAGCATGAGTGGAATGATGATCTGTTTATCTTGTTGTGCACTCATTTTTACGTCAAGTTCTTTGGCGATTTCTCCGCCGACCATTGCGGTACTGTCGATATTGTTACGGAGTTTTTGACGTATTTCTTTGACGCTCGTGAAGGCCTCTGGCGTACCCGAAAAATACTGTAGGTAGACGTTGAGGAAAACCTTCTTATGCGAGACGTAAGGTGTTTGCTCTGAAGAGATATGTTCTTTGACTTTTCCGTCTTCTGCTAAGACAATCTGCCCTGTTGCTGAGGTGCGAGAGGGAGAAGTAACACGCTCTACCCCTTGGACAGTTGTGAGAGTTTCTACAGTTTTTTTGAGGTCTTTTTCTGAGACGATAACTTGAGCCAACGGTATCATGGGCGCATCAAAATGGTTTTGATAGATTTCTTGCCCAATACGCGCTTGCGAGGTTCCCGTAACTTTCTGGTTCTCGGCGGTTCCCATCGAAGGGAAGCTAATGGCTAAGGTTGAAAGAATGAGGACAGGTAGAGCAACTGCCAACCATGTTTTACGAGGTTTGTGGTGTACCTGTTGGATAAGTTTTTCTCGTAGGCTTTGGGCTCTACCCATAAGTTCTGGACGTTGTGGTGTTCTTGCGGGTAAGAGTGAGAATCGGGTGAGTAAAGCAAGTATCGCTTGAAGAAAGCTCAATGAGGCAAGCGTCGCAAAGAGCATACCGATACTGCCCGTAATGCCGAGAGCTTTTGTTGCTTGTATTTGGGAGAACGCGAGGCAT
The DNA here is from genome assembly GCF_048512865.1 of Rothia sp. P13129. Lineage (NCBI taxonomy): Bacteria > Bacillati > Actinomycetota > Actinomycetes > Micrococcales > Micrococcaceae > Rothia > Rothia sp. P13129. Next base: position 70,066 of record NZ_JBLXYA010000001.1, read on the forward strand.
AACAACGCAATAGCAGATGTGCCCCCAGAGATGAGGATAGGTCGCCATGTACGAGAGAACGCATGCTGTGCAGCGCGCGATAATGAACGATGTTGTTTGAGCTCTTCACGATACCGCCACACATAAAGGAGTGAGTACGTCATGGAGGCGGTAAAGACGAGAACTAGTAGAGTGCCTTGGGTGGGTGCTTGGATATAGATGACTCCGTGTTCAGCAAGAATCCATAGCGTTAGCAAAGAAGCACAAAGGGCTGCTACGGTGCTAATCATCACCATTAAAGACACTAAGAATGAGCGGAAAATAACCGCTAATAAGATGAGTACGACGGCGACCGCGTACATCATGAAAGTAATATTCATGGACTCTAAGGAGTCAGAGAGGTCTACGGTAAAGGCGGCCGGTCCAGTAACATACCCTTGGATATTTCCGGGTGGGTTCGCAATAGCTCCTTGTATCTTATGGATACTTTTTCGGAGGTTTTGATCTTTTGCGATTGGAATAGTAATTTTTGCGGATTCTTGGTCTTTTGAATATTCCAAAGAGCGCACATTTTTGATATCTAGCCCTTGGTCGCGTAGATATTGAGGTATTCCTTCTAGATAGGCATAGTCAATATTTTGAAATGGCTGGTCTGAGGAAAAAACAATAACTGCGGAGGTGTAGTCCTGAGCATAAAATTCGTTCTTCTCTTGAGCAACACGTGATGATTCGACCGATGACGCGAGTATCGGTTGAGGTGCGTTGATGGCAAGATCAGAGATTTTTCCAAAAAGCGAACCTCCAATAATTGTCAGGGCCGCCCAGAAGACTACTAGCGTTCCTGTGAGCACTAGTTTCCACCATGGAGTGGTTGCTTGAGCCGAAGAAAAATGTTTAGGGGACATACACTCAATCTTAAACAGAGGACAAAATATCTATGTAAAAATTTTAATATACTCACCTGAGAAACACATGAGAAATAGCAGCGTGTAGCATATTATGATGCATCTCTATATATTTCGTGGGGTTCCTTACAGACTATCCTTTCATCAACATCATTCCCACCTTTAGATTCTCACTATGTCAGACTTATAAAGAAAAGTCATGTACACATTTTATTTGCTAAGGAATAGCGCGTATGGGTTCAGTTGAACACCTGATTATTGCCAATGCCAGCAGTGAAACGGCAAATGCATACATCTCCATTTTTTGGATTGCACTTGTGGCAATGCTGTCTCCTCTTCTTTCTGCTCTAACCAAGAAGAAAATTCCTGACGTCGTGATTCTCCTTTTGCTCGGAGCAATCATCGGACCTAACGTTTTGCATCTGGCAGACACCGATAACGGTGTTGAACTCATCAAAGAACTTGGGCTCGGAATCCTATTCCTCATCGCAGGTTATGAAGTCAATACAAAAGCGATGCACTCTCGTCAAGGAGGCTTTGCTTTAGGCACTTGGGCGGTGTGTTTTACTCTTGCGCTCTTAGCATCTGCAAACTTTTTCTCTGAATTCCGCAACGGGCTCGACCATATTGCGGTGTTTGCAATTGCCATGAGTTCTACCGCTCTTGGCACGATTTTGCCCATGGTCCGAGCCAACGGGAAAACTGGTACAAAACTCGGCGACGCTATTATGGTGCACGGCGCATTAGGTGAAGTCATGCCAGTTTTTGCGATGTCAATTTTGTTATCGACTCATTCTAAAGGTTTCGCTGTCCTCATTCTTCTTGGGTTCTTACTCATTGCTCTTATTACAGCAATTCTACCTCGCCGTGCTTTTGCCCATATCCCTGGGCTAGGGCGCACCATGGCTGCCGGAGCAAACCAAACAACCCAGACAATGCTACGTCTTGCGATGTTGATTCTTTCAACTCTCATGATGTTTGCAGCGGTCTTTAACCTTGACGTTGTCTTAGGCGCCTTCGCTGCCGGTATTATTTTGCGCTCGCTCACCCCAGAGTACGCATTTGAGCCCTTTTCTGAACGTCTCGATGTTCTCGGCTTCAGCTTCTTAATTCCGCTCTTCTTCATTTGCTCTGGCATGGGAATTGATCTTAAGAGCATCGCGAAATCTCCGGTAGCTCTAATCCTCTTTGTGTTGGCGTTACTTATTCTTCGTGGCCTACCGGTGTTCCTTGCTGAACGATTCTTCGACACCGGTTCGGGGCTACAAACGCTCAATGAGAAGGTTCAACTTGGTTTATATGCTGCCGCTGGTTTGCCCATGATTGTTGCGGTAACTGAAGTGGCACTTTCTCATGAGCTCATCACAGAATCAGCGGCTTCACTATTAGTCGGCGGTGGAGCTTTGACGATTCTCATTTTCCCGCTCTTGGCCTCTGGTCTAGACGCAATTTTCCGTGATAAAGACGCTGTTATCGAAGAGAAAACGACGAAAGATAAAATTACCGAGAAGAAGCGTCAACGTCATCAGTCTTCACAATTATCGACCAGTTCGTTGCCGGTAATTTCTCAGGGGCCTGATGGTCGTGGTATTGATCCGACGAAGAAACCTGTAGAGTCCTAAGCTTTTTTGGGATTAAACGTATTGGGTGGTTCCCCACAAGATTGTGGAGAACCACCCAATACGTTTAATGAGTTAGTATTTCACCTCAATTATTTGAGGATAATAACGTCCAGAGTTCGTGGACCGTGCACACCCTCAACACGAATCAACTCAATATCTGAGGTTGCTGAAGGTCCAGAAATCATCGTAATAGGACGTTTATAGGAAACTCGTGCGATAGCTTCTGGAATGAGTTCTACGATGGTGTCCTCTTTAACAACACAAATATGGTGGTCGGGAACGAGTGTAATAGCTCGTCGTCCTTCATCAGGATTCGTGTTCAAGAAGATGGTTCCTGTTTCTGCACATGAAACAGTAGAGTTAGTCACCACTGCGTCGATACGGTCAAGCTCTTTGAGCGAGAGCGTCCCCGCTTTTTGAATGTTACCAGCGTCGAAAACGCGAGAACGAGTGGCGGTATCTTCGGGAAGCCAGTTCGTGTTGATACCGGTAGGCACCACGTAACGGGAAGCTTTTTCTAGAAGCTGGTCGATACGGTCAACGATGCTCTCTTCTGTTTCGTGGTAAACATTCGCTTTATAGTCGATGAGACGGTCAACGAGCATTTCGATGGTGTCTTCTTTGCTCAGTTCACTGACTCGACGATAGTTGCGGATTGGCTCAGCTGGCTGGGGGTTATCTGAAAGTGAGGCACGAATACGGGCGAGGATATCTTCTTTAGCGGTGCTCATTATTCGCTCTCCTTTGCGTGGCGCGCAGCCTGAGCTTCTCCTGCTGCTCGCGCATTAGCTTTTACTTCTTCGACCTTGCCACGGTTAGCCTCTATGAGCGCTTGAATGTCTACGCGTTCTCCGCCCACACGTTCAGCAGCAACGCCGCGTTCTTTCTTCCACCAGTTGCGGAAGGATTGTTTGGGAGGCTCTGGGATGTCACGGTATTTTGTCCATCCGCCGACAAGACCGGGAAGTTTAGAAATCTTGTGGTCTCGTCCGGTGATAATACGGGACATGGGCAGACCCTTTTCAGCCAAAGACATCAATTTGCCGGAGCTAAAGAGTACTTTAGCGCCAAACATCATAGCGTCCATCTGTGGGTGAGGATGCTTCTTGCCACCCTTGAAATCACCTTGTGCTTTTTCGAAGTCGACGGCTTTACCGCGTAGGTGAACGAGTACGTCAGGAATGTTAATCTTGACGGGGCAGGCTTCGTAGCATGCTCCGCAGAGGGAAGATGCAAACGGTAGTGAAGAGTTGTATTCGTTCTCGATACCACCAAGCTGTGGTGAGAGGATTGCACCGATAGGGCCGGGGTAGGTTGAGCCGTATGCGTGTCCGCCTGCGCGTTCGTAAACGGGGCAAACGTTCATACATGCCGAGCAACGGATGCAGTGTAGTGCTTGACGGCCTACTTCATCGTTGAGGACGGCGGTTCGTCCGTTATCGATGAGGATGACGTGCATGTTTTGGGGTCCGTCACCGGGTGTTACACCGGTCCACATGGAGGTGTAGGGGTTCATGCGCTCACCGGTTGAGGAACGTGGCAAGAGTTGTAAGAACACTTCGTAGTCGCTGAAGGTGGGAAGAATTTTTTCGATACCCATGAAGGTGATGAGGGTATCGGGAAGGGTCAGGCACATACGTCCGTTACCTTCAGATTCAACGATAGTGAGGGTTCCGGTATCGGCGATACCGAAGTTTGCGCCAGATACTGCAACTTTAGTGTTCAAGAACTTGTCGCGAAGGCGGATACGTGATGCTTCTGCCAGTTCTGCGGGGTTATCCGAGAGGTCCACTTTGACGCCTTCAATTTTTCGTTTGAAGATGTCACGAATTTGGGTTCGGTTGAAGTGAATTGCTGGAACAAGAATATGTGAGGGGCGGTCTTCTGCCAGCTGCACGATTTCTTCTGCCAAGTCAGTTTCGATGGCGTTGATGCCTTTTTCTTCAAGAAATTCATTGAGGCCCATCTCTGCAGTTGCCATAGATTTAATCTTGATGATTTCGTCTACGCCTTCGGCTTTGATGAGGTCATAAGCAATTTGGTTTGCTTCGCTGGCGTTGCGTGCCCAGTGAACGTGTCCGCCGGCTGCGGTGAAGTTCTTTTCGAACATTTCTAGGTATTCTGGCAGGTTTGCAAGAACACGTTGTTTAATCATGGAGCCGGCGGTGCGGAGGTCTTGCCAGTCTGGCAATTCGTTGATGACGTCGGCACGTTTATTACGGATTTTGTGGGTTGCAAATCCGAGGTTTGCGCGAAGCTGTTCGTTGGTAAGTTCTTTTGCCGCGTATTTTGGGAATTCTTCGAACTCGAAGATGTTTCCTTCACCGTGATACACACGAGGCATTCCAAGTGATACTGCTGTCATAATTATTTACCTCCTGCGGCTGCTAGTTCTACGGGGCCAGAGACTTTCAGCGGGTTTTCTTTAGTGGATGCAAGAATCTCGGCGAAGTGTACGGTTTTGACAGGTGAGCCTTTTCGGCTAAGTGCACCACCGATGTTCATTAGGCATGATACGTCGCCACCGGTGCAGATACTTGCACCAGTTTTTTCGATATTGTCTGCCTTGTCAGAAACCATAGCCCCTGAGGTGTCGGCATTTTTGAATGAGAAGGTTCCACCGAAGCCGCAGCATTGGTCGAGTCCTTCAATTTCGGTGTATTCGATTCCACCAACGGTGCGTAAGAGGTCGGCTTGACGGGTGCCGAGTTTGAGTAAGCGCATGCCGTGGCAAGAGTTGTGGTAGGTGACGTGCTCTGGGAAGTATGAGTTGAGTTGTTCGGCAGCGTTAGTGATGCCGAGAACGTCGATAAGTAGCGAGGATAGTTCAAAGGTGCGGGCAGCGATAGTTTCTGCGCGTTGAGCTAGTTCTTCGTCTCCTGCTCGGCGAGCAATCATGGGCTGTTGGTGCCCAAGGGAGGCAACACATGATCCGGAGGGGGCGACTGCTACGTCGAAGTCCCATGAGTCGAAAGCGTTGACGTGTGCTTTAACAACTGGATATGCGTCATCGAAATATCCGGAGTTGACGTGCATTTGTGAACAGCAAGTCTGCCCTTGGGGATAGACAACTTCGTGCCCTAAACGTTCTAAGATTTCCACGGTAGCCTGCGCCGTGCGTGGGTACATGCCGTCGACGAGGCATGTTGAGAATAGTGCAATTCGCATAGCTTTCTCCTTAGATGGTGCGCTACGGACTCATTCGTGGTTCGCACCCAAAATAGAACCCTTGAGTTTGAAAGAGATAGCGCGTGTATATTCTTATCTTTCATTTAACACGAGTTTTAGTACCTCGAACCATTTTGATTAGCGCATTTTTTTATGACTAAATACCTCTTTTGTGCATGCTTTTCACATTGCACCAACAATGTCTCACCACATGAAAGGGTGCATTTTTGCGGGGTGTTGGGGCGTTTTTCGCGGAGTTTCCCACTTTTCCCGATGTAAAAGCTCATTATTTTTGCAAGACACAGGCGCTTCCCACATAAATACACACAAACCCTCAAAAACACGAAAAGGGGTTGAGGTCACAATAGTTTTGCAATGGTGATACGCCTCATGTAGGGTTATAACATTCTAGTGGTCAGACCACACATTTTTACATCACACGTCAAACCGCTTACTAGCGGTTTTCTTAGTTCCTTAAAGGAGAGCTATGAATACTTGGTTTGCACAAACCGACGCAGTCGGTGGCAGCCTGGGACTCTCAGCACTCGTAGCATGTCTACCGCTTCTCGCGTTCTTCATCATGCTTCTCGGTGTTAAAGCCCGCGCACACATTGCCGGCCTGACATCCCTCGTCGTTGCTATCATCGTCGCAGTTATCGGATTCGGCATGCCCGCCGACCTCGCCGCAATGTCAGCACTTCGTGGCGGACTCTACGGCGCATTCCCCATCGTCTGGGTTATCCTCATGGCAATCTGGTTCTACCAGATTACCGTCCTCTCTGGCCGTTTCGAAGATCTCCGTCGCACCTTCGACGCTATCGGTGGAGGCGACCTACGTATCCAGGCTATCCTCATCGCGTTCTGCTTCGGTGGCCTACTCGAAGCACTTGCAGGCTTCGGCGCTCCCGTTGCTATTACCGCAACAATGATTCTTGCACTAGGTGTTAAACCGCTCAAAGCAGCTGTCACCGTACTTATTGCAAACACCGCTCCCGTAGCATTCGGCGCTGTAGCTATCCCCATCACCACCGCAGGTGAAGTAGGCGGCAAAGATGCAACCGTTATCGGTGCAATCGTTGGTCACCAAGCACCCTTCCTCGCATTCTTCGTCCCACTTATCCTTCTCTTCATCCTTGACGGCATTAAGGGCGTTAAAGATGCTTGGGTTCCTGCAGTTGTTATTGGCTTCTCCTTCGGTGTTGCACAGTGGCTCACCGCAACATACTTCGTCTACCAGCTCACCGACGTTGTTGCATGTATCGTTTCCCTCGGTGTAGCAGTTGCATTCTTGCGTGTATGGAAGCCTCGCGGCATCGCAGGTGTTCGCGAGCGCTACGGACTACCTCCGCTAGAAGAAAACGCAAAATCCGAACTCACCGGTATGCGCGTATGGATGGCACTCATGCCTTACGCCGTTGTTGTTCTCGTCTTCGGTATTGCGAACCTAGCGACCCCCGTTGTTACTTGGCTCAAGAGCACCAACCTCGTCGTCAAGATGCCTTTGCTTGAAGATCGCCTTGTTAATGAAGCTGGTGAACACGTCAAGTCCGCATACTCCTTCGCATGGTTGAACAACCCCGGTAGCTTCTTGCTCTTTGCAGGTCTTATCGTTGCTGTCTTGTACATGGTCTTCAACGAAAATAACCGTTACGCTCTCAACTTCGGTGATGTTGTCAAAGAAATCGGTGTTACCGCATACCGTATGCGTTTCTCCGCATTGACCATCGTTGCTGTTTTGGCCCTAGCGTACGTTATGAACTTCTCCGGTCAGACCGTTGCAATGGGTGCATTCGTTGCAGGACTTGGACCAATCTACGCATTCCTCGCGCCTTCGCTCGGTTGGATTGGAACTGCTGTTACTGGTTCTGACACCTCCGCAAACGCACTCTTCTCCAAGCTACAGGTTGCTGCTGCGAACAACCTCGCACAGCAGGGTGTTACTGGTGTAACCCCAGAGCTCTTGTTGGCAGCAAACACCACCGGTGGTGTTGTTGGCAAGATGATTTCCCCACAGTCTTTGGCTATTGCAGCAACTTCTGTGGATATGGAAGGTAAAGAGTCCGAAATCTTCAAGACTGTTCTCCCATGGTCTATCGCCATGTTGGTGACCGTCTGTACTTTGGTCTTCTTGCAAACCAACATTTTGCACTTCCTGATTGAAATTCACCACTAAGATACGCCCAAGGTTTTCTCACCTAAAGGTGTTACTTACGGTGGCGGTATCTCAACTTCGGCTGAGGTGCCGCCACCGTTTTATATCATTCCGCCGTACCAAAGAGGAACTGTGAAAGAAAGAACCTTTAGCGTTCTCATCGACTCTGTAGAAACAAAACTTCGTCGTGGCCAACTACGCGTAGGAGATAGACTCCCCGGAGAACGAGCATTAGCCGAACAATACGGTATTTCTCGTGCTTCCGTACGTGAAGGCTTACAAGTTCTTGGTGCTGTAGGTCTTATCCGCTCACAGTCCGGTTCAGGCCCAAAATCTGGAGCTATCGTCGTGTCAGAGCCTTCTGATGCGTTAAGCTGGGCGATCCGGATGCATATTGCAACCAAAACACTTCCTGTTTCAGATGTGGTCACAACACGCATTCTTTTAGAAGGCCATGCGGCACGTATCGCAGCAGTTGGAGAAGATACTGTCAAACGTTCACACGCCTTACAGCGAGCCAAAAGTTATCTTGACGAGATGGATTTTGAAAATATTAGTGATGAGCGTTTTCATTTTTGCGACACCCGTTTCCACTATGAGATTTCTACGCTCAGTGAAAATCTTGCTCTAGAAACTGTTATTGATTCGCTTCATCTGGCAACGGTAGGGTACGTCGAAGAAGCCGTCCCATATTTGCAAGATTGGAAGAACGTCAAAAAAGAGCTTCAGAGACAGCATCGAAAAATTTATGATTCTATCCTTGCTCAAGACCCAGACACAGCCCAGCAAAGCGTAGCGGAACATATTACATGGTTCTATGCGCTCTCCGATGAAGCTCAAAAACATCGTGAATACCACGAGAAAATCCGTGACGGGGTACTCCCCTCATAAATGAGCAGAATAAAAACATATAGACGCTGGCTATCATCTCCCTCGGTGATAGCCAGCGTCTATATGTTTTTTTATTTCTCAATATTAGATTGAGTGTATAGCTTCAACGTTACACGGTAAATGTTGTTTGTGTGAGACGCTCATATGCTTCGATGTAACGTTCACGAGTTTTTTCGACAATGTCCTCAGGTAACGCCGGAACAGCACCCTGACCGTTCCATCCTGAAGCATCAGAGGTAAGCCAGTCTCGAATAAATTGTTTGTCAAAACTAGGTTGGTTTTGTCCTGGCTGATATTTTTCCGCATCCCAGAAGCGAGAGGAATCTGGGGTGAGTATTTCGTCTCCGAGAGTGACAGCTCCCCGATAAGAATCTAAACCAAATTCAAGCTTTGTATCAGCAATGATAATTCCACGATCTCGAGCGATTTCTTCTGCACGAGAATATATTGACAGGGTCAGTTCCTCGAGTCGATCTGCCATGGGCGCACCGATTTCTTCGTGTAATTCTTGACGAGTAATCAGTTCATCGTGTTCGCCGATTTCGGCTTTACCGGTGGGGGTAAAAATAGGAGGATTCAGAACGGAACCGTCTACGAGCCCTTCAGGTAACATCGTGTCGCCGATAGATCCTGTCTCTTGATACGTTTTAAGGCCAGAACCAGTGAGATACCCGCGGGCAATGCACTCTACCGGAAACATATTGAGAGATTTACAAATCATAGCTCGACCAGCAACCACCTCAGGTACATCGGTTGAAAGAACATGGTGAGGTACCTCGGTGAGCTGGTTAAACCACCACAAAGAAAGTTGCGTCAGAATTTTTCCCTTATCGGGAATCACCGTGGGAATCACCTGGTCAAAAGCGCTCACACGGTCGGAGGCAACAACAAGAACAGAGCCAGCACGCTGTTCGGCATCGTCTTTTATCGATAGCCCAAAAACTTCATCGTGTCCTTCAGCTGGGACATATAAGTCTCGAACTTTGCCAGCATATACGTGTCTCCACCCTGGAATCTCAAGGTGTTCCTCTTTCCAGTTCATAACGCTCCTATAGGTTGTAACGAGTCAAAGTAGGGGTAAATATGTGTGCTCATCAGGTTGTGAGGAGCATATCGATAACTATGAGTATTGTTCTGGGACGGTAATCTGCTGTTGTGAGGCAGCTAGTGCAATGTCTTGACGGTATTGGGCACCTTCCCAAGAAATACGCTGAACACCTTCATAGGCTCGTTCGCGTGCTTGGTTGAGATCATCGCCCAACCCAACGACGGCAAGAACTCGACCTCCGGAGGTCAAAATGTCCTTACCTTTTTGGGTGGTGCCCGCATGAATAACGTAGCTGTCGTCTTTGCCTTTAAGGTCGTCTAATCCCCTAATGATGTCACCTTTGCGGGGTGTTTCTGGGTAGTTTTCGGCTGCCATAACGACGTCGACGGCGTAGCGTGGGTCCCACGATAGTGTGGTGTCTTCATCAAGACGTGAACATGCTGCTGAATAAAGAAGCTGCCCTAGCGGTGTTTTCAACCGAGCAAGGACAGCTTGTGTTTCAGGGTCACCAAAACGGGCGTTGAATTCGATGACGCGAATACCGCGAGAAGTAATAACTAAACCGCAATACAGCACGCCGACGAAAGGTGTTCCACGATGTTTCATGTGGGTGATTGTTGGTTGTGCTACACGTTCCATCACGGTCTGAACAAAGTTTTTGGGAAGCCATGGGAGTGGGCTATAGGCGCCCATACCGCCGGTGTTAGCGCCACGGTCTTGGTCAAAGATACGTTTGAAGTCTTGTGCTGGTTCTAGGGGGATGCATCGTTCACCGTCAGAGATGACGAAGAGTGAGACTTCAGGTCCGTCAAGGTATTCTTCAACGACAATATGTGAGCCAGCATTAAAACAGGCTTGTGCATGGGCGAGGGCTTCTTCGCGGTGTGAGGTGACCACTACGCCTTTTCCGGCAGCAAGTCCATCATCTTTGACGACGTAGGGGGCGCCGAAGGAGTCTATTGCTTCGATGGCTTCGTCCATGGTGTGCGCAATTTTTGCCAGCGCGGTGGGAACTTGTGCCTCTGCCATGATTTCTTTAGCGAAAGCTTTTGAACCTTCGAGGGCGGCGGCTTCTTGGTCTGGCCCGAATACGGGGATGTTCTGTTGGCGTAGCGCATTTGCGACGCCGGCAACGAGTGGTGCTTCTGGTCCGATGACGACGAGGTCGATATCGAGTTGTTGTGCTAGTGCAATAACCTCTGTGGGGTTTTGTGCATCAATTGGGTAGGTAGGGATTTCTTGCGCAATTCCAGCGTTTCCAGGGGCGCTATGCACCTGAGTAACTTGTGGGTCTTTTTGAAGTGCGCGGATGATTGCATGTTCACGCCCGCCTGGGCCAAGTACCAAAACCTTCATTCTCTAAGGCTACGCGAAAAGTTCATCGTTTAGTCTCAGAATCTCTCTAATTTTCTGGAATTACAGTGTATTGAGGTTTTATGTCTTGACATTAAAACAGAAAACTTTTTCTCAGCCTTTACTCAGCATATAATGATTCTTTTGGTCTTTCCTATCTTGTGGGCGTTTCTGTTATTTTTTAGCGGCAGTCTCCTCGGGTGTTAGCTGATCGTCATTGAGTCTACGAATTATGCAATACTGGAGGGTATGCAGACATTTCATGCTCAAGACGCCGTAGAACTTGCAGTCGTTCGCCGTAGCGGGTTCGTTGAATCCCGTCATTTAGGTTCTGCTGTTTTGCTCAACGCAGATGGCTCTCCCCGTATTTCTTATGGTGATATTGATACCCCAATTTTTCCGCGCTCTGCGCTCAAACCGTTTCAAACGATTGCGTCGATGAATGCTGGTGCTGAGTTGCAAGGAACTCAGATTGCTCTTGCCTCGGGGTCCCATACGGGTTCTTTTGAGCATATGAAGGTTGCCCAGTCTATCCTCAGCGAAGCAGAGCTTGATGATAGTGCACTCCAATGCCCTTCAGTACTTCCTTCAGATCAGCCAAGTTTGAACGCTCTCATTCAGGCTGGTAAAGGGGCTCAGCGTTTAGCGTTTAACTGTTCAGGAAAACATAGTGCCTTTTTATGGGCGTGTGTTAAAAATGGGTGGGATGTTGATCGTTATCTTGATCCAGAACATCCGCTACAACAGCGTGTTATCGAAACTATTCGTCAATGCACCCAAGAGGATATCTCTACAGTAGGTGTTGACGGTTGTGGGGCGCCGTTACCTGCGCTATCTTTACGTGCCCTTGCTCGAGGATATTCTTTGCTCGGGTCAGGCATCGAAAATATTCATGCTGATGCTCGTGTTGCCACAGTAGCTACCGCCATGGTGGATTACCCTGAGTATCTTCAGGGCATAGATACTCCTTATACTCGATTGTCCGGCCTTTTAGATGCCGTTGTCAAAGGTGGAGCAGAAGGGGTTTTAGCTATTGGTTTACGCGATGGTTCATCGCTATGCATTAAGATTCTTGACGGTTCACACCGTGCTTTAGTTGTTATTGCGTTGAGTATTCTAGAACAAGCTGGACTCATTACTGCTCAGCAGCGAGCGCAGGGTATAGAGCAGTGCACTTCGCCTATTATGGGCGCTGATACTGTTGTTGGAGCTGTTGAACCGGGTGCAGCGTTACAGCAGGAGGTTTAGTCGTAGCAGATGAGCGCCCGTCGTAAGATTTCTTTAGAACAGGGAACAGCGTATATCTCTGATATTTTTCGGGTTTTTGAATCTTCAGCACCGGAGAGCACTTTTGACCAGCTACCGCGTAGTGTGAGGGCTGGGGCAGTTCGTTTTTTGTTAGAGGAATTAGCGCACAGAGTGCCGGGTAATTCTGTTGAGGTGAGGGTTCCACCTTTTGGTGTGACGCAATGTATTGAGGGTCCTCGTCATACTCGTGGGACTCCGCCTAATGTTATTGAGATGAGTCCTTATCTTTGGTGTGCTTTAGCCTGCGGTGTTCGGGATTGGGAAGAGAGTAAGACTCAGCTGAATGCTTCTGGTGTACGTGCTAATTTGCAGGATGTTTTGCCGTTGTTTCAGGGAGTTTAAGGTTTTGTTTCTTGGACTTTGACGAGGTTCTTGGGGTTTTCCTCTTAGAGTAATAGGGTCATATTTTCTGTTTTTGTATCGTGCCAGAATAGAATAGGTTTGATGAGTACTTCTACCCCACATTCTCAAGGTTCTTCTTCTCAACGCCCGCAGGAGCGTCTTGTTCAGGTGCGTCGTGCGCCTTCTTTGATTGCTTTTGGAGTCACTGGTGTCGTTGTTGGTTTGATGGTTGCCGCCGTATTAACGTTTTTTGTTGGTGGTAGTGATGAGCACACGCGGTCTTCTGTTTTTGGTGTTCTTGCCGTGTGTTCTATGGGCGTTTGTACTGCTATTTTTTTGACGATTGCTCTTATGATTGATAGGTTTACGGCTCGTCGTGCCGAGGTTGTTCGTGCTGTTGCAACCGATGAAGAGTAGTTCTTAAACGAACATATACTCAATTTTTTCTAGAAAGTGGATGTCTATAGGCTAAACTAATACCGTCTTAGCTTCTTTGGTGCACGTCACACACCTTAGATGGTTAGGTCACTATTTTGTTCGGCCCCGACCTTCGAAAAGATGGCAACATTGGTTCGTCCCGACGGTAAACTGACCCACGATCTCGACCCTATTGACCACGGCCCTAAAGATGAATGCGGAGTCTTTGGCGTCTGGGCTCCAGGAGAAGACGTAGCAAAACTCACCTACTACGGCTTATATGCGCTACAACATAGAGGCCAAGAATCTGCTGGTATTGCTACTAGCGATGGAAAACGAATTAACGTCTATAAAGATATGGGGCTGGTATCCCAAGTCTTTGATGAGCACACCCTCAACTCTATGCGAGGGCATATGGCTATTGGCCATTGTCGTTATTCCACGACTGGAGCCTCACATTGGGCCAATGCACAACCTACCCTTGGTGCAACGCCACACGGTACTCTTGCTTTAGCACACAACGGAAATATCACGAACTCTGCCGAACTCTACGACAGAGTTTTAGAAAAAAATAGTGGTGAGACACCCGAACGTGGCGAATTAGCACAAGGAAATACTACAGATACAGCTCTCGTCACAGCTCTTCTTGCGAAACATCAGCACCCTTCTCTCAAAGAAGCCGCATTAGAATTATTACCCACGCTTAAGGGCGCATTCTGCCTTGTCTTTATGGACGAGAACACCCTTTATGTGGCTCGTGACCCGCAGGGTGTGCGTCCTCTTGTTCTAGGAAAACTTCATCATGACGGTTGGGTCGTCGCTTCAGAGACAGCTGCACTAGACATTGTCGGTGCAGCTTTTGTTCGCGAAGTTTCCCCTGGAGAGTTTCTGACCATCACAGAACAGGGCGTTCAATCAGAACAATTTGCCCCTGCAGAGCCTGCTGGTTGTGTTTTTGAGTATGTCTATCTAGCGAGGCCAGATACCACGATTAATGCTCGTTCAGTATATGAGTCACGGGTAGAGATGGGTCGGCAGTTAGCACGTGAGCATCGTGTTGAAGCAGATTTAGTGATGCCTACACCGGAGTCGGGAGTTCCCGCAGCGATTGGTTATGCTGAAGAATCCGGTATTCCTTTTGGTAATGGTTTGGTCAAAAATGCTTATGTTGGGCGTACCTTTATCCAGCCATCACAGACTATTCGCCAGTTAGGTATTCGACTTAAACTCAATCCGCTACGTTCGGTGGTTGAGGGTAAACGACTCATCGTTGTTGATGATTCTATTGTGCGAGGTAATACTCAGCGTGCACTGGTACGTATGCTCAAAGAAGCTGGTGCGGCAGAGGTTCATGTCCGTATTTCTTCTCCTCCCGTCAAATGGCCTTGTTTCTACGGTATTGATTTTGCCTCTCGTGCTGAGCTCGTTGCTAATACGATGAGCGTTGAAGAAATTGGAAAATCTTTGGGTGCTGATTCTTTAGGGTATATCTCAGAAGATGGCATGATTGCAGCAACTCAACAGCAACGTAAAAATCTATGCACGGCTTGTTTTACGGGTAAGTACCCTATTGAAATTCCAGAACGTATTGGAAAAAATCTCTTTGACGCCCAAGACACCGTTGCAGGTGCTAGCGGACCATTATCCAGTTCTATTGCCGAGGTGACGGCAGAACGTCCGGTACCTCAAAAGCCTGAACGGGCTCAGGCATATTCCATTCATACTCGCCAAGGCTCAGCATCTACAGCAGCAGGCCCCGTGGTGGGTGGGTGTGCGTCACGCTGTGAGCCTGGTCCAGATTCGGAATTAGAGTCTCTTATCTTGCCCGAAGATACGATTTATCCACAAACGACAAAGGAAGACCCCCATGACCACTGATTCTTCACAGATAACGTATGCTTCTGCTGGTGTAGATGTTGAAGCTGGCGACCGTGCTGTTGAACTGATGAAAGACGCGGTTAAAGCTACTCATAGTTCTGCAGTGGTAGGGGGTGTCGGTGGTTTTGCAGGTCTTTTCGACCTCAGCGTGTTGAAAGACTATCGCACACCGTATCTTGCAACCTCAACAGATGGTGTTGGCACCAAAGTTGCTATTGCTCAGGCTTTAGATATTCACCATACGATTGGCCATGATCTTGTGGGTATGGTGGTCGACGATATTGTTGTCACCGGCGCTAAACCTCTGTTCATGACTGATTATATTGCAACGGGTAAGGTTGTTCCTGAGCGTATTGCAGATATTGTTCGCGGCATTGCTGAGGGGTGTGCTCTGGCAAAAACCGCCCTTGTAGGTGGTGAAACAGCTGAGCATCCTGGTCTGTTAGGCGAACATGAATACGATGTGGCAGGAGCCGCTACAGGCATTGTTGAGTCAGATGAATTACTTGGCCCAGACCGTGTTCAGGATGGAGATGTTCTTATCGCCATGGCGTCTTCAGGAATTCATTCGAATGGTTATTCTCTAGTACGTAAAGTAGTAGAGCATTCTGAGTTCACCCTAGAAAGCCATATTCCAGAGTTGGGACGGACTCTCGGTGAAGAATTGCTCGAACCGACGCGTATCTACACCGCAGCATGTTTAGAGCTCTTAGAGAAGTTCCCTGTCAATGGTGAAGACGGTCGTACGGGTCAGGGTATTCGCGCTTTTTCTCATGTAACAGGTGGCGGTTTAGCCGCTAATCTGGCACGCGTATTACCGCAAGGATTGATTGGGCTAGTCGATCGTTCTACGTGGGAGGTTCCCGCAATTTTCCGTTTGGTTGAACGTCTTGGTTCGGTCCCTCTGGCAGATATGGAAAGAACCCTCAATATGGGTGTGGGCATGGTTGCGGTTGTTTCATCTCAGGTTGCTGATGAGGTTGTTTTTTCTGCCTCAGAACAAGGCATAAGTTCTTGGATTTTAGGTGAGGTTCGTAAGGATGACGGCTCTTACTCATCGTGCGAGAATTATATTCAAGGAGCTAAGGGTGTCGATGGTGGCGCTGCTCTTTTGTCGAAGACGTATCTTTAGCTCAACAGGGTGAAGAGTAAAGCTCTTCTTCTCGTCTTATAAGGGGAGAAGAAGAGCTTTATTGTGTAGCTGAGTAGTACCATTCACCAAGATGTTTTAGGTGCGTTTGCGTATAAAAAAGTAGTGTACCCCGAGGGGCACACTACTTTTTTATTGTCTCAAAATGACTAATCGAGAAGATTAGTCTTCATCAACATAATCGTCAGAATACTTGTCGAGGTATTCTGAGTAGTCGTCCTCATCATATTGATGACCGGATGACTTTCTGGATGAGTTATTTTTGGCACCACTGAGCTCGCGTTCGAGCGCAGAGTAATCGGTCTCGGGGCTGTAGTATTTCATCTCCCGAGCCTGCCGTGTTGCTTTAGCCTTTTGACGGCCGCGCCCCATGGCGTGACCCCCTCTTTATCCATCGTGTCCGGTGGGCCAAGTGTGTAAGCACACAGGTAGCCCCGGAATCCTCTTACAGTCTTTCCTGCTTAAGGGTACATGTTTTTTATTAGCTGTGCTTAATTCGTATCCCTTTGAGAGGAAATTAGTGACGATATTTACTCTTAAAACCGTGAAAGGACACCATTTCTCTCTAGAGAATCTCAAAAAATGTTTTCCAGATTACATATCGTTACGATTCTTCTGTACCACAATGGGGGTTCTTCACGGTCACATCAGTTGAGCGAGAGCAGCAGCCACGTCACTACGCCACATATACGTTGCTTTGCGATCGGCGCGTGTCGGCCCACCATTAATAATTCCTAAAGGCTTCTGGTCTTTACGGGCTTCAAGAGCAAATTTATATCCGCTCATCACTGCTAGTGAACTGCCCACAACAAGTACAGAACGGCAATCACGGTACATCTGCCAAGCTTGTGCTTTTCGTTGGGCAGGCACGTTCTCGCCAAAATATACAACATCAGGTTTGAGGAAAGTCTGTTGGCAGTTCACACAGCCAACCATCTGAAAGTCAGAAATAAGTTCATCGCTCAGTGACACATCGCCGTCAGGGTTCACTTGGAGGTTCTGATCTTCGAGACGTTCTAGGTACCCGTAATTTTTCTCCTCAATGCGGAGGTCTAACTCGGCACGATGTTCACGTTTGTGGCAGATAAGGCATACGACGTACTCTAAGTCACCGTGAAGAGCGAGAACGTTCCGTGATCCTGCACGCCGGTGTAATCCATCAACGTTTTGAGTGATAATACCTGCCAGTTGCGAGCGCTCTTCAAGTTTTGTGAGTAGGTAGTGTGCTGCGTTAGGTTCAGCTCGTCGCATTTTGCGCCAGCCTACGTAGGAGCGGGCCCAGTATCGTTGACGTGCTTCGTCATCGTAGCGGAATTCTTGGTATGTCATCGGGCGGTGGTTTTTCAAAGAGCCGCTTTCTCCGCGGTAGTCGGGGATTCCTGAGGCTGTGGAAACACCGGCTCCGGTGAGAACGAGGACTTGTCCTTCGTGTAATAGATGCTCAATTCCTTCACGGGCGTATTGAGTGTCGTGGGCGGGAATTTCGTTTTCAACGATACGTGCGATGGAGCGTAGTGCTGATTGATGTGCGCGAGCAATTTCGGGGTGGTTGGTGAGCTCAATGTTGGAACTGTACATCGAAGAGCGGGAGGAGGATTCAAAGTTCACTCTCTTATTATCGAGGATAGCTCTGGTGCAGGGTAGTATTCGTTGCCGTGAGAGTGTTCTCGTTCTTCTTGTCGTGGGGTTTTAACGACGTGTTGCCACCCCTTGCGGGGGTGGCAACATCATCGAAAGGGGCACCTAAGGGGTTTTTATCGGATGGATTCTAGGTGCAGAGTCTTTGGCTCTTGGTCGGTAACATCCACATGGACGGTGTCTCCTTCGTGGATATCGCCGGCAAGTATGCCCTGAGCTAAGCGGTTTCCGAGCTCTGTTTGAACGAGGCGGCGAAGTGGTCGGGCGCCGTAGGCGGGGTCGTATCCGTTGGTGCCTAACCATTGGATGGCGTTTTCGCTCACGTCGAGGCTGATACGCTTATCTTCTAGGCGGTGTGCCATTGATTGTATTTGTAGTAGCACGATCTTTCCGAGGTCTTCTTCACTCAGTGGGTCGAACATGATGATGTTATCCAACCGGTTGAGGAACTCAGGTTTGAAAGAAGCGTTGACGACGTTCATGACAGCTTTGCTTCGGTCTTCTTGACTTTGCGTTGAGTCAATTAAGAATTGAGATCCCAAGTTTGAGGTCAAGATGAGGATAACGTTTCGGAAGTCCACGGTGCGGCCTTGTCCGTCTGTTAGACGTCCATCGTCGAGAACTTGAAGGAGGATGTCGAACACTTCTGGATGAGCTTTCTCTACCTCATCGAGCAGTACAACAGAGTACGGGCGACGGCGTACTGCTTCGGTGAGTTGTCCGCCTTCTTCGTATCCGACGTATCCGGGAGGAGCTCCGACTAGTCGTGATACAGCATGCTTTTCAGCGTATTCAGACATGTCGATGCGAATCAGCGCGCGTTCGTCGTCAAATTGGAATTGTGCAAGTGATTTGGCGAGCTCTGTTTTACCTACACCGGTTGGGCCTAAGAAAAGGAACGAACCGATGGGGCGGTCAGGGTCGCTAATACCAGCACGTGAACGGCGTACCGCGTCAGCAACAGCTTGAACGGCTTGGTGTTGTCCGATGAGGCGTTTGCCGAGTTCGCTTTCCATGTTGAGTAGTTTTTCGCTTTCGCCTTGGAGCATTTTCCCTGCGGGGATACCTGTCCATGCGCTGATGACTTCGGCGATGTCTTCTGCTGTGACTTCTTCTGAAATCATAGATTCTTCGCGGACTCGGTCTTCTGCTTGTTGAGCATCAGTTAGTTCTTTTTCGAGGGCAGGAATTTCCCCGTAAAGAAGGCGTGATGCTTCGGCCAAGTTTCCTTCACGTTGGGCGACTTCGGCACGGGAGCGTAGCTCGTCGATGCTATTTTTGATGTCTCCGACGCGGTTCAGACCGGCTTTCTCTGCTTCCCAGCGCATATTGAGTTCGCGGAGTTCTTCTTGCTTATCTGCCATATCAGCTCGTAGCGCTTCGAGGCGTTCTTTGGAGGCCTCGTCTTTTTCTTTGGCTAGGGCAAGTTCTTCCATGGTCATACGGTCTACGGCTCTGCGTAAAGCGTCAATCTCTTCTGGAGCTGAGTCAATTTCCATACGTAACCGTGATGCGGCTTCGTCGATGAGGTCGATGGCCTTATCTGGTAATTGGCGTGATGGGATATAGCGTTGCGAGAGGTTTGCGGCGGCAACGAGTGCGGAGTCTGCGATGGCTACTTTGTGGTGTGCTTCGTAGCGTTCTTTGAGTCCGCGCAAGATACCGATGGTGTCTTCGACGCTGGGTTCGCCTACGTATACTTGCTGGAATCGGCGTTCTAAGGCAGCGTCTTTTTCGATGTTCTGGCGGTACTCGTCTAGGGTGGTTGCACCGATGAGTCGAAGTTCTCCGCGAGCAAGCATAGGTTTGAGCATGTTTCCGGCGTCCATGGACCCTTCAGATGCTCCGGCGCCGACGACAGTATGTATTTCGTCGATGAAAGTGATGATTTGGCCTTGGGAGTTTTTGATTTCGTCAAGAACTGCTTTGAGTCGTTCTTCAAATTCTCCACGATATTTTGCTCCTGCGACCATGGATCCTAGGTCGAGGGAGATGAGTGTCTTTCCGCGTAAAGATTCGGGGACGTCTCCTGAGACCATGCGTTGTGCAAGTCCTTCAACGACTGCGGTTTTTCCGACGCCAGGTTCACCGATGAGTACGGGGTTATTTTTAGTGCGTCGTGAGAGTACTTGTACGACTCGTCGTATTTCGCTGTCGCGTCCGATGACGGGGTCGAGTTTTCCGCTTCGTGCTATGGCTGTGAGGTCTGTTCCGTACTTTTCAAGAGCTTGAAAAGTTCCTTCGGGGTTTGGAGTATCCACTTTTTTACCTCCTCGTATGTTGGGGATGATTCCTTCAATGGTTTGTGCTGTAGCTCCGTTATTTTTTAGGAGTGTGGCTGCGGCGTTTTGTCCCTGAGCGATTCCTAGCAAGATGATTTCTGTAGAGATATAGCTATCTCCAAGTTTTTGCGCTTGCGTTTGGGCATTTTCTAGTGCGTGGAGAACGTCTTGGCTTATTTGGGGTTTTGCAACTGTTGCTCCAGAAGTTGTGGGAAGAGTTTTAATCTGTGCGGAGACTTTTTCAGATAGTTCGTCGAGGTTTACCCCTGCAACTTTAAGTGTTGCTGCGGCGAGGCTCTGGCGAGTATCTAGCATCGCTTTTAGTAGATGTTCTGGCTCTATTGATGGGTTTTTGAGAGTTTGAGCGTAGCTATTTGCTTGGTTGAGCAGTTCTTCTGATGCGCTTGTTAATTGCATGTTCATATAGTGTCCTTTCTGTGTCGTGTGCTGTTTTATGGTGTCCGAGCACTCCATTAACGATGCCCGATTCAACTAACTTGAGTCTATAACGCTCAACTTAGTTTATGCAATACTTCCCAGAAAAAACGTTTTAAAAATATTTACAGATACAAAAGACTATGATTCAAGAAACTCATAGTCGCTAGACTCGCGAGCCATCCGCTCTTCATCTTCTTCGGTAATACCCGCACTCAGTTTCGCAGAACGCCGGCAATAATTCAGCGCAAGAAAAAAGACTGCGAAGGCACTCACAAAAGTCAGGATTCCAGCAGTGTTACCAAAACCAGCAGCCAATCCAACGTAGTGTTCGCCAAATATTTGAGAGAGCGCAGAGATTGTTTTCCCATCACGCCGATCAGGACACAACACCCCAAAGGCAAAAGCCCAAAACCACGTAAGGCAATGCATATAAGCTAAAGACACAGGCAAGGAACGCCCATTTGAATACCTACAAGCGTCACGATAACCCCAATAACACCCGCACAGCAGAATAACCAAAAGACTAGGGGTGATACTTATAGCAAAAATCCACGTCAGTTCGCCTTGCGCACCAAAAAGGATTCTCCCAAAGCTAACCCATAAGGCGCTCAAGAAAGCACCAGGCACAGAGAGCCTATATACGAGACGCCCAAAAACGCTCTGATGCCTTATCAAAGTATTCTCATTGGAGGGTGTTATAGTCACTATTCCATGTTAAAACACACAGCCCTCAAAGACGAACAACTCATGGTGCAACACACTTCAAGGCAACCTCCGATAGAGTAAACGTATGAGCGATACACAATATCTAACACCACCCGAAGCTGTTTTCTTTGACCACGATGGGACGCTTGTAGACACCGAACCCATCTGGGAACAAGCCAAGCAAGCAATAGCACAAGAACATCACGCTTTTTGGACGGCACAAGATACCGCCGATTGCTTAGGAAAATCTATTGACGCTTCTTTGATTCGATTACAAGAAAACGGCGTACCTCTAGAGCTTCAAGAGATGAAAGCAGAGCTTCAGAAGCAGGCTGAAACAATTTTAGAGACTCATGCCATTTCTTTAATTCCTGGAATACCAGAGGTTCTTCAAGAACTTCGCAAGGCGAACATTCCCGTTGGCATTGTCACCAATGCCATCACTCAAGTAGCAGAGCATACTGCCAGCTTATCCCCCGAAACTTTTTCAGTAATTATTGGTGATCAACAAGTTACCAACCCAAAGCCACACCCTGAGCCTTATCTACAGGCCGCAAAGCAACTCGGCGTTAATCCTCAGCGTTGCGTGGCGGTGGAAGACTCTCCTTCAGGTGTTCAAAGCGCACTATCTGCAGGCATGAAAGTTATTATTGTCCCAGGTGAGATAGATGTTATTGAAACCAAAGGGACGACTAAGGTTAGCCATACTAACCTATCTCTTAAGGACATCCTTATTTTGAGTAATTCATAATAAGGCTTGCAAGAGCCTTCTATTCTTGATATATTCGTAATAACGAAGCGTTGGAAATCCCACATTTATCCAACACTTCACAGAACATCACAAATACACAGGAAGGCAACAACAATGGCAAACACTGCATCATTTACCGTACCAGGAATCACCGAAAACTCAGGACATCAGGTCGGAGAACTCCTCCAGATGCGCCTCCACGCAATGAACGACCTCCAACTCGTACTCAAACACGCTCACTGGAACGTTGTCGGACCATCTTTCATCGGCGTTCACGAAATGATTGACCCACAGGTATCCCTCGTACGCACCTACGCAGATGACATTGCAGAACGCATGGCAACTCTCGGAGTAGCACCTAACGGACTAGCCGGAGACCTCACCGAACAGCGCACCTGGGAAGAATACCCCCTCGGCCGCGCTAAGGCACTTGATCACCTCCGCGCACTCAACGAGGTATACACCCGCATCATTGAAGACCACCGCGTAGCCATCGCAAAGGTCGCAGACATCGACCCCGTCACCGAAGATTTGCTCATCTCTCAGACCGCAGAACTCGAAAAATTCCAGTGGTTCGTACGAGCACACCTCGAAGACGGCGAAGGCAACCTCGTCTAAGGTCTAAAGCACCTCTCTAGAGAGAAACCTAACAACCGGCTGTACACCATAAAAACTTATGGTGTACAGCCGGTCTCTCGTTATAAGGTAAAAACCATGGAGCAAGAACAGCACGAACCAACACCCCAAGAGATCAAACGCTGGAGACGATACCTCGCTGAAGAAATATCTGAAGCAAAAATCTACGCGTCCTTAGCACAACGATCACAAGGCACCGAAGCTGAAATCCTCCACGAAGTCGCCACCGCAGAACAACGTCACCAAAACCATTGGAGACAGCTCCTAGGAGCACATGCAGAACCCACACCACGCCCCTCTATTAGTGCGCATATCCTCGAATTCTTAGCAAAACACTGCGGAACCGTCTTCGTCCTCGCACTAGCTCAACGTGCAGAACAACGCTCCCCCTACGCCCACGACCCCCACGCAACCGAAGCCATGGCAGCAGATGAAGCTGTACATGAAGAAATAGTCCGAGCATTATCTACCGCCGGACGTGAAAAACTATCAGGTAATTTTCGTGCAGCTGTCTTTGGAGCTAACGACGGACTCGTCTCTAACGTCGCCCTCATCATGGGAATTGGAGCCAGTGGAGCCAGCTCAGAGTTTATTCTCCTCTCCGGCATTGCAGGACTACTAGCCGGAGCCCTATCCATGGCAGCAGGAGAATTCGTCTCCGTCAGATCTCAACGAGAATTACTCGACGCCTCAAACCCCACCCAAATCACCCTCAGCGTCGCAGACCAACTCGATATCAACCAAAATGAACTCAAACTCATCTATAAAGCACGAGGAATGAGCGAAGAAGCCGCAACGCACCGAGCACAAGAACGCTTCGGACAATTCTCTTGCGACTGTGACCCATCATTGTCCTACCAAGAAAACAGCAATACCCCATCAACAGAATCACACACCACAGCCCTCGGCACAGATATTGGAGCGGCAGCAGCATCCTTCTCATTCTTCGCCTCTGGTGCACTCATCCCCATACTCCCCTACGTCTTCGGAGCATCCGGAACATTCGCAGTCTTCCTATCGTTACTTCTCGTATCCACAGCCTTAGGCATTACGGGAGGAATTGTCGGACTACTCTCAGGTGCTTCCCCCCTCAAAAGAGGACTACGACAAATCGCCATCGGACTATCTGCTGCAACCATCACCTACATATTAGGCCTACTATTTGGCACCGGAGTCGCCTAATCACCCCCCCACCAAAACGATACCCACCTTATGAGCTAAGCGCTCCAGAGTCTTTGAGCGACTGCACATTAGCTCTCCATAATGCTCGCTGAATCAAAAGCATCACAATTCCAGCAACACACATTCCTAAAACATTAATTACCAGTTGAGCAGCAGAGCCCACCATCTCTTCGGAAGAACCAATAGCAATTCCTAAGGCAAGATTCCCCACCGCTGGAATCGTCGTCACCGAAATAAAGACACCAATAAGCGCACTAGATTGGTGGGTGTCTAAAGCCCAAACACCCACTGCACCAGCAAGAACCGCAACCAAAAAAGACCAAATATTAGGACGCCAAATAAAACCGGTCTGAGGCCGTGCCCCTAACACATCCAATGGTGTAAAAAGCCCCAGATAAAGAGCAATACACGCTAACAACGTAACCACTACAGTTGCTAATAAATATCCGCCCCATAAAGTGCACAAACTCCGCACAATTAAAGAACGTTCCTTAAAAGCGACCCCTGTACACAAAGCAGCCACCGGAGCAAAGTCAGGGCCAACAACCATCGCACCCACCACCAAAATAGCGGAATCCGTCAAAACAGCAATCGCAGCAAGAATCACAGCAACAACAATAAATACCCCATAGGTGAGGCTAAAAAAACTTGAATTCTGGGCTTGTGCGAGCTGATTAGCCCACATTAAAGTATTCCGTTCATGCCGAGTCAGCATCGAAGAATCCTGAATGCCAACAGGGCGAATCTCTTGAATACTCACATCCGAATATTCAGAAAGCAACTCTAAACAGTTCTCCAAAGCCTCTTCTGAAATACACCATTCAATCACATCTTGAGCATCATCTTGAACCGCTCCAGAACGAACCCTCAGCTGAGATACCTCAGCAATCGCATGAAGCCGCCGAAAGACTTCTGTACTCATACGGGGAGAAACATCAACACGTAATTGCATTATTCCCATATATTCCACCTACTTTTCGTGAAGGCACCTCTCTGCGGATAGCGCAACGCCCCTGTGCCCACTATATAAAATATATGGTCAGCACAAGGGCGTTTCACACTATCGCACAATAATGTTCAC
This sequence comes from Rothia sp. P13129, assembly GCF_048512865.1. Classification (NCBI taxonomy): domain Bacteria; kingdom Bacillati; phylum Actinomycetota; class Actinomycetes; order Micrococcales; family Micrococcaceae; genus Rothia; species Rothia sp. P13129. The sequence goes on from NZ_JBLXYA010000001.1 coordinate 94,992, forward strand.
AAAAGAACTAGTCGTGTTTGACTTCCTCAATATATGCGTCTGGATCAAACGGAACATATTCTTGGTTAGGGGCAACACGGGATTCACGCTCATCAAGCTTTGAACCAAGAATACGGTTCATAATCAACGCAATAGCACCATCACCAGTCACGTTAGTTGCTGTTCCAAAAGAATCAAGAGCAATATACGTTGCAATCATCAAAGCAACCTGTTGATCATTGAAACCAAGCATAGACTGCAAAATGCCAACAGCTGCCATAATAGCGCCACCGGGCACACCCGGCGCTGCAACCATCACAATACCGAGCATGCACACAAAACCAATCCACTGGCCCGTAGTCACATCAATATGCTGAGTGAAAGCAATAGCAATAGCAAAAGCTGTAATCTTTGAAGTAGAACCAGCGAGGTGAATTGTGGCGCACAAAGGAATAACGAAGTTTGCAATAGGATGACGAACACCGTTTTTAAGCGTCTGACGAAGCGTCACCGGAATCGTCGCCGCAGAAGAAGACGTACCTAACGCTGTCAAATACGCGTCTTTCATCGTCCATACAGCGGTCAAAGGGTTTTTACCAGAAATAGCTCCGGCAATACCGTATTGGGTACCTAAAATAACAACTTCAAGAAGAAGTACCAGCACAACAACAACTGCCAAGGTTGAGATGACTTGAGCAGCTTCACCAGAAGCACTCAAGTTCAAGAAAATACCAAAAATGTGTAATGGCAAAAGTGGAATAATAACGCGCATAATCAGAGCGTTAATAATTTCTCTAAATTCTAGAAAACCACGGCGCAACACTCCACGAGGAACAATAGAAAGCCCGATACCAATAACAAACGCAAGGATGAGAGCCGTCATGACACCAAACGGTGGAGGCATCTGAATAGTGAAGTAACCAGAAGCCGCAGATAGCGTTTCTTCAGTAGCAGTAACGTTGCTAAAGGTGGAGGTATCGATAAGTTTGGGGTACACCAACAAAGCAACAACAACCGTCAAGAAACCGGCAAACAAAGTAGAAGAATATGCCAAGGCAGCGGTTAAACCTAGCCATTTTCCCGCGCCTCGACCCAAATCACCGATAGCAGGAACAACAAGTCCAATAATAATCAGAGGAATAGAGAACGATAAAAATTGAGAAAAAATATCGTTATACGTATAAAAAATCCGAGAAATTTCTTCAGGAAGTAATTGGCCAAAAATCAGACCAAAGACTATTGCAAGAATAACCCAAGGTAAGATTCCATATTTTTTGAGCAGAGACATAAGCTTCATTCAGTTTAAGACGAGTATTGTCTCCAAAATCTTCCCACTAGTTCGTACAGCTTCCAGACAACACACTGCATATTCACCAGTTCTGTGGTTCAACTAACGAAGATTATGGGGTACACCGCGTAAAATCTCCGTAATCTTCATCCCTCCCCACAATTCCTCCACATCACAAAACCCCTAGAGCACACGCACCTTATCGATGAATATACGCTAGGGGTTTTGGTTCAAGACGGGAAGTGAAATTCTATAGGGATATTTCTACTTCCCCTAAGACTCTTACCATTTTTATGACTGAGCAAAAATCTCACGCATCAGCTCAGCAGCCTCAGACGGGGTTTTACCCACTTTGACGCCCGCGGCTTCAAGAGCTTCTTTCTTAGCTTGCGCTGTTCCAGAAGAACCAGAGACAATAGCTCCAGCATGGCCCATTGTTTTACCTTCTGGAGCGGTGAAACCTGCAACATAACCTACGACAGGTTTTGTGACGTGTTCTTTGATGAACTCTGCAGCGCGTTCTTCAGCGTCACCGCCAATTTCACCAATCATCACGATTGCTTCAGTCTCAGGGTCAGTTTCAAAGGCTTCTAACGCATCGATATGTGTTGTACCGATGATGGGGTCACCGCCAATACCGATACAGGTTGTGAACCCAATGTCACGTAGCTCAAACATCATCTGGTATGTCAAAGTACCGGACTTTGATACAAGACCGATTTTTCCTTTTCCGGTGATGTTTGCGGGAGTAATACCCACCAAAGATTCTTCAGGGGTGATAATACCGGGGCAGTTTGGTCCAATGATTCGAGTCACCATCTTGCCGTTTCCATCAACAGAGTTCTTCGCATGTGCCCAGAATTCTGCAGCATCCTGCACCGGAATACCTTCAGTAATAACCACAACTAACGGCATTTTTGCGTCAATAGCTTCAATGACTGCGTCTTTAGAAAAAGCTGGAGGAACAAAAATTACGGATACGTCTGCGCCCGTTTTTTCCATAGCTTCAGCAACAGTGCCAAATACTGTTAGTTCAATATTTTCGCCCTGTGCGTTCTGATGCGAAACGGTGCTTCCTGCTTTGCGGGCGTTAACGCCACCGACAATATGAGTACCAGCAGCAAGCATACGAGCGGTATGTTTCGACCCTTCAGCGCCGGTGATACCCTGAACGATGACTTTTGAGTCTTTGTTCAAAAAGATAGACATGTCTTATGTACCTTCTAAGAGTTCTGTGTTTGAGATGATGCGTAGGCAAGTTCTGCGGCACGAGCTGCGCCGGAGTCCATGGTTTCTTCTTGATACACAAGAGGGTGGTTAGCTTCTGCGAGGATACGTCGTCCTGCTTCAACGTTATTTCCATCAAGACGTACGACTAAAGGCTTAGTCGCAGAATCGCCAAGAATTTCCAAAGCACGTACAATACCCTCAGCCACAGCGTCACAAGAGGTGATACCGCCAAAGACGTTGACGAAGACAGATGAAACTTGTTCATCACCGAGAATGATATCTAGTCCAGCTGCCATTACTTCAGCTGATGCACCGCCACCGATGTCTAAGAAGTTTGCAGGTTTGACATTTCCGTATTGTTCGCCAGCATATGCCACTACGTCCAAAGTCGACATCACAAGACCAGCACCATTACCGATAACGCCGACTTCGCCGTCGAGTTTAACGTAGTTGAGGTCGTGTTTTTTAGCTTCTGCTTCAAGGGGATTTTCTGCGGTTTTGTCGGCTAACCCTTGGTGTTCTGGTTGGCGGAACTCTGCGTTATCGTCAAGAGAAACTTTTCCGTCGAGAGCTAGAATTTTTCCGTCTTCGGTTCTTACCAGTGGGTTTACTTCAACGAGAGTTGCATCTTCTTTTTCAAAGACAGCGCCAAGTTGAGTCAACACTTCTGCGACAGGGGTTTGTAGCTCTTGGGAGAATCCAGCAGTTTTAACAATGTTGTGTGCGGTGTCTAGGTCGAGACCAGTTGTGGGGTTGACCTCAACTTTAGCAAGCGCCTCGGGGCGTTCTTTCGCTAGCTGCTCAATTTCCATACCGCCTTCAACGGAGCACATCGCGAGGTATGTTCTATTGGCGCGGTCAAGGAGAAGAGAGAAATAGTATTCTTCTGCGATTTGTGCCCCTTGCGCAATCATGACGCGTTCAACGCGGTGACCTTTAATATCCATCCCGAGGATGTTTTGGGCGTGGGTGTATGCTTCTTCTGGGGTTTTTGCAACTTTGACGCCACCGGCTTTGCCGCGCCCGCCAACTTTTACCTGTGCTTTGACGACGGTTACTCCGCCAATTTTTTCGGCTGCTGCTTTTGCTTCTTCAGGTGTTGTCGCGACGATGCCTTCAAGCACGGGCACTCCGTGCTTTTCAAACATGTCGCGTGCCTGGTATTCAAACAGATCCACTAGATTCCTTCTTCGTTGAAGTAGTGCTGGCAGTGATGCATGCCAGCGTTCTTTCTTCTTGGATATTGTTTCTACCCCACTAAAGAGAGGTAGAGCACAATATCTTCTTCAAGACACTTTAGCTCAAAGGAGGAATAGATGCAGGTCTATGCGACAAGAACCCCTATTTTCTTCTTAAAACCTTGGCTTTGACTAGTAGATAATCAATTCTTAACTTTTTCAATAGTGTCAAGTAACGTCACTAAGAATGGTGCTGTTGTAGAAGAACGTGGAACCATCAGATATTCAAAACGGTCTATACGCCACAACATGAGTTCAGCTTCGCCCACGTTACAACGCCACCCCATACCAATATCAAATAGTTCTGGTGTAGCGTCATCTTCAAAAGTGACACAGCGGGCAAGCACTTCAGGAGCTTCTTCACCAGATAGCTCAATAACAGTTCTATTGGCAGATACGTCGAGGACAAGCCCCGGTTCTGAGCCGAGGGCACGATCTAGGGCACGCCCCAATTTTATGGGGTCTACGTGAGTAGCGATGAGGAAGGTATCCTCATGAACCCACAGAGCCGCCACAATTTGTCGTGTACCGTAAAGGATCTCTCGTGCTTGAGAATCCCCCGTAACTTCACCGCGATGACGAGGAAAGTCGATGCCAAGCACCTGAGACATGCGTGCCGCAGCAACAGAGTCTGGTGCAACTTGAATACGTACCAATGTTAACGACGAAATTTCTCGAACCTGCACGCTCGTATCGCTTACAGCATTCATTGCTTCGGTGAATTCAGAAGCAACAGAAGGCACAGTATCTCGTTCAGGCATCAGTAATCCTCCACAATGACGGTGAAAACTCACCCCTATTTTATCGGTATTCTTCACGGCGTATCGTCAAACCAACAATCGCACCGAAGATTATGCACACAGCTAATAAATTACCTAAAGTTTCTTTAACGGCGCATAGCGCAAGAGGAGGCGTTTTTCTTCTGAACCAAAACGCACCTTTGCAACGGTTTTATCTCCGCTTCCTTCTAAGGCAACAACTTTTCCTTGACCAAAACTTTGGTGCAAAACCTCTTCCCCAACGGTTAGTTGAGGTATTTCTTTACGCGGCTGAACACGAGAGACGTTGACGTGACGAGCCGCTTCACGAAGTCCAGTACCCGAGCTCTTGTGAAGCCCTGTTCCAAGAGCTTCCGTGCGAGGGTGAGAGGAGGTGGTAGACACGGCGTTGAAGCCTTTTCGAGCCCATTCAATAAGGTCTTCAGGAATCTCTTCAATAAAAGGAGAGGGAGGGTTCATCTGACTTTGACCCCAAAGCGAACGACTCTGCGCGCGTGTAATATACAGTTTCTGCCGCGCTCGTGTCAGACCGACGTACGCTAGTCGGCGTTCTTCGCTCATTTCTCCTTCATCGGTCATCGCCCGCTGGTGTGGAAAGATTCCGTATTCCATTCCAGTCAAGAACACCACCGGAAATTCTAGGCCTTTAGCAGTGTGCAAAGTCATCAACGTAATGACTCCTTGCGCGCGTGCTTGTGCTACTTCTTCAGCAATTTTTTGGGCACTTGCGGCCTGTTCGTCTGTGTTTTCTGGGGCGGCCGGTATTTGGTCAGCATCTGCTACGAGAGCAACGTGTTCGAGGAAATCCGCCAGAGATGCCTCGGGGTTATCGTGTTCGAAGTCTTGGACTGCTTCAACTAACGCGGAGAGGTTCTCAACACGGGATTCGTCTTGGATGTCTTGGGATTCTCGTAGTGATTGTAAGTATCCGCTTTGTTCTAGTACAGCTTCTAAGCAGTTTGCTGGAGAGGAGGATTGAACAAGCGTTGAGAGGTCTTGGATGAGTTGTACAAAAGAGGCAATTTTTTTCTGTGCAGCTGCACCGAGTCCTGATATTTCTGAGCATTGGGTGAGAGCTTGCATGAAGGAGCAATTTTGACGGAGTGCATAATCAGCCACGAGGCCTTCACTCTTTGCGCCAATACCACGTTTAGGGACGTTGAGAATACGGCGAGTGTTCACATCGTCATCAGCGTTGACCATAATTCTTAGGTAGCTTAGAACGTCTTTAATTTCTTTGCGTTCGTAGAAGCGTGTACCGCCAACGACTCGATAGGGCAAGCCTTCTCTCATCAGGGCTTCTTCTAAGATACGAGATTGCGCATTGGTTCGGTAGAAAATTGCGACGTCTCCGGGACGTATCCCGTGTGATTCGTAAAGACGATCAATCTCAGCTGCAATATATCGCCCTTCACCATGCTCATTTTCGGCAACATATCCAACAATTTTTTCGCCTTCTCCAGAGGCTGTCCAAAGTTTTTTGGGGCGTCGGTCTTTATTTTTTTCGATAACGGCGTTAGCTGCCGAGAGGATATTCTGTGTTGAACGGTAGTTCTGTTCAAGCATGATGGTTCGAGCGGAGGGATAGTCTTGTTCGAAATCGATAATATTGCGAATATCGGCTCCACGAAACGCGTAGATGGACTGGTCAGAGTCACCGACGACGGTGAGTTCTGCTTCGTTTTTGCCGACGAGTTCTCGTACGAGAGCGTATTGTGCGTGGTTAGTATCTTGGTACTCGTCCACCAAAATATGTTTGAAACGTGTTCGATAGTATTGAGCGACTTCTGGAACTGTTCGTAGAAGATGCACGGTCTTTGAGATGAGGTCGTCGAAGTCTAGGGCGTGAGCTGCTTGGAGTCGCTGTGTGTACCCGTTATAGACTTGTGAAACTGCCCGGTCAAAGGGGTTCGCGGGGTTCATCGTCGTTTGAAAATCATAAGCTGTGATGAGCTCATTTTTTAGTTGACTAATCCGTGAGGCAATCGCTTTAGGCGCTATTTTTTGAGTATCTATTGCATAGTTTTTAGCTAAAGTGGTGATGAGTCTCAGCGAGTCTGCAGAATCATAGATAGAGAACGTCGTCTTCATATCTAGGTGGGATGCTTCTTTACGTAAGACTCTCACACAGAAGCTGTGGAACGTAGAAATCCACATACGGCGCGCAGATTCTCCGACAAGTTCGATAATTCTCTCACGCATTTCGGCGGCGGCTTTGTTGGTGAAGGTGATCGCAAGAATTTCACTTTCATAGGCTCGGCCCGTTGCCAGCAAGTAGGCAATGCGATGAGTCAAGACACGAGTTTTTCCTGAGCCAGCACCGGCAACAATCAGAAGCGGTTTCCCTTGATGGATAACAGCTTCATGTTGTTGTTTGTTAAGACCTTCTAGAAGATGATGGGCTCGGTGATGCCCTGGGGCAGGTTTACGATGAGAGGTTTCAACACCGTATCCACCACTTTGGTAGGACGGTGGCAGGAAATCTAACTCTGCAATATCTTGAGGTACGTCAAGGTTAGGAGTAGGTTCTTCAGTCGGTTCCCAGAGGGGCTCGTCGAAGATGGGTTCTTCGTATGTAAAGATGACAGGCTCCTCTAGGTGCGGAGCTGGAGCAGCATGTTTTTTGGTGTGTTTCTTCGTGCCAGGAGTTAGGCTCTCATCATCAAATAAGTATTCCATCGTGTGAACCAGTCTATCTCGTACACGTGTTCGATGAAAATAGGTAGATTCTTATGATGTTGCGAATATCCGTTAAAGATTCAATAAACCGCCTTGAGCTGAGCTCATTCACGCACATGGTGTGTCAATACTTCATCCGTAGAGAAGTTTCTTTGTGCCCTCGAATGGATTCGAACCATCGACACCCGCTTTAGGAGAGCGGTGCTCTATCCCCTGAGCTACGAGGGCCAAACTTTATTTAATTATTCCTGCTAAGGGACACACTATACCAACAAATTCTTAGGTGAACTACAGGTTCTTTTTCTTCTTACGGAAAATCATCTGAGCGACGACTAGACCGATGACGATGCCGATACCGCCGGTGATAGAAACCCACATGGCAGCGTTGCCAAGGCTCAGCGCCATGAGTAGACCAATGAGAACACCGGGGACTCCTCCGGCAATCATTCCAACTGCCATGTAGGTAAATTCTTGGTCAGAACCGTTGCTGGGGCTTTCAAACTGAGTAGACATAGTCCTATCTTAGCGTGGATATAGAAATGCGACCCCTGCTGGTCGTACGAGGGTCGCATCACCCGAATAAAATATTCGGTGAGATTTCCTAGATCAGGAAAAGTTATGAATTGTTCACCCAGTAGATGACCAGAGGTGAACTCATAATATTCATGTAGGAGGGGAACATTATAACTGTTCCCCTCACTAGCATGAATATGTAATTTTTAGAGGCCTGCGTAGGTGTAGTAGCCGGAGACAGGCATGAGTCCGCCACCGTCAACAGCGGTGAGCTGAGTACCCTGAGACGGGTTGAGAGCGGAAATCATCTGACCGTTACCGACGTAGATACCCACGTGTGCGAAGCCGTTAGTGAAGACGATGTCGCCTGGCTGTGGGTAAGCAGTAGGAACAAGCTGACCAACCATTGCGTAGGTGTAAGGGGTCAAGTTGATGCCTGCACGTGCGTAAACGTTAGATACGAAGCCGGAGCAGTCCCAAGCTTTGTAGGAGCGTCCACCCCAGATGTATGCACCGCCGATTCCATCGTATGCAGAAGCAAGAACCTGAGCGCGTACGCCTGCAACATTAGTTGCAGAAGACTGTACAGCAAGACGAGGTGCTGGAGCAGGTGCAGGTGCTGGAGCAGGTGCAGGTGCTGGTGCAGCGGCTGGAGCTGGCGCTGCAACGGGTGCAGGTGCTGGAGCAGGTGCAGCTTCTACAGCTGGCGCAGGAGTGCTTTCAACGGTAGCGCCCCAAGTGGTGATGTTCTCGTAAGAAACTTCAGGAGTGGTGTAAGTAGTAAGGGTTGCTGAGTAATCAACAGGAGCAACGGTGTTTGCTACACCGAATGCGTTAGCAGGTGCAATAGAGCCTGCTAGAGCGGCACCAGCAACAACAGCGATACCTGCGTTGCGTGCGATGTTAGATTTCTTTGGTGCCATGTGGCGTGCAGTGTTAGCCATGTTTATTTTCCTCCATTGCCTCACGAGGTAAGCTGTCGGGTTCGAGTAGAAGGTTCACTCGGTTACTGATATTCCAGTAACTTCACCCCTAGGGCTCTTCATCTAAGAACCCAAAAGGATGGGTCCCCCGCTTCTGCCAAGCATGTCATGATGTTTTCGTTACCTCAGTGTGAACAGTGGCAGAACTAGGCGATCTGTTCTGAGGGTGCCTCTCCGACCAGTGATTGGCACGTTGAAAACACTACTACACCTTCAACTCAAATGTCACGTTTTGGTTACGAAAACATGTTTTTGTCTCACGAGGCGAGCCCACAAAAACACATTAAAGCCACGGTAAATCATGTGGTATTTTTTCTTTTCTTGCTCTAAAAACCTATTTTCTAGTGCAAACAAAGGCTTTAAGGGTTTATGCAACACAGGAGAACCAACATTAAAAAGGTCACGAAATGATTAAAAAAATATACGAGGTATGTCTCACACCCGTGTCCTTTTCGTGACTTTTGCCCCAGATAGACCCCTCGAAGCATCGTCAGCACCAAAAAATAAAGGCTCAACAAGCTACCTGCCAACAGCAACAAGAGCCATAGAGAAGCATTAAAAAGTTGAGGTGGGGTACCCTCCACAGGAGTACCCCACCTCAACCAGATAAAAAGCTTCCACATATTCGGACAAATCCAAGGAGGCTCTTACCGATAAGAAGTTCAACCACTCATCAGTATCCTGCCTTGTATCAAAAGGTGCTCAGCGTTCTCCAAAAGATATCTACCGCTTGACGATAATCGCTTCAGCAACATCCGCAGAAAGTGTCACTTCCTGATCCTCACCATCAGCACGGACAATAACAGCCCCTTGTGGTGCAGATGCGATAGAAACCGTAGCACCATAAATAATGCCCGCATCCCCTAGACGACTCATCAATTCAACGTCAGTTTGAATAAACTCGGGGAAACGAGAAATCGTGAAACGATCTTCTACACGAGAATCTTTAGCCGCAATACTCATAGAGACAGTGCGTTCATCGTTATTTTCGCTCTTCGCTCCCAGCTCTTCAAGACCAGGAATAGCATTTCCATACGGAGAAAATTTTGGATTATTGAGGAGCTCAACTAAGCGACGTTCAACACGCTCACTCATTACGTGTTCCCAACGGCAAGCTTCCTCATGGATATACGCAATGTCTAAGCCGATGATATCGGCTAACAAACGCTCTGCAAGACGATGTTTACGCATCACTTCCACAGCCTTTTTACGACCCTGCTCTGTTAATTTCAAAGAGCGGTCAGAAGAAACCTCGACAAGACCATGTTTCTCGATGCGAGCAACAGTCTGCGAAACGGTTGGGCCAGAGTGTTCTAAACGCTCTGCAATACGAGCGCGCATAGGGACGATGCCCTCTTCTTCTAGTTCAAGAATAGTCCGTAGATACATCTCAGTAGTATCAATTAGGTCAGTCATATGTCCTAACTCCCTTCTCTGGCGCCAAACCAGTGAGCAAATAACTCTTAACCTGAGTATATATGCACTTCACGTTGTAGGGCGAACAGGGGATACAACCCTTCATGAATATGACAAATCTATAAATTTTCGCTGTGCTCACCACACAATGAACATGCCATAGAAAGTAACGCTCAAGACCTCAGAAAATATTATTCCTTTTCAGAGAATGAAACACTCTCTTTTCTTCAAGCAAGGCACAATAGAACATAACCGGACGTTAAAACCGGTGTCAGTACGTATACGGTGAGTTCACCATGATTTGGAGAATCAGTGACACAGTTTCCTTCTATCCCAGTCGATATGCTTCCTCAGGACGGACGTTTTGGGGCAGGCCCTTCAAAAGTACGCCGTGAGCAAATTTCAGCTCTCACCCGTGCAGCTGAGCTTCCACTTCTTGGAACATCACACCGACAAGCACCAGTTAAAAATCTTGTTGAAGAAATTCGACAGGGCTTATCTCACATGTTCAACGCGCCAGAAGGCTACGAAGTCGTGCTCGGTAACGGTGGGGCAACAGCTTTTTGGGATGCGGCAACTTTTGGGCTCGTCAAACATAAAGCTCAACATCTAAGTTTTGGAGAGTTTGGTTCTAAATTTGCGCAGGCAACCACAAAAGCTCCTTTTCTAGAAGAATCTTCCATTATTGAGGTGCCTGCTGGTAGTTGTCCATCTGCTCAAGCGGAACAAGGCGTCGATGTGTATGCGTGGCCTCATAACGAGACTTCTACAGGCGTCGTAGCACCAGTTATTCGCCCCGAGGGTATCAGCTCAGAGGCATTGGTTGTTATTGACGCAACAAGTGCCGCTGGCGGTATTGACGTTGATTTATCTCAAACAGATGTCTATTACTTCTCCCCTCAAAAGAACTTTGCTTCTGATGGAGGATTGTGGGTAGCCTTCTTCTCTCCAGCAGCTATTCATCGCGCATATGAAATTGCTCAGTCTGGACGCTGGATACCTGATTCGTTGAATCTTGTCACGGCAATCGAGAACTCTCGAAAAAACCAGACCTATAACACCCCTGCACTGACGACTTTGGTGATGTTAGCGGAGCAGATTCGTTGGATTAATAACAACGGTGGCTTGTCCTTTGCTGCTGGACGTACCGCAGACTCTTCGCAGAGAGTTTATCAATGGGCAGAAAATTCTTCCTTTGCAGAACCTTTTGTGCAGAACCCTGCAGAACGCTCTCAAGTGATTTGCACTATCGATTTTTCAGAGCAGGTTGATGCTTCGTATGTTGCGCAAGCACTTCGTCGTAACGGTGTTGTGGATACTGAGCCATACCGTAAACTTGGACGAAATCAGCTACGTATTGCAACTTTCGCGGCGATTGATCCAGAAGATGTTTCAGCGCTCTTAGAATGCATTGATTACGTTGTTGCTCAAAAGAGTGCGTAACCGTTCATAATGTAAAGGTTCTTAAAAAGTATTTTGAACCTTGATATAGGTCTTTTTGGGGCGCTGTCTGATGTTCAGACAGCGCCCCAAAATTTAGAGAGGAAAGCATCGATAAATTATCGTGGCTGCTGAATTTCTAGAGCTGTTGTCACAGGGTCAAGAGGTTCTTCTTCGGTACGTTTGAAAACAAACTTCGTTTTTCGAGAGCGGTCAAAGACGAGTTTGAGTTTTTCTGAACGGTAGTACCATAGCAGCCCAATAAGACCTGCCAGAATACCTGATAATGCTGCAATACCAAGACCCCAACGCGCACCCCAATGGTCGTTGACGAGGCCAACAAGAGGTGCCCCGACGGGCGTGCCGCCTAAGAAAACTGCGATATATAAACTCATGACTCGTCCACGCATCTGTGGTTCAGTCGTGACCTGAACGTATGCATTCGCTGAAGTAATAATCGTCAAGGCGCAAAGGCCCATGGGTATAAGTGTTATGGAAAAGAACAGCAGGTTAGGAGAAAGAGCCGCGCATAAGGCAGACAGCCCAAAGGCTGCTGAAGCCCCAAAAATAAAGCGCAGGCGAGGACGTTCTCGCCGTGCGGCGAGGAGAGTTCCAATGACAGAGCCGATGGCCATAGTGGAGTTAAGAAAGCCGAATTCTCCAGCACCTTTATCAAACTCTGTTGTTGCCATTGCCGCGATGTTCATTGCGGAGTTAAGCCCGAAGGTTCCCACCAGAAAAACTGCTACCATCACTGCCAAAATATCGGGGCGTTTTCTGACGTATGCGACGCCGTCGCGGATACGTCCGGTTGAACGATCCGCCCGAGGAGTGGGGCGAAGCTCTCGAGTTCGAATCAACGAGATTGCAGCAAGCATGATGAGGAATGTTGCAGCGTTGATGAAAAAGACTGGCCCAGTACCCAAAAGAACAACAAGAATACCGGCACATGCTGGGCCGATAAGACGTGCAGAATTAAAGGATGTGGAGTTGAGGGCTACAGCGTTAGGCAAGTCGTTATCGTGAACGAGCTCAGAAACAAAGGTTTGGCGGGCAGGAACTTCGAGAGAGACGATGATTCCAGCGACGAGGGCTAATGCGTAAACGTGCCAAATTTGGATGTGCCCGCTCATCACTAAGAATCCTAGTATGAGGGAGAGAATGCCCATTGCGCTTTGTGTCGTGTAGAGCAGTTTTCGGCGGTCTAGCCTATCTGCAAGGACTCCGGCATAAGGTGCTAAGAAGAGTTGAGGGCCAAATTGTAAAGACATGACGATTCCGAGTCGAGTGGAATCGTTATTAGAGAGTTCGTTAAAAATCAGCCAGTCTTGAGCAGTATGTTGCATCCATGTTCCGATGTTGGAAAGGAATGCTCCGATAAACCACAGTCGATAGTTAAAAATCCATAAAGAACGGAAAGTAGGAGATTTGCCATGTACCGGTTGGGGCCCGTTGCGTTCAGTTGTGAGCGTTGTTGCAGGGGGTGAGGAGGTTTTCTCCTGCGGGAGAGTTTCGGCGTGTGGAGTTCTCTTACTCGTAGAAATCAGTCCTTAGATGTGTGTGGTTATTGTGCGTCGTTGAGGTCTTCAGTTTCGGTGGTGTCTTCGAGGTCGGCGTTTTCGGCGTTTTCTTCTTCAATGGCGCTCATGCGCTCAGACCAAGGAACCCATGCTGGGGCGAGGAGTGCATCGTCTCCGGGGATAAGTCCTACTTCGCATACGGTGGCGATTTTAGAACGCGGTGTTCGAGAAAGTGTCGCAAACCAGAACCAGCCTCGGTATCCGGACATCGTGCATTCAAAGAGGTGTGTGGTGAGGCGTTCTTCTTCTCCACGTAGGTGGTGAACGATACCGATGTTTTCTGCGGAGGTAATCTCTTGGATTCCGGCGAGCGCAATATCTTTTGCTTGAGCAAGAACGGTATCGACTTTGCTAGTTCGACGTCGTTTAGTGGGTGCACCTAGTGTTGGTTCTGCAGTCTGGGTGGTTGCAGGAGGGTGTGCGTTGCTGTCATCGTGAGGGTGTTCAGATAGGGCGGAGCTATGCTCTTCTGAGGTGGATGGCTCCGCGGGGATTGTATCGTTCTTTATCTGTTGGGACATACCTTCTATTAAAGCGTGAAATGAGAAACTTTGCTCGGTGTTTGGTTGATACGGTATGTATATGACTGAGAGTTCTCCCGTAATGTCGTCTTCATTGGCGGTTTCTATTTTGAGTTTTTGTGGTGCTCTATGCACTGTTCTTGGGGTGTTAAGCGGCGTTGTAATGTTATTTCTCATATGGCTTAGAGGTGAGGCTCCTCATGTTTTGACGTGGGGTGCGATGGTGCTGTTGCCGGTGGGGTTTTTGAGTTTGGTGATGTCTCTTGTGGTGGCTATGGTGGGGCGTAAAGCGCAAAGAGGACATTCAAAGTCTTAGCAAAGAGTCAGCTTATATATATCTGTCTTTCAGCAGACTCCCAGCTTTAAGAGTGAGAATAAGACCGTGAACACAAATCAACCTGAAGCAAAATTACTCGTCGTTGACGATGAACCAAACATCCTTGAATTACTTGCAACCTCACTCAGGTTCGCCGGCTTCGAGGTTGTCACTGCATCTAACGGTCGTGAAGCACTCGAAAAAGCAGAGAGTGAAAACCCTGATTTAGCGGTCCTTGACGTGATGATGCCCGACCTTGATGGATTCACCGTCACTCGCAAACTCCGTGCAGCAGGAAGGCTCTTCCCCGTTCTCTTCCTCACTGCTAAAGACTCCACCGAAGACAAAGTCGCTGGGTTAACAGTAGGTGGAGACGACTACGTCACGAAGCCTTTTAGCCTTGACGAAGTCGTTGCACGTATCCGTGCGGTATTACGCCGAACACATCAAGGAGAAATAGACGACTCCCGTCTACGCGTCGGAGATCTCATCCTCGACGATGATGCACACGAAGTATTTCGAGGAGACCGAGAGATTGACCTCTCCCCCACAGAATTCAAACTACTACGCTATTTAATGCTCAACCCAAACCGCGTGCTGTCCAAAGCTCAAATTCTTGACCACGTTTGGGAATATGACTTCAACGGGGACGCTTCTATCGTAGAGTCTTATATCTCCTACCTACGTAGGAAGATTGATAATATTCCAGATCAGCCACCAATGATTCATACCAAACGCGGCGTTGGGTATCTCTTACGCACCGCAAAATAAACGTGAGTTATTGTGACTAAGATTCGTCAAAAAATAGGACAACTGGGCGCGCTCTCTTTGCGTACCCAGTTGGTTCTTTTAACTAGCTTGCTCTTAGCCCTAGCAATTTCAGTAACCTCGTTGGTTGCTATATCTGCTCTACGTGGGCAAATGATAGAACAACTTGATGAGGAGATGAGTTCAAACGCTCAAACTCTCACAAGTTATCTCACAGAAGGACCTCATCAACCCAGCACGAGTTCTCTTCTTCGGTATCAAGCGTATCTTTTAGATGACCAAGGAATAGTGCTCTCGTCTTTGGTGGGAGCATCATCCATTCAAAGTTCGACACCAGATCTTTCGGGCTGGACGCATGAGAAGGTGTCCCGTTTTTCTCATAAAGGAATCACCGTTAAATCTGTTAACGGTAAAGCTGAGTGGCGTATTCTCCCCATTGATTATGGGGACCTTGATTATTCTGTCATTATTGCTACACCATTGAGACAAACGCATGCGGTGGTTGCACTAGTTGCTATTTTGACGCTCACTTTTGGTGTAGCAACGCTCTTTGCCTCAGTCGCTATGAGCTGGGTCATGGTAACAAGAGCATTTGAGCCACTAGCTCGAGTTGAAAAAACAGCCGCACGTATCGCGGCAGGTGACCTTTCACAGCGTATGGAAAAATACAACCCATACACTGAAATTGGTCATCTTTCAGCCTCTCTCAACACTATGTTGAGCCATATCGAAAAAGCCTTTGAGGTGCAGAAAAACTCCGAAGTGAAGATGCGTCGTTTTGTGGGCGATGCTTCTCATGAGTTAAGAACTCCTCTCGTCTCTATTCGCGGGTATTCTGAGCTATATCGCCAAGGTGCTTTACAAAGTGAAGAAGCTGTAGCAAACGCCATGAGTCGTATTGAAGCAGAGTCGAAACGTATGGGGCAATTGATTGAGGATTTGCTCACCCTGGCTCGTATCGATGAGCGTCGCGAGTTAGAGAATCGCATTATTGATCTTCTTGATTTAGCTCAAGACGCATCCCATGACGCTTTTGCCACGTCTCCAGATAGAACCGTTCAAGTGGTTGGGCTATCAGAACACACTACCCCTGAAAGTGCTTATGTGTATGGAGATGATTCTCGCTTGCGACAAGTCATTGCAAATCTAATGACTAACGCTATTCGCTACACTCCTCAGGGCTCACCTCTTGAGATAGCAGTCGGAACAGTCAGCACGGAAGACGGTCAGCAATTCTCTCAGATTGAGGTTCGAGACCACGGACCAGGTATCCACGGTGAAGACCGCCAGAGAGTTTTTGAACGGTTCTATCGTGCTGATACTTCGCGCACTCGCGAAACGGGAGGCACGGGGCTTGGTCTGGCTATTGTTGCCGGTATCGTTGCCCAGCATGAAGGACAGGTTGAGGTCTTAGAAACTACTGGCGGAGGGGCAACCTTCAGATTACGCTTTCCCAGCTACACTGGAGATGGCGTTTCGCGTGAAACATAAATTTCACATCTGCGTCTGTGGATTATTAGCTCATACCGCGTTAATAGCACCTGTTTATCCACAATTTTCCTAATGAGCTACTGAGATGACGTCTATCTCCCTAATGTAAAAGTCAGAAGATACGTTCTTCTACTTCGTTATAGAACATTTTTAGGAGACATCATGGCACAGTTCCTTGTTGACGCAGAGATGATTAGCCAGAAAAGCGCCACGGCACGCGCACAAATTGATTCGATTATCGCAGAAGTTAATGGGCTCACCAGTTCCTTACAAGATTTAGAAGGTTCTTGGACTGGTGCTGCTTCACTCAACTTTCAAGGTGTGCTTGCTCAGTGGAGGGCAACACAACAACAAGTAGAGCAGTCTATTGCTCACATTAATGAGGCGCTCTCACGTGCAGGTGTTAATTATGCTGATACAGAATCAGCAAACGCTGCCATGTTCCTCGGATAGTAAGCGCAGGGGCAGGAACGCTACCAGCTCTAGGCTGTAGTGTTCCTGCCCTAACTTAATCGTGATAAAGCTTAAGGTATTTCCCCAGAATTTTAGGGTTCTTGAGGGCACACGGTATCTTGCCGTGAAGATAACACCCACCCTAACTCACTCGTAGTATCTTGAGTCCATAAGCTGGTACGTATAACCAGAACGTGGCGAGTCCTTACACGAGACAAAAGACGAATCACAGAATCGCCCAGCATCTCACAGCTGATAAAAGTTGGTTCGTCTTGCGCATAAAAAGCACGTGTACGATATTCCACGGCGAGTGAACGTTGTGTGTGTATCCCCTGATATGTCACCCACCAGAAGTTTTCACCCAATACTTTTTCTAAATACTGTTCCTGCTCATAATAGTGAGGCTGATACAGGGTCTGTTCATAGCCCTTAACGAGTTCAAGAGCATCCTCAATGTTTAAGGTTTCTCTTTCTTGACCGTGAAGGGCAGAGGTAGCCTTCTTTTTTTCTTGTGGCAGAGGAGTCTTTTCATCTGCTGAGGGCAAGTCAAGGTTGAAGCCCGGTCCAGCAGGTGTCGGTGTTCCTTGTTGAAACGACAGGGCAGCATCTCTAGCTCGAGTATCTGCAGCCTCATTCATATCTTGCCCAGAGTGCCCTTTAACCCACACAAATTCGTAGTCCCGCCCTTGCATTGCTTGGTCAAGCGCTTGAATGAGCTCTTGATTCTGAACGGGTTTACCGTCTGCTTTCTTCCACCCTTTTTTCTTCCACCCTGGCAACCATTTAGTCACCGCGTTAATGGTGTACTGAGAATCACAAAGAACTATAAGTTTACGTTCAGGAAGGTGCGCAGTGGCTTCAAAGAGTTCGAGTACCGCCCGTAATTCACCCTGATTATTTGTTGCGTGCTCCCATCCACCTGCTGACCAGTTATCGGGGTCGATATACCACGCCCATCCAGCCGGTCCAGGATTCATTAATGCTGACCCATCTGTTGCGGCAATAATCTCTTGTGTCATTTCAACAAGACCTTCCTCAAGGACGTAGATTCTTCACACCCTAGCTTATCCGCTCTTATGTGTTTCTGGTGCTACCGGTGTTCAAACATAAAAACATCTAGAATAGCCTGTATGAGCGCATACCCACAGACAGATCGACAATCTGTTCATCTATATATGTTGCCGTCAGCGATTCTTCGCTCAGGACACGGCATCACATGGTTGTCCTATGTTGGTATCGCCGAACAGACGAAAGCAGCCCAGTATCGTAACCCTGAGGATGCACTCAATTACGCCGCGCAACAAACCCTCATGCGGTGTATCGCCGCATGCGCATTAGATATTCGCCCCACCCACGCCGCTCATATTCCTGTCGATAGGACATGCCAACTGTGTGATCCAAAAGCAACACATGGAAAACCGCGGATTTCTGGTATTAACTTCAATATGTCACGAAGCCACGGAATGGTTGCCGGCGCATATTTTGCAGAAGACAGTCAAGATCCACAGGCTCAATTACTCGGCATCGATATTGAAAGAATGCGCGGAAATCTCCTCGACGGATACGACAAAGTCACTCTCACCGAAGAAGAAAAAACTATCATCGCCGAATGCCCAGAAGAGAACCGAACATTATTAAGGTTGTTACTGTGGACAGCTAAAGAAGCCGTCCTCAAAGCTACCGGACACGGACTTGTAGCAGGCCCCCAAAAAGTTCAGGTGAAACTTCTCGACCCGCCCCAAAACCTACTCGATATCTCTGGCTATAAGGCGACGGGAACTCTCAACATTGAGGGGTACCAACAACAGTTTTATCTGCACTGGTTTGTGCAAGGTGAATTTGTCATAGCCGTAGCGACAAACCAAGACCGTACAGTCAAGGCACACCCCGTTACCAAGCCCTACGACATCAAGCAAAGTATTCCGTTATCCCCACAACGTGTCAAAACGCTATAAGTCTGTTGCCGGCTCACACTATGAAGATACGGTCTTGATATTCAAGGCCTGTCCAAAGGAACCGAGCTTAGTTCCCGTCTCACGGTGTTCACTATCTGGGGTTGAGGCTTTGACGAGTCCAGCTCCTGCAAATAATGTGATGTGCTCAGGTTCAACCTGAGCACATCGCAAAACGAGCGCCCATTGTCCGTCTCCAGAGGGGTCCATCCAGCCTACAAGACCGCCGAAGAATCCTCTTTCGAAGCTTTCTAATTCGCGGATAACCTGACGTGCCGTATGTGTTGGGTAGCCACAAATTGCAGGAGTCGGGTGGATAGCTCGAGCGCCGTCTAAAGCGCTCATACCATCTTTGAGACGTCCTGTAATTTTTGTGGCCAAATGCCATAGTTGCGGAGTGTTAATCAGTTGTGGAGTTGCCGGAACATGAAGTTCTTCGGTCACTGGCGATAGGCATCTTTTGATATCGGCAACAACGGTAGCGTGCTCTGCACGGTCTTTAGCTGAGCGCATGAGTGCTTCACCGATTTGTGCGTCTTCGGTGCTCCCGATGGGAGCTGTGCGGGGTGAGCTTCCGGCGAGAGGGAAGGTGGTAAAGACTCCGTCTTCGACGCCAAATACAAGTTCTGGGGAGGCTCCCATTAAGTAGCTTTGGTCGGAGAGTTTCATCGAGAACACATAGGCGCGTGGTTGTTGTGCCCATAGGTTATGGTAAATATTCTCTAATGTTGGGCGGTCTTCTTCGTAGTAGACATGAAGAAGGCGGGAGAGCACCACTTTGTCGAGTTCTCCGTTGTTCATTTTTTCGACAGCTCTCCCAACATTCTGGCGGTATTCGGGGTTGTCGATACCCTCAATACGCGTTGGGTTGGGGCAGGTTTTTTCTTGAACTGTTGGGGCAGGTGTTCGTTCAATCGTTTCGGGAACGTATAGAAGTGCAGGTTCTTGAGGGTCAAATGGGATGACTCCGATAACGCCAGTTCCGCGTTCTTGAGCACGTTTGAGAGCGTCTTTTTCGTTAACTGGTTCTAGCTGTCCGAGTGCTCTGAGGCAAGTGTCTCCATAGGTGAATTGAAAGGCAGGGTACTCGTTTGTGGGCATGGGTTATGGTGTTCTTTCTATCGAGACGGGGACGGTTAGCATGAGGAAGCGTTGATTCCCCGATCAAGGTTTTAGAAGGTTGCCCCACCATCAACGGTAAGGCTTTGCATGGTGACGTGTTTAGCGCGTGGGCTTAGAAGGAATGTTGCGACTTCTGCGATGTCTTCTGGTTCTGCGATACGTCCTAGGGGTATTCCTAAACGGTAGTTTTCTAATGATCCTTTAATGGGTGTTTGGCTGAGGTCTTCGCCGTTCCATGAGTCGGTGACCATGGGAGTGCGTGTTGTTCCTGGGCATAGAACATTTGCGCGGATTCCGTGTGGGGCAAGTTGCAACCCAAAACTTGTTGTGACTCGTGTTGCGGCAGCTTTTGACGCTCCGTAGGCTCCAAATTCGGCGCGTGGTACGTTTGCAGCGTTTGAGCTGATAGTGACGATACCTCGACTGTTTGTCGGGTCTTGTGGTTGTTGTTCTATCATGTATTGGGCAACTTCTCGAGTGACTAAGAATACCCCGTCAGCGTTGACGGCATGGACGGTGCGCCATTGTTCTAGGGTCGTTTCGAGAAGAGGAGCAGCATGAACAATCCCAGCGCAGTTAATGAGTCCTTGTACTGGCTGGTGACGTTGACGAAGGTAATCTCCTAGATGTTGTACACAGGTTTCGTCGGTAACGTCTAAAGGGTAGTATTCACATTTTTCAGTGGGGTGTTGTGTGTTTGAGAGTATTTGTTCTTGTGTGTCGCAGGCAAGAACGGCGTAGCCTTCTGTCAGAAGGTGTTGGGTGACGGCTGCGCCGATGCCACCGCAGGCGCCGGTAACAATGACAAGTGGTGTTGTGGTATTCATGGTGGTTAGTCCTGACGAGATAATGCTGTCAGAATGTCTTGGGTTGAGGTGACGATACCGCATCGTTGAGCAACATAGTCGCAGGCAAGTTCGTGTTCTTTTTGGCTGAAATCAGCAAGGGCATCAGCGGTGAAGAATACTTGTATGTCGCGCATAAATGCGTCAAGAGCGGTAGTCATACAACCGATGTGTGCGTAGACTCCGGTGATGATTAGTTGGTTTCTGCCACTGAGTTTGAGGTCTTCTTCGAAGGTGCTTTTTGCGAAGGCTGAGTAACGCCATTTGGTGAGGACGGTGTCTTGTTGGGTAGGCGCTAGTGCGGGAATAATTTCTGCGTCAGCGTCTTCTTGTAGCCCTTCGCCCCAGATGTCAGTCAGTAGTGCTCTATCATCGGGATGTTGGCGTGGTGGCTGTGCCGTGTAGTAGACAGGGATTCCGCTATCTCGTGCAGCGTTGATGAGGGCAGAGGTGTTGTGAATAGCCTGTTGAATTTGTCCTTTATTTTCGTCTTCAAAGATGGAGACAAAATAGTTCTGCATATCGTGGACGAGCAACGCGGCTTGATGTGGGTTAAGTTCCCATGTGGCACGTTTTTCATACGGGGTATACCTATACGTATAGGTTGGTATTGTTTTGAGAGACATTGTATGTACCGTCCTTTTCCTGCCAAGAGTGTGAGGGGCGGAGAAAACCCCTCTACATGCTATTTAGGTTTACCTATGTTTTCAATACAGTAAACCTAATTTATGGTTCTTTACATGCTTTATCACTACATGTACGGTTCAAGGCAGGCAGCTATAATCTCATGTCTGCACCATGCACCCACAACAACCGATACGCCGTAAGTTGTTGTGAATTTTTATCGCAACACCCACGTTGGGTGCTCACCTCAGGCTAAGAAAACAAAGTCCAAAGAATCGCAAGAAAGTTATTCTTATTGTTGAGCTAGCTCATTGAGCAACTTATCGTAATGTGTATCAATAGTGGCAAGGGTTGAGGTAATAATCTCGGCAGGAGTCTCGTATCCTTGCTGTGCCCACATGGTAAATACCGCCAAGCATCCTTGCAAGTGATAGTTTGCAAAGAGAGAGAGCTGTTGAGCTGGAACAACACCTTTTAGAGAGCTCCAGAAGATATCAATATATTCACGTTCTAATCTATTGCTTAGCACCTCAAAGAAGCTTCCAGCGCCACGTTGGGTGAGGAGCATGCGGCAGACTTCTTTATTACCTTGCACAAATTGCATGAACGCACCAAACACTTCACGGCTATTCATATTTTTACCGTTAACAGGGTCTGGATCTAGAATACTGCTGAGCTCTGCTAGTGCACTTTCTTGAATTTGTGAGTAGAGTTCTGATATATCAGAATAGTGCGAGTAGAAAGTTGCGCGATGAATATCAGCTTTCTCTGCTAGCTCGCTAACAGTGATGGAGCTGAGCTTCTTGTGTTGCAATAAATCCGCTAGGGCAAGGTATAACGCTGATTGAGTTTTGCGTACTCGACGGTCAGCTCGTTGAACTTTTTTCATTTTAATATCTCCAAATCCTATTTGGTAAACACTATACGGCGTATTGTCTACTATCCTACATAATAAGACCTCGTTGGTCATTGCGGATTTTCTCACACCCCACGTAGGGTTTTTACGTAGGTCACCATGTCGAAACGGTAAGAACATATGATTGAATCGCTCAATAAAGCAGATAGACAAGCTGTTGCTCAGCTCATTAGCGACAAATACCATCATTTCGTACGCCGGCCATCCAGCACACCAGAAGAGCAACAAAGAGCTATACACCTCATTATCCGCAGGTTTAACCCCGAACAATCATTTAGTGTTCGTCGAAATGGCAAAATTGTTGGATTTGCTGTTGTCGAGACATCAGAATATCCTCACGCCTTAGACATCCCCTACGCTTCTATTCGCAAAGAATTTTCATACTTCAAAAGCCTTCTCTTTTGGATAGCACTACGAATATACCGTTCACGCAAAATAGAGATTGATGAGTACACCGCACGAGTAGAAATACTCCTTGTCGACCGCAATCACCGACGCCAAGGGGTAGCTACCGAACTTTTGGAAAAGATTCAAGA
This sequence comes from Rothia sp. P13129, assembly GCF_048512865.1. Lineage (NCBI taxonomy): Bacteria > Bacillati > Actinomycetota > Actinomycetes > Micrococcales > Micrococcaceae > Rothia > Rothia sp. P13129. The sequence goes on from NZ_JBLXYA010000001.1 coordinate 117,661, forward strand.
ATTCGCACATGAAGAAGGAAAAACCTCACTCACCTTAGAAGTGCCAGAGGACGATATCGAAGCCCACACTTTCTTCAACAAGGTAGGGTTCACAACACTCAGTTATCGGCAACTCACCCAGTTCTTTCACCGGCTCGTACTCCCCACCGCACCTACAAAAACTTTTCAGCTATGCTATCCACTCGACGATTCAGAAGAATAATCTTGACGACGTAACAGAACCATCACCTCATAATGCTGAGTATGAGCAAACATATCTAGCACCCTGCCTTGCACTGGCTGATAAGAAGGCATATTCTGCAAATCTTTTATTAACGTCTTTGCATTACAGCTAGAGTACAGCACCGTATCAATACCAGATTGTTCTATCCACTGACAAAGAACCGCCCCGATACCGCGACGAGGAGGGTTCACCACCAACATCTCAGGTAAAGAGAACCCACGTTTCTGGCTCTCAAGGGCAAAGGCTGTAGCGTCCATTGCCTCAAAATGAGTATTGTTAAGACCCATATCTGCCACCGTACGATGAGCGCTCTCAATAGCTTCAGCACTAATCTCGATACCGGTCACACGAGCATCTGACGACATCACTTGTGCTGCGTGTATAGCAAACCCACCCACACCACAATAAAGATCCCATAGACTTGCTGGGTTACGCTCAGAAACCCATTCTTGTCCTTGACGGTATAAAGCTGCAGCAACAGAAGAATTCGTTTGGAAGAAGCTCTGCGGTCGTAAATGTAAGGTGATATCGTTCGCCGTCATTGCAAGAGTCTGGGCAGAGCTAAGAATAATTTCTTCCTCACCTTCAACTCGTGCAATCGGTTCGCGTAAAAGATTGACAGAAAAAACCCGAAGCTGCGGTAAACGTTCTTGAAGCCACGGTAAAGAACGTTTGATAGGAACAATTAACTTTTTAGAACGCAGAACGCAACGCACCATCAACTCCCCCGAAGAAGACGCTGTCATGAGAATATTTTTGAGCTCTCCTTTACGCGTTTTAATGTGGTAGGGAGTCAGCTGAGCCCGAGTAATAAATTCTTTAAGAACCGGCATAGCTTTTAACAAAGCAGGCTCGTAAAGAGGACATTGGCTCAGGTCAGTCCCTTGCCCAGAAGAACCATCAACGATACCGAGTACGGGGTGATAGCTGGTTCCAGAAACCACTATTTTTGCTTTGTTTCGAAAGTTTTTCTGTTGACTGAGAACAGCGTCGAGCCACTTAATCTGTGGGTATCCTGCCGCTAGTTCACGCATATGACGTTCTTTAGCGGAAAGTTGTTTTGGGTAAGGAACATCCAGTTCAGTGCACGAAAAACATTGGTGAGTATCAAAATAGTGGCATTGCATAGCTCAACTATCCTACCGGAGTCCTGACCGTTTACTCAGATACGAGCTTTACCTCATCACGTTATTTCCCGCGAGCGAGTTTATCCCACAACCGGCTAGGCAACACAGAATGAGCCAAAAGAAGAGGACGCGCCCCAAAACCAGCAACATAACGAGTCTTCGGACGAGAAGCCGAGACAGCTTGTACCAACGCACGAGTAATCACCTGAGGATCAGAAGCCCACCGAGCATAAAGCTGACGCATCCGCTCTGCAGTCGCCCGAGCAGAATTCTCATAGGCTCCACCCTCAGCAACCCTCTCCAAATTCTCTATTGCCACATCACTCCACTGACTAGCAATAGCACCAGGCTCAATGAGCACCACCTCAATGCCCAAGGGTTCAAGCTCCATACGCAAGCTATCACTGAGCCCTTCTAAAGCATATTTTGTGGCGTGATACCAACCACCAAATGAAGTGGTTAAACGTCCAGCAATAGAAGACACATTAATAATTCTTCCGCGCTTTGCTTCACGCATCGCAGGAAGAACAGCACGAGTAAAAGCAGCCAGCCCAAAAACGTTAACATCAAATTGGTGTCGAGCCTCGGCTAAAGAGACATCTTCAATCGCACCGTACATCCCATAGCCGGCATTATTGATGAGCACGTCAATACGGCCCGCTTCAGCTAGGACGAAATCCACCACTTTCTTGATAGTTTCTTCATCCGTCACATCAGCATATAGTGGCGTCACACCGTATTGTTTCAGCGGCTCCATCAGCTGAACCCGCCGAGCCACAGCGTACACGCGATGCCCTTGCTGAGCTAAGCTCACTGCCGCGTCATATCCGATTCCGCTAGAAGCACCTGTAATAATGATGACTGCACTCATTGTTCTTCCTTCATCAATCCATCGTACGTTCAGAATACTCTTTAATTCCCACTTTTTCCTTCTCTAAGAGGAAGAAACCAGCCACAACGTCTGAGGGGTTTTCCCTTTCTCATGCTAAAAGACGGTGCCCCGATACCAGTAAAGTATCGGAGCACCGCCCCACAGAAAATTTTCAACGTATCGTTGAAAAAATTACATCATGCCGCCCATACCAGGATCCATAGCAGGTGCAGCACCAGCAGGTTCAGGCTTGTTAGCAACAACAGCCTCAGTGGTCAAGAAGAGACCAGCGATAGAAGCAGCGTTCTGCAACGCAGAACGAGTCACCTTAACAGGGTCGTTGATACCAGCAGCCATCAGGTCTTCGTACTCACCGGTTGCAGCGTTCAAACCGGTACCAGCAGGCAAACCGCGAACCTTATCAACAACAACACCGGGTTCTAGACCAGCGTTGGTCGCAATCTGCTTCAACGGTGCGTCGATAGCAACCTTGACGATATTTGCGCCAGTTGCCTCATCACCGGTGAGTTCAAGCTTCTCGAAGGCTTTAGTACCAGCCTGAATCAAAGCAACGCCACCACCGGCGACAATGCCTTCTTCAACAGCTGCCTTTGCGTTACGAACAGCATCTTCAATGCGGTGCTTACGTTCTTTGAGTTCAACCTCAGTTGCAGCACCAGCCTTGAGAACAGCAACGCCACCGGCAAGTTTAGCCAAGCGCTCCTGAAGCTTCTCACGGTCATAATCAGAATCGGAGTTAGCAATCTCGCCACGAATCTGAGCTACGCGACCTTCAATAGCAGCTGCGTCGCCAGCACCTTCAATGATGGTGGTCTCGTCCTTAGTAACAACAACCTTACGTGCAGAGCCAAGAAGGTCAATAGTTGCTTGGTCCAACGACAAACCGACTTCCTCGGTAATAACCTGTCCACCAGTCAAGATAGCGATATCTGCCATCTGAGCTTTACGACGGTCACCAAAGCCAGGAGCTTTGACAGCAACAGACTTGATAGAACCACGCATCTTGTTCAAAACCAGTAGTGCAAGAGCTTCGCCCTCAACATCTTCTGCGATGATAAGAAGTGGCTTACCAGCCTGCATAACCTTCTCAAGAACAGGTACAAGATCTTTCACATTAGAGATCTTGGAGTTCACAATGAGAATATAAGGATCCTCAAGGACTGCTTCTTGACGGTCTGGGTCAGTGACGAAGTATCCGGAGAGGAATCCTTTATCAAAGCGCATACCTTCGGTGAGCTCAAGCTCTAGACCAAAAGTATTGGACTCTTCAACAGTGATGACACCTTCTTTGCCGACCTTTTCCATAGCTTCTGCAATGAGCTTACCAATTTCGGTGTCGCCAGCAGAGATAGATGCGGTTGCAGCGATTTCTTCTTCAGTCTCAACTTCTTTAGCAGAAGAAAGAAGTTCAGCGGTAACCGCTTCAACAGCTTTCTCAATACCGCGCTTGAGGCTGAGAGGATCTGCACCAGCAGCAACGTTGCGGAGGCCTTCACGAACAAGTGCCTGAGCAAGAACAGTTGCAGTAGTGGTACCGTCACCAGCAACGTCATCGGTCTTTTTAGCAACTTCTTTGACCAGCTCTGCGCCAATCTTCTCGTATGGATCTTCGAGTTCGATTTCTTTAGCGATAGAAACGCCATCATTGGTAATCGTGGGAGCACCCCAAGACTTTTCCAAAACAACGTTACGACCACGAGGTCCGAGAGTAACCTTCACAGCATCTGCTAGGGTATTCAGACCCTTTTCAAGGCCACGACGTGCCTCTTCTTCAAAAGCAATGAGCTTTGCCATTATGCTTAATCCCTCCTGGACTAAGAAAGTATTTTTCTCTCAGTTGTGCCCGCGACGGACGATGTTCTATAAGCCATGTTCTTCACAACTTATAAAGACATCTCACAAGATGAAAGTAGATATTCTCAAAGCTACCTACCGCGAATCTAGCACTAGGATTTAGCAGTCGGAGACTTTGAGTGCTAACAACAATTTTGACACCTCAAAGCACAGAGCGCAAACCTCTTGAAAGAACAAACACACTTAATCGCCCATAGCGCACAGATTACGGGGCAACGGCAGGAAGATAATCAGAGGCAAGAACAACATACAACGGGGAAGAACCAGAAGAACGCTCTTGAATATAACCAATACCTAACGCATCAGCCAAAGTATTAGCCTGCTGCTCATAACCGGCAGAATAAAACACTGTCGAAACATACACAGGCGTATCCTTCCAATTCTCTGTCACAGGCACAGGATAGCCTAAAGCCTCCACACGCTGAGTCAGTTCTGAAGCAGCACCCGTATAGGCCGAAGAGTTATAAACCTCAACCTTAATATCAGCAGGATCAGTAGGAGCATAAGTTGGAGTCACAGCGCTTTCTGAAGCAGTAGCACTCGCAGAGCCTGTTTCAGAAGCCACCGGAGAAAGAGTGCGTGGCTGAACCACAAACATGACTGCACCCACCAGAAGCGCAAGCGCACCAGCAACAACAATCAGAAGAGTCTGCCTCGTAGCATGAGCATTACCTAGAGGCTCACCACGATAAGCACCACGACGTTTTGAATTTTCAGGTACGTCGTCGAATTCATCATGAGGATACGAGTTCACATTAATCTCCGATAGCTACAAGCAATAGTTCTTCCATCTAGAGTACACAGGCTACAACCTAAAAACCCTTTTATTTTCCGTGGACTATCATCATAAAGAGCTCAAGACACCGAAAATTCAGGGCTTAGAATTGTCGCGTTGTTCCCTTAACCGACGCATCAACGCTGGTTCCTGAGCAATGACACGAGGAGAATCTATCAGTTCGTTAAGAATCTGATAATACGCTGTTGGATTTAATCCCAAACGTTCTCGAATCACTCGTTCTTTCGTCCCAGGATAACGCCAACGTTGCTTCTCTAAAGCAATCATCTTTTCTTCTTGTTCTGTTAACCCCGTATCGATAGTGTGCTGAGGAGCGTCCAACTCAGAAGTATCTTCGTGCATATCACTCCCCGACCTTCCTTAAAACGGTATGATAAAAAGCCCTATTGTATCTTATGTGTTCTGCCTAAAAATACACATATGGTGACGCATAGCAACCATTCAAACGGTGAGAACGGAATCTCATGCCCGCTTTACCCCTTAAAGAAATTATGTCTCCAGACTGGGCTGAAGCCCTAGCCCCAGTAGAACACAATATCCGTGCCATGGGTGATTTTCTACGGCAAGAGCACCAAGCTGGACGACGCACGCTACCGCCCTCACAGCACATCTTCCGAGCCTTCCAAGAACCGCTAGCACAAGTTAAAGTTCTTATCATTGGGCAAGACCCCTACCCCACCATCGGGCATGCGATGGGGCTGTCCTTCTCTGTACACCCGCAAGTGCGCCCTATCCCACGTTCACTTCAAAATATTTATCGTGAACTATCCTCCGATATGAACATTACCCCGCCAGAACATGGCGACCTCAGCGCGTGGACACAGCAAGGAGTACTTCTTCTCAACCGTGTACTTTCTGTTGGTGCAGGAGAAGCCGGATCTCATAGAAATAGAGGGTGGGAAAATATCACCAGCTGCGCAATTGAAGCTCTCATCCAACGAAAACAGCCGCTTGTCGCCATACTGTGGGGACGAGATGCACGAAATACGAAAACTCTTATCTCACCCTACCCCTGTATCGAATCAGCACACCCATCACCTTTATCGGCATCACGCGGATTCTTTGGATCACGACCCTTCTCAAAAGCAAACGAATTGCTAGTTCAACAAGGAGCAGAGCCTATTGACTGGCGACTTCCGTCGTCAATACCTATAGCACCCTAAAACGTTAGGCTAACGATCAAAGACGGTTGTGGAGAGGTCTTCTCGTTCACGCCCAAAACGTTGAATCAGCCACTGCATGAGGTAATGCCCCAACGCAACGCCTGAAGCCATCGCAACAATAATTGCCGCAGCGGTGATAACGCCGGGCATTGAGTTGAGGGTGTCGGTCTCTACCGTAAAAGAGTACATACCTCGGAATAATGACAAACCAGGTAGGAGGAATGTTAGAGACGGAATCGCAAATATGGCTTGTGGGGCGTGCAGACGGTATGCCAAATATGTGCTAACCATACCAATAACGAAAGCTGCTACCGCCGTATTACCGCGCCCTGCACCTTCTCCCAAGAAAAAGGTGTACACGTGGTAAGTGCTCAGCCCGCTTAAAGTTACTAGCGCAATCCACCACAATGTTTTCAACCGTGCATGAGTTGTAATAGCAATAGCAAGGGTAGCGACTGTCATCCAGAAGATGTTATCGACGATAGTTGGTTTCGCAAAAACCGACTGCGATACGTCAATAGTTGTTGCCGTTGTAATCGACAATACGGTCACACCGCTAGCGAGTCCCACAACAAGCCCCAAAAAAGACATACCTGTAGACACAAAACGACCCGCAGCAGTGACCGGAAAACCGTTAATCGCGTCTTGCACCGCCGACACTAACCTAAAGGTCGGTAAAAGCATGATGAGTCCGGCAGCAACAATGTGAGGACCAGAGACGTTCAACCCAATACTATGCAGGATTGAGCCGTCATCTGTAGCGTAAATCGCGACAAAGGTAATCACTGCAGCACAAGCAGCCATATTGAAGAAGCTAGGCATCCCCATTTTGTTCATGATTCGAGTAATAAAATGAACGATGACCCATACCATTGCAGATAACGCCGCAGCATAACCGCTACCACCAATGCCCATGGTAAGTGTTCCAGCAGCAATAATATTTGCTAACCACACCACCATCGGTGAGTATGGTTTCTTTTGAGCGTTAATCGCATTTAATGTTTTTTCAGCTTCTTCACGGTCAATACCGCGGTGGGTAATCTTATGAATCAGACGGTATATATCAGCCAAAGAAGCATAATTATCAGAGGTGGAACGTACCACGCGCACCACAGTATGACTGAAACGTTCTTCTTTGAGAGTACGACGTCGTGAATCAAGGATTTCTACATGACCGTCAACGTCAGAAACATAGTTGATAATCACTGACTGATTGGTAATATCCACTTCAACGTCTTCAAGCCCATACGCGGAGCAAACAGCAACAATAGCAGAATCCACATCCATGGCGTCAGCACCATAGTGAAACATCGTTTCAGCAAGACGTAATGTAAAGTTCAGTACGTCTCGTGCTTGTTCTTTCTCTTGTACAAGCTTCTCACGATCACGTCGGGTCGATAATGAAAACTGGCGTTGAGCAATACGCCCCAAACCACGAATAGGTGCGGTCAAAGAAGGGTCTGCGCGAACAAAAGAACGTAAAGAAGAAGAAACCCAACCTCCCCTAGTATTTTTAGGTTCGACTTTAGGGATAGACGTTGTTGCAGGCGATACAGAAGGGTAACTACCTTGTTGCATCCCCGTAGCAGAAACCGCTGATTGTTGCGTGGACACAAGAGGAATACCACTAGTTAGCGGAGCAATAGGTTCTTGCTCTAGTGTCCGTAACGGTTCAAAGGGGCTAGAAGCAGAAGACACCGCATGCTGATCAGGTTGAATGCCCGTAGAGGCATCCCCAAATGGGCTGTTGGGGGCAAGATTCTCAACCGGAGCAGGAGCAACAGCCGATATGTTCGGGCTAAAAGGTGTCTGCTCAACTTGTTTATTCTCTAATGCCTGACGAAGAGCAGTATCTTGTACCCGGTCCAATGAAATAGCAGGCATATTGCCCGGCATTTTGGTAGGGGTTTTCGTTTCAGGTTGCGATGTTCCAGCTCGAGGAAGCGAGACTGTTGCACCGAACGCTTGCGAGCTCGGTTGTTCTGGCGTTGCTTGGTCAAAGGCAGCGGCGGAGGGGTATGCCTTTTGTTGTAGCTGCTCATCCGAATGAGTGCTAAAAGACATTGCCACCTCCGCCGAATTGCGTCAAAAGATTTGCCATCACGTCTTATTGTGCTGATGTGTTCTCGTTACACAAAAATACAATACGTAGCTGGGCTTATCCTACGGTTTAGTAGAAAGGTTGCCCTGTTTTACGGACCCAGAGACCACGCATAACCTTCTCAGCAAGACGATTCCATATGGTGTATTTTGCCGGAGAAAGAACATAATCCCAGACACCAACATAGTCAATGACGGTTTTTGTAAAGGATGTCTTAAAAAGACCTAAACCGTAGTGATGGTGTTCTTTATTTTTGAGCTGATCTTTAGGCGGAGTACCGCAGAAATCATAGCTCTTAATCTGGTATTCCTTCATGAGGTCTGTCAAGGCAGTCCACTGTACTTGATGTGAGTCGCCATATTGTTTACGACGAGGCTTAGAACCACCATCTTTATAAGTTCCTTTATCGCCATAACGAATCACGTAAGCACCAACGGAGGGTTCGCCGTCTTCATAGGTGAAGTAGAGGCGTCCTTGACCAGCTTTTTCAAAAGTTGTCCAGAAGTCACGGTAATACTCGTATGACCGGAGGTGGACATTTGCTGAGCCTTGTCCGACAGTGTCCATGAGCGCATACATGGTGCGCATATTTTCATCAGTCAGCTCAACACGTTCCACTTCGCAACCTTCACGGGCAGAACGACGAACGGCGTTACGCCCTCGAGAGTGAAGAGATTTGAGAACGTCTTCTTCGCTCTTGTCAGTATCAAGAATGGCAGTAGAATCGTTAGGCTGAATATTCCATGACTTAACCAAACCAGCTTTTGAGAGAACAGCGTTGGTCTGTTCATCAGCGAGAATATCTGGCTCAACTTTAATCAGGAATACGCCAAGTTTATTCTCTTCTACGAAACGCTTACTTGCTTCAAGAATGGCAGGGACATCTTCTACGCTGTAGACGTCTGGGCCTTTAATCATGTACCAGACTTTTCCAAGTGCAGGCACACTTTTTTCAAGAATAAGGTTATAGCTGGTCAGTGAAGTTTCAGCACCTTCGACCTCTGTTGTACCTTCATATACGAGGTATAGAGGTTTCCAGCCGTGCTTAGCTTTTACTGATGCAAATGATGCTGACTGCAAGAGGTTTCCGCCATTGGGGTTAGCAATAACGTGCTCATCCCATGTCGCTATTTCTTCTGCAGTGGCAAAACGCGCTGTAAATTCTCGCAAGGGCCTCAACTTCCACATCGGTGCAAGGTTTTTCTTGCACTTGTTCTTGTTTGTATCAAACTCTAAGTGTAACGACCTACGCCACCGGAATACAGCCTGACTTGATGTGACAGGAAGCATTTTCTGAGAAATAGGTGCTTAGCGTAGAACGTAATGTCATGACGATGCCCCGCCTCATACATTGCATACAAGACGGGGCATCGACAAATTGTTTAAAGACTACTCAGCGTCGTGGTCAGTCTCAAGAATCTTTACAAGAGATTCGAGAGCTTCCTCGGCGCCTTCGCCTTCTGCGCGAAGAACAACGCGGTCGCCGTGCTTTGCGCCAAGAGACATCAAAGACAAGATGGAAGCTGCGTCCATAGCCTCATCTGCTGGCTCGCCTTCAGCGGCGATGGTTACCTCTACGGGAAGGTCGCCAGCTGCTTCTGCGAAGATAGCTGCTGGGCGTGCGTGCAGGCCAACACGGCTTGCGATGGTGGCGATACGTTCTGCCATGATTTTCTCCTTGAGATAAGAGTGTGGGAAAAGTTATCCCACTATCGAGTCTAGGACAGATTGGATAGGTTTTGCACTACCAAACCAGCCTATGTCGGTTTGTTTTTAGAGACCGAGTTCTTCAAGAACAGGGAGTTTCTTACGTGCTGCGTTTTTAGCTTCTGCAGAAGAAATCTGCGCCAAAGCGTCAGCCGCAATTTCTGCCGCTTGTTCTTTAGTAACGGAGCGAAGAACTGCTGCAACAGCTGCCATAGCACCAGCATTCATGGACAAGGTGTCTACACCAAGTCCAACGAGAACAACAGCTAAGGCAGGATCTGATGCTGCTTCACCACACACCGAAACATATTTTTTGACGCCGTGGGTTTCTGATGCTTTACGTGCACCTTCAACAGTGAGCTTAATCATTTTCAAGACTGCAGGCTGCCATGGGTTGTTCAAGTGAGCAAGGTCGCCCAAAAGACGGTCTGCTGCCATGGTGTATTGGGTGAGGTCGTTGGTTCCGATGGAGATGAAATCAACTTCACCCAAAATAGCTTCAGCATTTACGGCTGCAGCTGGGGTCTCTACCATGACACCTTTAGTTTTGAGGCCGGCTTTGTCCAACATATTCTTGAACTTACGAGCTTCAGAGGTCGTTGAAATCATCGGCGCCATCACCCAGATGTCAGCTTCAGTAGCGTCAGAGGCACGCTTAATAGCTTTAAGCTGGCGCTCTAGAACACCGGGAACAGCGTTATCGGTGCGGAATCCGCGTACACCCAAGGCAGGGTTTTCTTCTTCTGTAACGTTCAAGAAGGGAAGGGGCTTATCTGCACCTGCGTCAAGGGTACGAACAACAATGTGTTGACCGGGAAAAGCATCAAATACTGATTTGTAGGTCTCTGCCTGAGTCTCTTCACTTGGTTCGGTGTCGTTACCGAGGAAGCCAAATTCGGTGCGGAGCAGTCCAACGCCCTCAGCCTGTTTGCTAGCAGCCTTCTCTGCAGATTTTCCGTCACCAACGTTAGCGTAGAGGGGAACGTGGGTTCCGTCGGATAGTTCACCCTTGCCGGTGAAGTCAGGTAGAGGCTTACGATTTGCATATTTAGCAGCTGCTTCTTCGTGTTCAGCAGTAGGGCTAGTCTCGATAATGCCTTCGTTGGAATCGATATATACCTTGGTTCCGTTAGGAATTTCGGTAACACCCTTAGCAGCAACAACAGCAGGAAGACCAAGCCCACGCGCCAAAATTGCGGTGTGTGCTTGAGGTCCACCGTCAGAAGTAATCAATGCGATAACTTGAGAGGGGTCAAGAGTTGCGGTGTCAGCAGGAGCAAGATCTACAGCAGCCAAAATGAAGGGCTCATTTGATTTAGGTACGCCTGGTGCTTGCTGTCCGGTCAGTTCTGCCACGATACGAGCACGCACGTCATGAATGTCGGTAACGCGTTCTGCCATGTAACCGCCAAGTGATTCCATCTGCCGTGCAAAGTCACTAGCAGCTTCCCAGATAGCACGTTCGGGGGCTAGGCCTTGTGCCTCTACCTTTTTAATAGCGCCTTTAAGGAGTGCGCGGTCAGTTGCCATCTGAGAAGTAGATTTGAGGACGGCTTTTCCGTCTCGTCCTGCGTTTTCGGCACGCTCTAGAAGATCAGCTTTGACCGCCTGAGCTGCTTGCTGAATACGCTCAGCGGCGTGTTCTGCAGTTTCGCCTTCGGCTAGCGGCAAGCCTGCTTTAGGTTCTTTGATGGGGTCTGGCATCTGAAGTACCGGACCAATAACGCGACCGGCGTAAACGCCAACGCCTTTATAGGTAGTAGTCATGGAGAGTTCCTCTATTCCTTATGTATCGAAAATATCGCTATATCTTGCGTGTACGTTGAGCAATGCTTACGCCTTAGACAAGATTCCCTTTTTGTTTATAGTTGTGTAGACATCATCTAGAGCAGGCGAGCGCTCCTCCCTTATCAGAAATGATATTGGCTTCTTGAAACATAGTTTTATGGTTTCAAGAAGTCACTACTTCAGGCCATAGAGAAACTAGAGGGTTATCTCTCGAACGCTCACGGCGTCGGTGCGAGTTTCTGCTACGGTCGAAACTTGAGTACCTGGTAGTGCTGCAGCAGCTGAGCCTTGAGCTACAGCTTGTACTAAACATTCCACGGGGGTTTTGCCGAGTTCGTGGGCGATTAGATAGCCGGCAAGAGCGCAATCCCCTGCTCCGACGGTGCTGCGGACTTTTACAGGTTCGTGTATGGCGTGCCATGCGCCTTCTCGTGTGACGAGAACAGCGCCGTTGCTGCCGAGGGTGGCGAGGACGGTGTCGATGCCACGGTCGACTAGCTCTTTAGCTGTACGTGCGGTCAGTTCAGCATCTTTTTCGAGGTCTTCCCATGCCTCTGGTGTACCGACGAGTTCAGCCAGCTCTTGGGCGTTAGGTTTGATGAGGTTTGGCATGCCGTCCTGTCCGGTGACGGCGTCACGTAGGGCGGTACCGGATGTATCGACCGCGATGAGTGGGGCTTTTTCTCCTTGAGCCTCACGAATAGCGCGACCGACTACTGCATAGTAGTCGCTGGGAACACCCGAGGGTAGGGAGCCTGCAAGAACTAACCATGAGGCGTCGTGAGTCTCTTTAATCAGGAGACGTGTGAGTTGTTGTTGTGCCACGTCGTTGAGAGGTTCACCGGGAGCATTGATTTTGGTGGTGGTTCCGTCTGGTTCAACGATGGTGATATTTGAGCGTATGGGCGCGCCGATGGGCATGTTGGTGAAGCTGACGTCTTCTTCGCGTAGGCATCCTAGGACGGCGTCTTCGTCGTCACCGGGAAGTATCGCGACGGTGTCGAAGCCAGATACTTTGAGGGCGCGGGCGATGTTGACGCCTTTTCCGCCGGGGTCGTCTACAGCGTGTTCAGCTCGTATGACTGCCCCTCGTTGGAGGACTCCGGGCAGTTCTACGGTACGGTCCATACTTGGGTTAGCAGTTAATGTGATGATCATGCGATCAGTACCTCTACATTGGATTCTTCAAGTGCGGCAGCTAAATCACCGTCTGGAGCTTTATCGGTGATGAGGACGTCGATGTCTTCGAGCCCCGCAAAACGTACTAGTGATTCTCGTCCGAACTTTGCTGAGTCGCAGAGGAGTACCACTCGACGGGCAGATTTCACAATCGCGGTTTTAACGGTTCCTTCGTTAATTCCGGGGGTGCTGAGTCCGAAGTCTGCGTCGAGTCCGTTGACTCCGATAAACGCAATATCGGGGCGAATGGAGGCAAAGTGTTCTGCAGTGCGTGAGCCGATAGCTGCCCACGTCATTTTTCGGAGTTGTCCGCCAATGAGGTCGAGGATGATGCCGTCAGCTTCAGCTAGCTTGACGGCAATGTGTAAAGCATGTGTGATGATGAGGCGGTCTGCCCCAGATTTGAGGCTGAAGTCTTCTGCGGCGATACAATCAGCGAGAATCTGTATCGTTGTTCCAGCGTCAAGAACGATAGCTCCGGCATCGGATTCTTGAAGGAGTTCGTATGCTTTGCGTGCAATACGATTTTTTTCTGGATTATTTTCTCTCTGTCGAGATGCGATAGAAGATTCTACGGAGGTAGATTGTTCTACGGTAACAGCACCGCCGTGGACTCGTCGTAGGCGTCCCTCAGCTTCGAGGGCTGCTAAGTCTCGGCGAACTGTTTCCATTGTGACTTCATAACGGCGCGCTAGTTCTGCGCCATTGACTCGACGCGCGGTGGCAACGAGCTTCGCGATTTCAGCGCGGCGTTCTTCAGCGAACATAAGAAAATCACCTTGTATTGTGGAAATGAATAAGCCTTGTGAATTTGATTTTATGTGGGTTTATGTTGTTTCGTCAATGTAATAAGAGACGAACCCACACAATAATATGTGTTGTTATTCTCTCACCCGAGTTAAGCCCTACGACGCAACCGATACGAGGAATACTTCAACGTTACCACCGCAAAGACCCAACCGAGGCAAGCTCCTAAAGTATTAGCAAGAATATCTAAAAAAGAACTTGTACGCTGTGGTAAAAACAACTGAATACACTCAATCGTACACGTTACCAAAAAACCCACAAGCGGCACGTAAGAACGGTATCGTCGCCGAATGAGTAAAGTACCTAGAAAGCCTCCTGGCACAAATAAAATAACGTTACTCAACCATTCCACGGTCGAATACGTAAACCAAGACGGCAACCATCCCGCCTCATGCGAGTGCGCTAAGAACTCAGCCAGCCATAAACCACCGCTATTATCATCAATATGTCTTGGCCAAAGGACGATAAAACCCAACGCCAGAAGATATAGCCCAAAACTTAGCTGAGCTGCACGGTATAACAGCCGCTGTGCAGATGGAACAAACATCAAAACCTCGTACTCAAATATCCTATGGTTTACCCACCAGAAGAGGCTCATTCTCTTCCGCCCAACGGAATAAGCCAGCAAGAGGAATCTCCAGAGCCTGAGCATTAGGTACGGCTTCTTTCCATTCTTCTCCTCGAGAAGCACTGAGCACACGACGAATCAATGAGCCGTGAGAGACCGCAATAATATGTTGTCCAGGATAGTCTGAGACAATCTGACGTAAAGTTTTGATACCGCGAACGTACACTGAACGTTCTGATTCGACTCCTTGATAAAAGGCATCTGGTTCTCGTCGAGCTTCCAAAGAAATGTCTTGCCCTTCAGCTTCTCCATAATGACGTTCAACGAGGCCCTCATACGTTCTCGAAACCTCCACACCCAAATAGTTGCCAACAATTTGAGCTGTCTCAAACGCCCGAGACAAAGGAGAAGACACTATCACATCACAACGAATGCCCTCCTGAGCTAGTTTCTGAGCAGTATAGAGAGCTTGTTCACGTCCTACCTCGTTCAACTCAATATCAGTAGAGCCTTGCATAAGGCCTTTTTTATTCCAGTCTGTTTGCCCATGACGAATCATTAGCAAAGAACCCGTCAGAAGAGGCTCTACATCAGGCATATATTTTCCTTCAAATGTTAGTGGGAACAATTCTAGCCTTGATAAGACTCAAGGATGTGAAGTGGAAGTTCAGTCACCGACGCATTCTCGGGGATACTGTGTTCTTCACCAGTCAACGCTGTCATAATTTGAGCAATCCATAGACCATGAGCCACCACAATAATATGGCAGTTAGGGTGCTCAGCGACGATCTCTTTAAGAGCATTGATACCGCGCTGAATCATCTCAGAGAGAGGTTCAACATCGGAGAATTGCTCTTGAATATCACGCCAATGATAGTCCGTTGCGACGAGTCCTTCAGCAGCACCGAAGGAGCGTTCTTGAAGTCCTTCATGCGTACCAGAAATATCTAGGTTTAGATGCTCACCAATGATTTTTCCTGTCTCATAAGCGCGCGAAAGCGGAGAAGTGACGATTAGTTCCCAAGTAAACTCAGGAGTGTGTTCACGTATCTGTTGCTGGTAGTCAGTGAGATTTTGAGCGGCTTCTTGGGCCTGCCCTCGGCCTGTATCATTCAACGGAATATCGCTACGGCCTTGAAAACGGCGCTCAACATTCCACGCTGTTTGCCCGTGACGAATCAATACCATGCGAGCAGAAAAATCAGAAGATAAAGAACCCATGCCTCTTATTATCTCAAACTCTTAGACGAAGCGAAGAGTTTGAAGTATAGAGATAAGGCACAGTTCTTGGTGTATCTTCCACCAACTTCATGAATATGAAACAATGAAGCTATGTTTACTCATTCTGTTGACCCCGCATGGTTTCCTACGTGTGCCGTCTTCGATTGTGATGGAATACTCATCGATTCTGAACGCAGCTGGAATGCCGTCCAAAAACAAATTTTCAAAGAGTACGGAACAGAGCTAACTCCCGATATTGAACGGCAATTAGTCGGGGCAGCAGCTCCCGCGGTTGCCCGCACCCTCGCAGATAAGACACTACCCAACGACGCCACCGAAACAGCAGCAGAAGAACACTACCAGAAAATTCTGCACCACTTGATGAGTGTAGAACACGATGTGATTCGTGATGGAGTTCAGCTCATACCAGGAGCTCGAGAAGTCATGGCATTACTAGCTGAAGTCATGCCGGTTGCGGTAGCTTCCAATAGCAGTCAAGAATTATTGACCTACAAAGTCAATCACCACCAATATAGCCAGTACCTTCAAACATGGGTTGGTTCAGATGCGGTTGCTCAACCTAAACCAGCACCCGATATGTATTTAGAAGCTATCCGTCGCCTCGGCGGAAACCCTGCAGACACCCTCACCTTTGAAGATTCTGCAACGGGAACACGTGCGGCTCAAACAGCTGGAACCGTTACCATGGTGTACACCCAAGATATTGAGCATGCTCCAGCAGCTCAGGGGCATTTCGATAGCTTCCGTGACGAAAAGTTCCTCACCCAAATTAAGCGATGGATAGAGCTATACCGTGAGCACCACCCCAACCTCTAACCATTCGGAGAACAACGGGAAGTACGGTCTTCGTTTTGACCAGATGGATGAAGAAGAACTCGAGTATTACCGCGAGTTCTGGGAGATGCCTCAAGCACCAGAAGATACCGACACCGTTGTATCAGAGCAAAGACTGCTCAACGCAAAAATGCGAATGGTCTCGGGGCTGAGCTTCACGGTCATTCTCATTGGGTTGTTAAGCAGCACATTGGGTCTTATCAGCTCACATTTGGTGGTCACAGTTGCTGGAATCATCATCTTCGGTGTTGGTACCACTATTTTGATGATGGCAAGACGCCGTTATATCAGGCTCCTTGGCGACGGCTATCGTACGTTGAACATTCATCGACGCCATAAACGGTGGTTTCGTATCGCCCATGTTCTAGCAGTTCTTGGGGTGCTGTGCGCCATAGCAAGTATGAGCATCATTCCGAAGATTTTTGAGCATGAAGAGATTGCTCTTACTCGAAGCCACGTTGTCCTATGGAATGAGCTTTCATTGCTCTTTCTTCTGGTTGCAGCACTTATCTACGGTATTAACTTCTTATCGGTTTATACCCCTGTCGACGATGATGAAAGCATTATTCGCCCCACCGATTACGCGCAACAACGTCTAGCTCAAGATCTTGCAAAAGATAAAAAACGCCATGACGATGAAGATTTCTACGATTCATCATGGATTAGTGGACGATAACAAAAATACTGAACACGGTAAAAGGGGTGGGGTGAAACTCTCTAAGAGTTTCACCCCACCCCTTCTCTTTAACAAACCTTATCGGCGCATCACTTTACGAGCTAACGTGTTACCGACAAGCTGAATGAGCTGAACCAAAATGATAATAATGGCAACGACTGCCCAAGTAATTGCATCGTTGAAACGCTGGTAACCGTCGACCAAAGCGACTTTACCAAGACCGCCACCACCGATGTAACCAGCCATTGCAGACATATCAACCACACCGATGACTAAGAAGGTGTATCCAAGGATGAGAGGGCCAAGTGCTTCTGGCACCATGACGGTGAAAAGAATACGCATCTTGGATGCGCCCATCGCACGAGCCGCTTCAATCACACCAGGGTCGATAGAAACCATGTTTTGTTCAACGATACGAGCAATGGCGAATGATGCGGCAAAGCACATCGAGAAAATTGCAGCGTTGACGCCAAGACGAGTCCCTACGACCACGGAGGTCAATGGTCCTAACGCCGCAAGAAGGACGATAAAAGGGATAGGGCGAACAATATTAACGATGACGTTCAATAAGATATTGACTGGTCGATTTGCCAGAATATTCCCTTGTCGTGTGGTGTAGAGTAAGGCACCAATGACCAGCCCTACAAAACCAGCGATAATCATCGTAATAGAGACCATGTAGATGGTATCGAACAAGGCGGGAAAGAGTTTTTGTGGGAGGAATTTCTCCCAGTCCACGTCGTTGGCGGCAAGCAGGGTGCCACTAGCAGATGTCAAAGTGCTCATATTTTAGCGAACCTCTCTTACAGCAGTGACGGTAGCGAGTTCTGCAACAACCGCGTCAATACTTGTAACGTCCCCGATGAGTTCGAGGGTTAGATTTCCGTAGCTTTTACCTTGTAGGGTTTCCATGCCACCTTGAACAAAGTTAAATTGCACACCGCGTGCGCTGAGGTTCGAAAGAACCTTACCGATACCGTAGTTTCCTTCAGTGATTTCGATATTAATAAGGTATCCGCGATGTTGTTTGCATAGTTTTTTAGCGTAATTGCCACGTGGGGTTTGTTTGACGGTGGTGGCGACGAAACGTCGAGCGACATCTGTGCGGGGGTTTGAGAAAACGTCATAGACGTTACCGAGTTCTACAACGGCACCTTTTTCCATGACAGCAACGCGATCTGCAATAGTTGAGACGACGTCCATCTCGTGTGTGATGACAACGACGGTGATACCGAGTTCTTCATTAACTTTTTTGAGAAGAGCAAGTACTTCGTGGGTGGTCTCTGGATCTAGTGCAGAGGTTGATTCATCTGCTAATAAGAGAGAGGGTGATGTTGCGAGCGCACGCGCAATGCCTACACGCTGTTTTTGCCCGCCAGAAAGTTGGTCGGGGTAGTTTTTCGCTTTGTCGCTGAGTCCCACAAATTCCAGCATTTGTTCGACTCTCTCACGGCGTTTTGCTTTATCCCATCCAGCAATTTTGAGGGGAAATTCGACGTTTGCTGCAACCGTTCGGGAGTTCATCAGGTTAAATTGTTGGAAAATCATGCCGATGTTATGTCGAGCAACACGAATTTCAGATTCTTTTTTCCCAGAGATGGTGAATCCGTCAACGCTGAGGGTTCCAGAGGTGACGGTTTCTAATCCGTTGATAAGCCGGACAAGGGTTGATTTTCCGGCGCCGGAGTATCCGATGATAGCGAAGATTTCTCCGCGCATAATCTCTAGTGAAACGTTATTGACGGCGGTAACGGTGTTCTTTCCGACGGTAAATTGTTTTGATACGCCGTCGAGAACAACCATGGGTGTAGGGTTCTCCTGCTGTACTGCGGTACTCATACTGATGCTTTCGGGCTGGTGTTCATCTCTAGCTGTGCTCTATACAAGGCAAAGCGGTAACTGATATTGCAATCTTGGTAAGTTCTTAAGACTGCCATAAAAATCAGCTACCGCTTTACTTATGTGAGGAAGATTAGCTTTGACGTTTCTCGTCTTCTGCTTTCTTGAGTGCTTCACGAAGGTCTTTGACGTCGGTGGTTACTTCTACGGCAGTTCCTTCAGTGTCTTCTTGAACGACAGCCTGAACTTCTGGGGTGTGGAAGAGCTCAACAATTTCTTTGTATTTTTCGTTGTCAGCGTCATCTGCTTGAGCAACAAAAAGGTTGACGTAGGGCTTCGCGGAGTCATCGGCTGGGTCATCTTGAGCTAAAGCGTCTTTGGGGTTGAGCTTTGCGTCGCGGATGAAGTCGTTGTTGATGACTGATGCGTCAACAGATTCGAGGGAGAGCACTGTTTGCGCGGCGTCAACAGGGGTAACTTTAACCTTTGACTGTGCAGTGTCGATGTCGTCAACGGAGGGGCTTTTTATGTCATTTCCGGTGAAGGTGACGAGGTTGTTCTTCTTGAGAAGAAGTAGTGCTCGAGCTTCGTTAACGGTGTCGTTAGGGATAGCAATTTCTGCGCCCTGAGGAATGTCGGCTACAGAGGTGTGCTTCTTAGAGAAGAGAGCCATGGGGTAGATAACGGTGGGTCCGACAATTTGGAGGTTGTCATTTGCTTCAACGTTATAGTTTGAGAGGTACGCGATGTGTTGGAACCAGTTGAGGTCGATGTCACCGTTGTGTAGTGCGGGGTTGGGCTGGGTGTAGTCGGTGAACTCTTTGTATTCGATGTCGATGCCTTTATCGGCAGCTACTTCTTTGAGTTTTTCGTTGACGGGGTCTGCGCCGACAACGCCGATGGTGATTTTATTGTCTTCTGCTGAGGTTTGAGTTGAACCGCATGCAGAGAGCCCGAAAGCTAGCGGTAGGAGAGCCAAAGTGGCAACAAATTTCTTCACGGCTATGAATCTTTCTGTTGTTGATGTGTATTTGGTGTGCAACCACTTTTTGAGCAGAACCTTCTGGTAGCTCTACCGCTAATCAAGTGGTGTCCTTCCTCGTTTGGAGAGGAGGTAGTTATCATTCAAACATGGTCAGGCGGTGGGTGCGAACTCGTTACGTTACGAGGTCGTTTTTTGTGGTTTTAACGAAAAGAAGCGCAACAATGTCATAAAACGTAATATTACTGTTCTCCGTATTTTTCCTGCAACTTCTTGCGCACTTCACGACGCAAGGTCTTACCCAGCATTGAACGTGGCAAATCATCAACTTCAAAGATTCTGCGTGGCACTTTATAGCGAGTCACCAGACCATAGCAATGTTCACGTAGCTCATTTTCCTCTACGGCATAGCCGTCCGTCGGAACTACTGCGGCAACAACCATCTCACCGCCACCAGCTTGAGGTAGACCGACAACAGCAGCGTCTTGAACCGAATCATGCTGACGTAAAGCGACCTCAACTTCAGTCGGTGAAACGTTAAAGCCTCCCGTAATAATGACTTCTTTAATGCGGTCTACTACGTACAAGTAATAGTCTTCATCAAAAGTCACAATATCTCCGGTACGCAACCACCCGTCAGAAGTAATGGCTTTCATGGTCGCTTCTTCACGCTTCCAATACCCGCGAAAACGTTGCGGGCCTCTCACCCACAGTTCCCCTTCTTCACCGAGGGCAACATCCTCTAATGTTTCTGGGTCTACGACGCGAACATCCACACCAGGGAATGGCACACCGATAGATCCTGCTCTGCGCGTATCGTTGAGGGCATTGCACGTTACCAAAGGAGCACATTCTGTTAGCCCGTACCCCTCAATAAGGTATCCTCCGGATTGTTCTTCCCATTCAGCAACAAGTTCTTTTGGTAGGTTCATCGCACCAGATACGGCGTAACGAATTCCCTCTAAGGAGAAGTTTTGTTCTTTGGCGCGATCAAGCAAACGGCGATAGACCGGAGGAACAGCAGGAAGAATAGTTGGCATAACTTTCTTCATTGCTTTGAGAATCAAATCAATGTCAACCGTTGGAAAAATAACCAAACGAGCCTGACATACTACCGCAATGGTCAGACCAAGAGTCATCCCATAGGCATGGAAGAGGGGAAGTACCGAGTAGATGACTTCATCATCCCCTGGTTGAATCCATTCTTCCCCCATGCGCGCGTTTGCTTCACAGTTACGATGAGTGAGCATAACGCCTTTGGGCTGCCCAGTAGTTCCTGAAGTGTACAGCAAAAGTGCTAAGTCATCGGCGGTAGGACGGTGATGTGAAGGGTCAATAGGAGAATTTTTAAGGAGTGTTTTCCACGGTGTTGTGCCACGAGCTGGCGCTGTAAGTTTTGCGCGCGAAGCACGAGCAGTCTTCACTGGAAGTTTGAGTGCAGCTCTCATGTGCAGAGGCATCGCTTCTACCATGTTCACTGAATAAATGAGGTGAGGGCGCACATCAGATGGAAGATCAGTCACATTAGCTGCTGCTTTATCCCACACAATAGCCACTTTTGCCCGATGGTCTTCGAACATGTGGCGCAGCTCCGCAGAAGTATACAACGGGTTGTGTTCTACCACGACAGCGCCTAAACGCATGACCGCATAAAAAGCAACGATATGTTGGGGGCAGTTTGGAAGAATGAGAGCGACTCTGTCTCCTTGGTTCACGCCGGCAAGGCGAAGCCCCTCCGCAACACAACGAATCTGTTCACCTAATTCTGCATAAGTTGTTGTAGCCCCAAAAAATTGCAGAGCAACCTTTTGAGGAACCTCACGCACTGCTTTTTCCATTAGGTGACTCAGAGAAGTATCAGGAAGATCTAAGTCGCGAGATACGCCAGGACAATAGTTCTTATACCAGGGACGATGAGCTAACGGAAAATCATTTTGAGCAGTGTTATCAGCTTTTTGCATACCTACGATTGTGCCACGAAAACCATGGTAGAAGCGCAACTCTATGAGGGTAGTAACAGTGAAGAGAGATACCTCATCTTTCTTTCCTCGGATAGTCTTTGTACCATTTATTGCGGTTCACTGACATACTTAGCTATATGGCTAAAAAACTTCCACCTATTACCGAAGAAGAATTCAGCGAGCTCATCCGTCATATCACCAAAAGAATGTTGATTGGTGGGGCTATTGCTATCCTCATCGGGGTCGTCATCATTGCAATCACAGCGTTCTTTAACAGCTAAAACTATATGAACCTTAGATTTTAACAACACACCCATTTCCAACAAGCTCCAAGGCGTAAGATATGAGCACACATCGCAGTTCACGCAACCACCCCACAGGTCAGGTTCCTTATTCGGAACGTGAAGATGCTACTCGCGTCATCCCCTCATACAACGAAAAATACCCCAACACCTATGAGGACGCCCCTACCGAGGTGTTCTCTTATGACGATGCGCCGACTCGCCCTTTTAGCACTCATAACCCGCAGGGAATGAGTTATTCTTCCTCTGATGCTCCCACTCAGGTGATGAGCGGTGGCCCCGAAAATTACCATCAACAAGGATACGAAAATTATGTGGAGAAAGCTCCGACTATTCCGTTGAGCCATCAACGTCAGCCAGCTTCTTCCCACATGAGATCTTCAGAATCTTTGGGTTCTCGACCTCAAGAACGTCATGGTATTCACCCGAAGACAGGTATGCCGGAACGCCTAATGCAGATGCAATTACTGCCGTGTTTTTTGGGCTGGATTGTTGGTTACACTATTTTTGGTTTTCTTCTTAACTTCTATGATGTTGCGGTATCCATCGCAGGAGAGCGTTTTGGAGTAACGTCCTCATATGGTTCAGAGCACACAAATGCAATTCGCGCGATGCTAACCGCTTCTGAAAGCACCATGAGTCATATTCAATTATGGGTTGTGAGCACCGCTTTGCTCTATAGTTTTGCTTTTGGTTTTGCTGGTTATACGGCAACGCGTCTTACTCGAGTTAGCCCGTTTAAACAGTCTTTGGGCATTATGCTTTGGCACGGTCTTTTCGTCGTTGCAACGGTTATTGTCTCTTTTATTCCGGTACTGTCTCAACCACTACATGTTCCGACATTGACATTATTACTTGCAGAGAATTTTTCGTATGGGTTCTTGTTATGTGTTGGGTCTACGGCCTGTATTTTTATCGGTTCGTTGATAGGCTCTTTCTTCGGGCTGGGATACAGCAAACGGGTGATTCGTGAACAACAACGTAACATAAGAGATTAAAATTTTTATTATGCTTGTGAAGTATAAAATTTAGCGCGTCTTATTAACTAAAGTTGTAAGATATTACTACGTCTAGCCAAACCTAGTTTTGGCACACAAGACCATAAAATAATTCATATATTTTAATGATCATTGAGGTGAACTGAATCCATATTCCACGCCATTGCGTGAGTTGGCAGGGAACCATAGTATCTAACGGGGAAAAAATGACTCTTACACGAGTAGCAATTGTCGACGACCATGAAGTCGTACGCGAAGGCATGCGTGCGGTGGCAGAAAAAGCGGAAGCAGTTGAGCTTGTAGCAGCTTCCCCTACTGTCAATGACTTATTAGTGGCGTTAGGGCGCAACCCCCGCAACCCCAGCACTGCAGACCTTGGAAAAATCAAACGAGACTGCGATGTCGTACTCTTAGACTTGTCCCTCCAGGACCGTTCACGTCCTAGCGAAAATGTGGAATTATTGCGTCAAGCCGGAGTCAAAGTCCTCATTTTCTCTATCGGAGAGAACCCCGCGCTCATTCGTGAAGCGCTTAAATCTGGGGCGCTTGGACTCGTTCGCAAATCTGAGCCTCTAGAACATGCACTAGCTGAAGCAAAAAATATTGCAGATGGTAAAGCTGTTGTTACGAAAGAACTCGCTGCTGCTATCGACGGAGACCACGAGTTCTCACGCGCGAACCTTTCTCCTCGAGAGCAAGAAACTCTGCGCCTCTATGCATCAGGATTCGCTCAGGTACAAGTAGCTCGACGCATGGGCATCAAACAGTCTGCAGTCAAAACTAATATCGACCGCATTCGTGAGAAATATGCGCGAGTAGGTCGCCCTGCACCCACAAAGATTGACCTCAGAATCCGCGCTATTGAAGACGGGCTCGTCGATACGATGGAAGATATTAGTAGCGCAGAACGTTACTTCTAACCGGGTGAACAGCACAACGTATAACTGTTATACTGTTCTCTGCACTAATAGACGTCGTAGCCCCCACTATAGGAAATAGGTTGAATCAACTCAGAACTGGAGCTACAAAAGACCTTTCACGTTCCCTGCAACAAGGTTTTTCACTCCGGGCCTTATTCTCTGGGGAAGCGTCACAGCGGCAAAAATCCGGAGCTAACTACGACATCGCAACTACATATACTTTTGAAGTATTTTTTGCGGCGTTAACAGTAGCTTTACTGGTGCAAGGTCTTGCAATACCTAGCCACCATATTATTGACTTCGCATTTTGGCATATTATCTTTGCCTTCGTCATACTGTTGCACGCTGCACTTCTGATGTATTTAGGAGTACGCAAAGATGAGTCACCGAATATAGCGCTTGTACCAGCGTTATTGATTGCTTATGCTGCATACCTGACATGGCCATTAGCGGTCACCTCCGAAACAAATACTGCGCTCATGCCATGGTGCCGCTTTCTTGGTCTTTATGGGCTGATTACACCGATCTGCCTAGGGAATATCCGAACTGTTATCTATAACGTCGTAGGTCTCTCAATAGCGCTATTTGGAGGGCTCATCTTTGCCTCCTATCGAGCAACAGGCGAATTTCAGTTGGACGAAGCCCTCGGACGAACCGTCACTTTCACTATTATGGCACTTATCCTTGGCGTATTTTTCTCATATATCAAAGAGTTTGCACGCCGAGTAGACTATGTATATTCTGATGCAGTCTCTTTGAGACTTCTGCTCAACCAATCAAAAGATCAGTCAAAAGGTCTCCAAGAATTCGATAAGCTCGTCCACGATAATGTGATGGCGGCTCTACTCGACGCGAGTCGAATGGCTGGCCCAGTAGCAGATAGAACGCGTACCCTCGCCCGTCGAGCAATTAGAGTTCTGGAAGAAGAATCCTATAAAACTGACCCAGAAAACTCTATTACGTTCCAAGAGCTCACAGAACAAATTGCAACTGGCGTGTATCCGTGGAATGCTCGTTTACGTTTCGTCCCCGAAAAACGGCAGACATTCCCTCGAGCGAATCCTAACAGTACTATCACAAACCAAGCAGCACGCGCTTTTACCCATGCAGTTACCGAAGCCGTCTCTAATAGTGCACGACATTCTGGAACTCGAACAACATTTATTAGTATTCGCACAGAGCTACGCCGACCTAAAAATTCTAAAACCCGTGGCGCCAAGGAAAGGGCCTATATTTACTGCACAGTCAGCGATAAAGGACAAGGTTTTAACCTCAAAAATCTTGATATACGCCGCCTCGGGGTGCGAGTATCAATGATTCGTTCGATGGAAGAAGTGGGAGGAAGCACCACTATTGAGTCAGCACACCATAGGGGTACGACCGTCACGATTCAATGGCCAAGTGATGTAGATGAATAATATCTACAACCTTTTCAGCAAAAAATACTATGGTACTACCAATTTTAAAAAGTACTATAGTACGTCACTCTTCCGTATCATCTCACTAGCAATTTTTGTACTCCTCTTTCTGGGATACCTTACATGGCATCTATCATTAGAGGCTATTCCCCTCGGCAATGACATACCTCTTATCGCCTGCATCGTATTGAACATGATTTTGTTACTCTTCCCTACGCAGAAGAGCATCAAACTCCCACTGGTTCTTATGCCCATCATCACATTCGTTTCGATGCTTATCGTACAATTAGCACTTAACGACTTGCCGCATAACCTACGGCCTTTCTGGTTACTCTGGCCAGTTTCTGTCACTCTGATTACGTGCGTTATTCTAGTGCTTCGAGATTGCACACGTACTGCTATAACGCTCTATATTGTCTCGGCTTTATTGGTCGTCAAATGGCATCAAAATATTTTTACCTCAACTCTCACCATTCTGGCAGAGTTCTTTATTCCCATATTTTTATTGTGGGCAGCGTTCATCTTCCGCCAACACATTTCTACTTTTGACGTTGCCGTCCGTAAGACGATACGGATGATTAAGCGTTTGCAATCTAATAACGCTCAAGAACAAAATATCAGTAATATTGCGGCTCAACGAGTCCAAGAAGTACGTACGTTAACCGAAGAGATGTTGCATCGTATCGCCTATAACGATGCACCCATCACTGCTGAAGAAATTGATGACTTTCGTTTTACCGAGGCACAGCTGAGAGATACCATTCGCGGTCGGTATATTGCCAACCGCCCTATCCTTAATGCTGCTCTAAAAGCTCGGCGTCGAGGAGCCAAAGTCGACATTCTCGATGAACGAGGCTGTTCACTTCCAGAAGCTGTTGAAACCTCTTTAACAGAATGTGCAATTGATTTATTGAACAATGCAACGGGCGGAACTATTACTATCCGCGCTTTCCCTGCCAGCGACAAGGTTGCTGTCATGATTGTTCATGATGGCAATCACGAAGATGACGAAAGCCCCTCAGCTATTGAGATTATGCAAGGAACCGGCGAAGTGATTCGGTTCTAATAATTTTTTCTTCGAATTATTCTTCTCAAAAGATTTCATTTGAGTGGTTTTTGAGACCTGTATGGTGAAATAACATACGATATCTTTTCTCAACGTAGAGTGAACAACGTCAAGAGCATATTTTGTAGGCTTATCTGCACTGTAAAGTAAACAAGTTTAGGGACATACATTTCTCAGACTTTTTGCAATAATTATTTTTATGTTGAGAGAAGTGGCAACCTCGTCGGGAGGTACCAGTATCTAAAATTCTCTGGGAATGTTGGGGGACGGACCCAGAAAATATTCAACATACAAGGTGTAACACCAGGTTCTTATCAACGAAGATTGAAGAATCTTTCAAAAAGTTGAGACAGTTCTTGGGGGAGAACATCTCAACAACTCATATAAGAACACTTGTCATTCTGGGTAGTTCGCACTCATCATGAGTACCGCAGAGAATCCAGAATATAAGGCTGGTAATACACCGCCTTGACGTAAGGCCCGCAGGTTCTCGTACCTGCGGGCCTTACGTTGAGAAGAAACTCTCCCTAAATGTTAAAAATATCGACCTCTGACTATTCCAAGAGCAAAGCTGGCTCTTCCAAGATGGCAGCAACATCCGCCATAAAACGAGCAGATAAATCACCATCAACCACACGATGATCAAAAGACCCGCCAAGAGTCGTCACCCAACGAGGAATCACCTCACCATCAACCACCCACGGCTTTTGCTTAATCGTGCCAAAAGCAATAATGGCAACTTCTCCCGGATTAATAATCGGAGTTCCTGTATCAATACCTAAAGCACCAATATTTGTGATGGTCATCGTCCCCTGAGCCATCTCACTCGGCTGAGTCTTACCCTCACGTGCACGAACCGTTAACTCATGGAGTGCTACGGCAAGCTCTTTCAATGAAAGCTCCTGAGCATCCTTAATATTAGGAACCATCAAACCACGAGGAGTCGCTGCAGCAATCCCTAGATTCATAAAATGCTTAATAAGAATCTCTTGATCAGTCCACGTCGCATTCACCTGAGGGTTTCGAGCCGCTGCCCAAATGACAGCCTTCGCTAAAATTAGCAGGGGCGTCACTTTAACCCCTGCAAACTGCTCTGAGGTTTTAAGACGTTTGACGAACTCCATGGTGCGAGTAGCATCTACATCCACAAAAATAGAAACATGAGGTGACGTAAAGGCAGACTTCACCATAGCCTTCGCAGTAGCTTTACGAACGCCACGTACTTTAATGCGTTCAATACGGTCGCCACCAGAGCCCTGCGGTATCCAAAAAGACTCAGGGAAAACTTGCTCCGTTGTCGAATCTTTTTCACGCAGATGAGCCACATAATTTAATAAATCACTCTTAGTCACCTGACCATGATTTCCAGTAGGAACAACATCCGCAAGGTTAACCCCCATATCCTGTGCAGCTTTACGCACCGGAGGTTTTGCCAACATTTGCGGACGAGGAATAGAACCCACCGGCTGATGAGCAACCGGTTCCTTCTCTGACACAGGAAGACGTTTAAGCCCTTCTTCCCACAAAGCACTCGCTTTTTCTGTCAAGGCGCTCAACGACGCCCTCGAAAAACGTCGTTCGTGAGAATCTTCCTGAACCGAATCATCAGATACTTGAAGCTGAGTAGATAACGCAGACTGATGTTTCACCCCATCTGCTACACGGCGTTTACGAGCACGACGCTTGATATGGTCAGCTTTAGGCCCCGAACCAACCAAAGTACCCTGGACTGAACTGCCCTGAGCGTTATTGTCTTCAGCAGCTTCGTGAGAGTTCTGCCCCGTAGACTCAGAATCCTTTTCGGAAGACGAGATAGTAGCCAACGCAGCACCAACCTCAAGAGTTTGCCCCTCCTGAGCGTGCAACTCCTGAACCACACCCGCATAAGGGGATGAAAGTTCCACCACCGATTTAGCGGTTTCTACTTCGACCAACACATCATTAATCGCAACAGTATCTCCACAGGAAACTTTCCATAGAAGAATCTCTGCTTCAGTAAGGCCCTCTCCCACATCGGGAAGTCTAAATACCTGAGACATAGTTCGTGTCCTTTCGTCTGAGGGAGATGGTTCTAATACGAGAATGAACGGTCAATAGCGTCAAGAATACGGTCAATACCGGGCAAAAATTCTTCTTCAGCTCTCGGCACTGGATACGGCATATGAAAACCACCCACACGTAGCACAGGTGCTTCCAACGAATAAAAGCATTGTTCCGTCACAGCAGCACTCAATTCTGAAGATACTGACACAAAGGTGCTAGCTTCTTGGACAATAACAGCACGCCCCGTCTTGTTCACAGAATCTGCCACAGTACCAATATCCAGTGGAGAAATAGAACGTAGGTCAATAACTTCAATATCATGCCCATCTTCTACGGCTGCTTCAGCTGCGGCTAAAGCAACTGGAACAAGAGCACCATAAGTAACGAGCGTCAGGTCTGTGCCTTCGCGAACTACCGCTGCTTGAAACGGGTCATAATCATCTGCAGAAAATTCAACATCACCTTTGAGCCAATAACGGCGTTTAGGTTCCATAAAGATTACGGGATCAGGATGTTGAATACTTTTTCGCAGCATCCAGTAGGCATCGTGTGAAGAGGATGGGACCACAACACGTAACCCTGGTGTATGAGCAAAATAGGCTTCTGGAGATTCTGAATGATGTTCGATAGCACCCACTGCACCACCATAGGGTAAACGAATAGTCACAGGGGCACTCAACTGACCAGTAGAGCGAGTACGGATCTTAGCAAGCTGAGTTGTTATCTGGTTAAACGCAGGAAAAACAAAACCATCAAATTGAATCTCTGGCACAGGACGTAACCCGCTCATGGCCATACCAATAGAAGTACCGATAATTCCAGATTCTCCCAAGGGTGTATCTAATACCCGTTGTGGCCCAAATTCTTGATAAAGACCATCGGTGACACGGAACACTCCCCCAAGTTTTCCAACATCTTCACCTAAGACGATTACGTCTTCACAGGCTGACATCTCATCGGATAAGGCACGAGTAATCGCTTTAGATAACGCTAAATTTTCGTAAGTCATATTGTTAGTCCTCGTCCTCAAAGCCTTCTAAGTATTCGCGGTAGAACGCTCTATCTGCTTCTGTTTGTGTATGCGGTTGTGCATAGACGTTATCGAAGTTTTTCTCAAAGTCTTCTGGTTCAGAGTTGAGCGTATATTCTCGTACTTGTTGAGCTATCTGCGCAGCCTCATGGCGTACCTGTTCGAAGAAAGAGTCGCTCACCGCATAATGGTCTCGTAGATATTTTTCTAGACGTAGGAGCGGGTCTAAGGCTGAATATTCTTGGAGTTCTTGTTCTTCACGGTATTTTGTGGGGTCGTCAGCTGTTGTATGCGCACCTAAACGGTAGGTCTCTGCCTCAATCAAGACGGGGCCTTCTCCTGACCGAATTTTTTCGAGAGCGTAACGAGTTGCTGCCACAACAGCTAATACATCGTTACCGTCTACGCGTAGCCCCTCAAAACCATACCCTTGAGCTCGTGTTGCTATTGGTACACGCGATTGCGTTTCAAAAGGAACCGATATAGCCCAACGGTTATTTTGCACGAAGAATAATACGGGAGCGTCATAGGAGGCTGCAAAAACCATTGATTCATGAACGTCACCTTCAGTAGAGGAGCCATCACCAAAATATACGGCAACTGCTGGTTGAGAAGAATACTCTCCTGATGAGCACGCTCGTTTCATACTCATTGCATAACCGACCGCCTGAGGAACTTGCGCTGCGAGCACAACAGTGTAGGGGTGAAAACGGTGTTTTTTAATATCCCAACCGCAGGTTCCAGAACCACGGAAAAAGGGCATTAACTGTTCAAGAGGTACACCTCGAGAAAAGGCTAATGCGTGTTCTCTATAGGAGGGGACCACATAATCTTCAGGACTTAGAGCAAACCCCGATGCGACTTGGGCGGCTTCTTGTCCTCGACTAGGGACCCAGAGGGATAGCTGACCTTGGCGTTGTAACGCGGTCGCTTCATCGTCAAAACGACGAACAATCACCATTTGACGGTAGAACTCTTGGAACTGTTCTACTCCGATGTCTTTGACATACTCGCTGAACACTTCATGTGGGCTTAGCTGAGCTGAGTCATCCATCAATTGGATTAACGGTGGAATATTGCTCGTACTATGGTGACGTTCTACCATCGTTCCGCCTTCGTACAGATTAGTGGGTGTTACCTCCTTACACCCTATTCCTCTTTGGTGAGAATACTCTGAATACTTGATGTTCTGCGTGTCCTTATTAAAGCGGTCTCACCAGTACAAATAAGCATTTTCTTGGGTGTTCAGAGCGCTCCCACCCAACACTTTTTACCCCTCCTTAAAGAAGCTTAAAAGTGCGTCCCTTCTGGGCACTGAGGTGCATATTCGACAGATTGGCAGAGCGCAATGAAACGATCGTTTGCTTCGTCCTCTCCGATAGAGACACGAACCCCTTCTTGAGCGAAAGCACGCACCGAAAGAGCATGTAATTCAGCTCTTTGCGTAAAATCTGCAGTATTTTCACCAAGATTAAGCCACACAAAATTAGCTCGAGTCGTAGGAATCCACCATCCTAGTTCTTGTAATGCCCGCACAACACGTTCACGTTCAGCAACAAGATGACGGACTCTTTGCATCACCACATCACGGTGTTCAATAGAGGCAATTGCAGCTTGTTCAGCAATATTTGTTACCGCAAAAGGTGTTGCTGCAACTCTCAAATACTGTGTTAGCTGAGGATGAGAAATGGAGTATCCGACGCGTAAACCGGCAAGTCCTTGAGCTTTTGAGAATGTCCGCAAAATAATAACGTTTGGATAATCAGGATAAACCGATAGCCCGTTGACCGGAGGTTCTTCTCCCGCCATAACCGGCGAGGCCTCACAGAACTCAAAGTAGGCTTCGTCGATGACCACAACGATATGTGAAGGTACCCGATCTAAGAAGGAACGGAGCTGATGTTCTGTAACAGATGGCCCAGTAGGGTTGTTCGGTGTGCAGACGAGGATGACGCGAGTTTTATCGGTAATAGCTTCGACCATCGCCTCTAAATCATGTGCCCCCTCAGCAGTCAGAGGAACTTTAACGCTCTTCGCACCAGCTAACCCAACACAAATAGGGTATGCCTCAAAAGAACGCCACGCATAGATGACTTCATCTGCACTACCGTCAGCAGATGTTCCAGCAAACGTTGCAAGAATCTGGTTTAGCGCACCGAGACTGCCAGCGCCAGTCACGATGTCTTCGGCAGATATACCGTGTTCTTCTGCGAGCGCATGACGTAATGAGGCACAGAGAGGATCAGGGTATCGGTGAACTTGAGTGAAGTTCTCAAGGATATGCGCCACTTCTGGTACGGGGCCGAGTGGGTTCTCGTTAGAAGAAAGTTTATATTGTTCAAGTCCCGGTACCGGTTGTGGAGCTTTACCAGCAGAGTATTGAGGCAGTTGGGAGAATACTGCTCGCGGGGTGGGCAGTTGTGGTTGGTGATCGCAAGAAGGATTATTCATAGTTTCGAGTGTAGTTCTTTCTGTTTTTCTTTTACACCTTGAGCTTGGTTCCTTTGCGAGGGTATGAGGTAGAGAGAGTAGGTTTTCTTATCTTTTTGCAGGCTGGTAGTCATACCAGTGTTCGTTGAAGGGGTTTTCTTCTGGTGTGAGATAGTCGTTGCTGATGTCTTCTATTTTTTGGGAGGTGTTTGCAACTTTTCCGGCTTCTCCAGGGAGATTCTGTGCGATAGATGAGGCAAAATGTGCTCCCACATGGATTCCTGTTCGTAGGTCGTGGGCAAGTACTGCTGATTTGCTAAGGTTTCGTGGAAGGGTGGAGCCGGCAACGACAGATAGCTTGGTTTTATGCTGGTTTCGTGAAAAGTTTTTCATCATGGGCAGGGGTTGGTGTGCTAGTGGGTAGTTTTCTGTGCTGATACGGTATTGGCGGTATCCGTGTTCGGTGGGGGCATGGCGGCTTATCATTCCAGCAAAATATGAGGTGCTTCCTTGCCATACGGGGTGGTTCCCCCATAGTTGTGTTGCTTCTCGAATTTTTTGGGCACGTTCTTTGGTCTCTTGAGTACCGGTAGGAGTTTCTCTGTAATGGGTTTCTAATGTTGAGATATTTGGGGTACGTGTGGTGTTCAGGGAGGTGCCTTGGAGGGACGTAACGCCGTCGTTTTGGTCGGTAAGAACGTGTATGGGAATATCTGTAGCTAAGGGGAGGGAGCCAATGGGGGCACCTTGCAAGTAGACTCCTTGCACATTATGTTTTTTGCGGAATTGTTGATGTGTTGATGCAACTGCGGCAATGGCTCCGCCTTGGCTGAACCCGGCTAAGTAGATGGGTGTATCTGCTGGTAGGTTTGCTTGTTCTAGGGCGGTGTCTAGTAGTTGTAGTCCGGCAGAACTTTCTTCCATTGGTGTCTCTGGTGAGTCGGTGACGGAGCTGAGGTTACTAGCAATTCCGATAGGTGCCCCGTGTAGGGTGATGCCGTCAGTATCTGTTCCAGGGACGTAGGCGATAACACCTGAGAGCTGTTCGGACGAATCATAAATATGTTGGAGGAAAACACCGTCGTATTCGACGTTGATTCCTTGTTGGTGTTGGAGTTCGTCGATGGTGTTGACGCCAGAGGATATTGTCTCAAAATTATGTGCATAATCAGCGGGGCTTTGAGGAATAACAAGTTGCTGTTCTATGTGTTCGAAGGTTGCAGAATCAGCTGATTTGTATGTTTGTATTCCTGAGATGTTGAGTGCTCGAAGGTATCCTCCACGGTGGAGTTTATCTTCAACATATTCTGTGGCAGTTCTGCTGAGGGAGCTGATACCGTAAAGCTTCATTTTTTCTGCTCGACGACGGTTTGCGTATTCTTCACCGTTATATAGGTAGTCTCCCCAATACCCCATACCGAAGAAAATTCGTTGTCCTAAGAAACTCGTGATTGGACCAGCAACGGGCATCAGCGTTGTTGCCTGAGCAAGTGGACCGCCTGAGCTAAAGAGTGAGCCCATCCAATACATGGCTGCCGGTAGTTGGGTTTGGCAGGTGCGTAAAAGCTCCGTAGCAATGTAATCAGCTTGTTCGTAGGCGATACTTGTTTGTTCGAGACGAACGGTAAGGTCTAGCTGTTCGCTGGCGCGCTGTGTGCTGCACTGAGATAGTTCTAGGATTTCTGTGCCCAGAGAAAAACCTTGAGGATGTAGGGCAAGTAGCTTCATCACATCAGCAGATATGATGCTCAGTTCTTGCGCAACCTGTTGATTTATTTCGTGCGTGCGGCGTAGGTGTGTTGAGTATTCTTGAAGGCTTGTCGTATCTACTCGCAGAAGGGTGGTGTGCCCTTCTCTGATATTTCTCATCACTGTAGTGTGAGATTCTTTCAACCTTATAAGAGAAGACGTCATGATGGGGGCTTTCTACGAGTAGGTAGGCAGGAAATTCATCAATGGGTGGTGAAGGAGAGATTCTAAAGCTGATTGAGTGTTTCTAACGCTCTGTGTGTAGAGGATTTCAGCACCTACCGTTGCAGCGTCACTGTACCGGTGTGCTTGGATGATGGCGTGATCTACTGCGATACCGGCAGTAGTTACTAGGGCACTGAGATGTTCTGCTTGTTGTGCTAATTCTTCACCAGCTTGGATGAGGTTTTGACGTTTTTCATGAAGTTGATGTTCTAGATACTGTTGTGAGTGTTCTTCCTCTTCGATGAGCCGGTAAAAGTTTTTAGATGCGAGAGAGTCCCATTCCATCTGTGTTTTCAGGTGGAGGGTGCGTTGAATCTGTCGTTGTTTCTCTTCTTGTTCGTTGAGTCGTTGTGCAAGTTCTTGTGTTTGTTCTCGTATGTGATGGGCAAGCTGAGAGAGTCCTTCAGCGATAGGGGTACTTCTGGATGTGCCGAAGCCTTGTTGTTGTGCAAGAAATAAAAGGTGTTGTTCTTCCATAGGTGGGTGGTTTCCTCAAACAGGCTGTTCTCCGGTGTAGTTGTTCTAGAGATACGTTAGATGAATGGTTAGAGCAGAAGACGTTGAGGGGAAGAATTGTGGATAATCTTGAGGAAAGGGTGCATCGTATCGTATTTTCCACAGGTATGAGGTACAAAGTTTCTTGAGTATGACGCAATAGCGCCTGAGCTTTTAAGCTTTTCTGAGTTATCTCAACCACAACCGGCATATCACATGACAGAATAGAAGTATGTCTCAACCTGATCTTTGCATGACTCTACCCAATGGACGACGTAGCCTCACTGGCTCAGCTATCGCGTTAGGCCCACTGGATGGCCGTTATAAGGCGGTAACAGAGCCTCTCGTCGATTACCTCTCAGAAGCGGCTCTTAACCGTGACCGTATCCACGTCGAAATAGAGTGGTTCATCTACCTCTGCAAAAAGAGTGTGCTTCCGGGGCTTTCACCCCTCACCGAAGAACAAGAGCTCGCATTGCGTAGCATTGTCACCGAGTTCTCTCCTGAGGATATTAACGAACTAGCGGAAATTGAAGCAACGACCGTCCACGATGTTAAAGCAGTGGAATATTTTATTGGTCGCCGCTTAGCAGCTATCGGGTTAGAACATCTAACTCCGCTCGTACATTTTGGGTGTACCTCAGAAGACATCAATAACCTTTCCTACGCTCTAGGTATTAAAGACGCCGTACACCACGTATGGATTCCACAAGCTGAAGAACTCATCACACAACTTCGCACCATGGCAGAAGATTCCGCTCATACTCCCATGTTGAGCCGAACCCATGGACAGCCAGCGACACCAAGTACCGTAGGTAAAGAATTAGCAGTCTTCGCCTACCGTCTTAACCGCCATCTTAACGCCGTCAAAGAAGTGCAGTTTCTCGGCAAAATCAACGGTGCAACAGGTACTTTCTCTGCACATGTCGTTGCTGCACCTAACGCTTCGTGGCTTAAAATCTCCGAAGAGTTTGTCACTTCATTAGGGCTAAGCTGGAACCCGCTCACGACCCAAATTGAAAACCATGATTGGCAAGCAGAGCTATACCATGCCATGTCACGGTTCAATCAGGTGCTACACAACCTCTGCACCGATATCTGGAACTATATCTCTATCGGTTTCTTCCGTCAGATTCCTGTTGCCGGAGCAACAGGTTCTTCAACTATGCCGCATAAGGTCAATCCCATTCGCTTTGAAAATGCTGAAGCGAACCTTGAAATTGCGAATGCGCTTCTTGGCACGCTCAGCGCCACATTGATTCAATCACGCTGGCAACGAGACCTCACTGACTCATCCTCACAACGTAATATCGGTATTGCCTTTGGCCATTCTGTTCTAGCAATGTCTAACGTCGTCAAAGGACTCAAACGTCTAGATGTTGCCGATGATGTGATGGCTCAAGACCTTGACCAGAACTGGGAGGTGCTTGCTGAGGCCATCCAAATGGTCATGCGTGCCGAAGCAATCGCGGGTGTTGAAGGAATGGAGAATCCGTATGAACGCCTCAAAGAGCTCACCCGCGGACAACGTGTTGACGCTCAACGCCTCCAAGAATTTGTTGCCTCATTAGGGTTAAGTGCGCAGGCCCAGAAACGCCTATCCCAGCTCACCCCCGCACTGTACACCGGTATTGCGCCCGACCTCGTACAGTTTATGAACCGTAGCAACTAAAAATAATGGTATCAACGGCTGAGGGTTGCACACCTCGTTATGAGGTGTGCAACCCTCAGCTATATCTATGAAGCGATACGACCTACCCGAGAATTATTCTGCAATTTCTCCCTGAATGATTGAAGAATCTTTCTGCGCCTGTTGTTGAGCCTGAACAGAATCTTCAAAACGTGGTGCTCGCTCTGCAAAAGAGAGCGAAGCAGGGAACATCGGTGGAGCCTCACCAAACGCTTCATGAGCTGCTTCAACGACTTTACGTCCTAACGCCAAGTTAGCTCCGCCGCCAACAACAGCACCAATACCAAAAGGTAAGGCGCGCCCCAAAAGAGCACCTGATTGACGGGTCAAGAACCGTTTCACAAACATATTGCGGATAGTGCGTTCTACGCTGAAGAACTTAGTAGATTCTTTACCCATCATGAGCCCCCACTTATTAGAGATACCGGCGGCTTTACCGGTTTGCGACATCAAAGTACTCATGAGAACAGCGCCATCATCACCTAGCATGATGCCCATGACCATAGCGCGTGCAGCTTCAGGGTTTTCAACGTGTACGCCGTGAAGTTCCGCTAACGCTTGTACGTACAAGGCGGTACGTTCAAGATAGCCTCCTACCGCTAGAGCTGATAGCCCCACGGAGGTTGCAGTTCCCACACCGGGAATAAAAGCTGAAGCACCTACAGCACCACCACCGATGGTGATATCACGTAGATAAATAGTCTCCAGGCGTTTTGCAATCTGAGCCGGTGACTCTTCAGGATGACGTTCACGAATTCGCATCACCATCGACACCACTAAAGGACGTTGAATCCTCAAAATAGTATCAAGACTTTTCGTCAACGCCGGTTTTGGTTTACCGTCAGTATCAAAAGGGTTCTTCATAGAATCAAACATGTTTTTAGTAAACCACCTTAGCTACTATTTTTCAGCTTAAAAACGCCTATTAGACCCTAGCAGTCATCTGAACGACACCCCAGAATGTTTTATTCTGCTCAAAAACCGCATCAACACCCTGTCAGCCCATATATTTTTTGTAATTACAAGGTTCTTCTGAACCGAAAACTTAACGCTAAAATAACTATTCTGCTGTTACACCCCATAACAGCAACAACGACCTCCCCAACTACCACCTGCCGAAAAGAAAGTAAATTTGTCTACATTACCGCTACGTACGATACGCCCCTCTGCACACACCGTTGGAGTATGGCTCGTCTTAGGTTCCTGCTTCTCACTACAATTCGGCTCAGCCTTCGCCGTTCACCTCTTCCCCCACATCGGAGCATGGGGTGTGAGCCTCTTGCGTCTAGGCTTCGCCTCACTCATCGTTTTAGCCTTTATACGCCCCAACCTCAGAGTATGGAACACACACCAGTGGAAAGCTACCATCCTCTTCGGCATCTCATTAGGCCTCATGAACGGGTTCTTCTATCAGGCAATAGCCCGCATTCCCCTCGGATTAGCTGTCGCAATTGAATTTGTGGGTCCGCTCATCTTAGCTATCGCCCTCTCCCGACGACTCATCGATTTCCTGTGGGCGCTCCTTGCCGCAATAGGCCTCATCATCCTCGGGGTAGACGCCCTCAACGACTCTTCAAATATCGACCTATTAGGTGTTCTTTATGCTCTAATAGCCGGTGGTTTCTGGGCAGCCTACGTTATCACGAGCACCCGTTTAGGTTCCGTCATCCAAGGGGCTTCAGGCCTAGCTGTAGGGCTCTTTATCGCAGCACTCACATTATTACCGTTAGGGGCAGCCGGTGCCACCATCGTCTTTAGCGATATCAAACTTCTACTCTTTGCTTTAGCAACCGCACTATTCTCGTCACTAGTCCCAGCAACCTTTGAGTTTGCAGCTCTTCGCAGAATACCCCAAAACACTTTTAGCATCCTGCTCAGTTTAGAACCAGCTATTGCCGCTATCGCCGGCTGGATACTACTTGCACAACATACGGGACTTTACCGTTGGGCCGCAATTATTTTGCTTGTCATCGCAAGTATCGGCATCACCATCAGCTCCCGCTCAAAAGTTGTCGGGGCAAACGTCGCCCTCCGCAAAAGAAGAAAAACCTCATAGGCTCTTCACAAAATCAGCAACCTGCCACGTATCTAAAACAACACCGGGGTGAGGCCCTACACCCTCTAAAAATGTTCTCATCGACTCATCTAAAACATGACGGCTACCCACTAAAATCAGGTTTCCGGCCTGTTTCCCTGTCAACATCGAACGTTCACACAAACACCACACATGCTCAAAGACCTCTAACATATGTTGAGCTTGAGAAGCAAAGAAACTCAAACCAGGATCATCACCAACATTAACTAAAAGAACCCCATCATCACTCAAAGCACGTTGAGCTAATTCATAAAATTCCCTCTGTCGAAGGTGTTCAGGAGCATCCCACCCCGAAAAAATATCGAGCACTATAGCGTCTACACCTGCTGGGCTATCTAATAGCCGTGGTATATCACCTAATACCTCACGAGCATCAGCAACAACAGACTGACATTGTGTACCCAACGGTAATGGAAGATGAGCCGTCACAAATTCAACCAATTCTCGTTCAATATCAACAGCAACCTGAATAGAACCCGGACGAGTCGCTTGAACATAACGCACAAGAGTCAACGCACCAGCACCCAAATGGGCAATACGCAATGGCTCCCCCGCAACAGCAAGCGCATCAATCACATTGCCAATACGACGAAGATACTCATAAAAAATAGTCTCTGGCGACAGCATATTAACGTGAGACTGTTCTGCAGACCCAAGACACAAAATATATGAGCCTTGATTCATCTCATCAGGAATAATACGAGCCATAAGCCCCGACGTTGACAGGCGAAGAGAAGGATGAGCCACCAAGAGTCCTTAAGGCAGATTTCGATAATGTTGGCCAGAACCAAAAGATTCTGGCTCTAACTGAAAAGTAGAATGTTCGATACTAACATCAAAATGTTCGGCTACACAGTCCTGTAAATGACGCAAAATTTCAACACTATGCCCCGAGGTAAAACATTCGTCCTCTAAAATAATATGCGCCGTCAAAACCGGTAAATCAGAAGAAATCTGAGAAACATGCAAATCATGCACCGCAACAACATGCTCTTGAGATTCTAAATGTTTTTGTAACTCTTGAAGGTTAAGATTACGAGGAGTCGATTCCAAAAGAACATCAAGCGTATCACGAAGAAGCAACAGCGTTCGAGGAACAATCAACACCCCGATACATAAGGCAACAACAGCATCTGCACCGTACCACCTAGTTGTGTTCATTACCACCGCCGACACAATAACAGCAACAGACCCCAGAGCGTCATTAATAACCTCTAAGAAAGCAGCCCGCATATTAAAGTTCTGATGATCACCACCAACCAAAATAGCAATCATCACGAGGTTTCCAACAAGACCAATAACACCAAAAATTAGTACTTCAGTGCTCGCTATAGGTTCTGGAGCGAAAAACCGGTGTACCGCTTCAACAATGACGAAGGCGCCAACCCCCAACAGAATCGAGGCTTGGAACATTGCAGAAATAACTTCAACACGTTTCCAACCCCACGTGCGACGGTGTGTGGAAGGCCGTAGAGCAAGCCGTGAAGCAATCAGAGCAACCGTCACACCTAATGCATCAGTTAGTACGTGTACGGTGTCCAAAAGAAGAGCCAAAGAGCCGGTGAGAAAAGAACCAAAAAGCTGAGCGGCACAAAGACCCCATGCGATAGCGGCAACGGCTAAAAGTTTACGAGGGTTTGTCGAAGAATGAGAGTGCTGATGTCCCTGATGAGAATGGTGTGAGTGTTCGCCCATAAAGATAGTTCTCCGCCGATAGTCTTAGGAAAAATATGCTACCACTTGGGGCAAGTGGCGAGCAGATGCGCTGGAGAAAAAGGCCTCATATCACACCGTTGTAGAAACCGTTTTGAGCTGGCGTTGTTGGAGCAGGGGAAGGCTCTCTCGAGTGCGCTCCACCTGTGTCAGGTCAATATCTACGATAGCTAAGGCGGAAACTTCACCTAGTTCACAAAGGATTTCTCCATAAGGTGCTATGGCACGAGAATAGCCGATGCCGGAAGGTATGCCGGAGTTCGGTGTCGGTGATAATGCTTGGTCTACAGCAATAACATATGAGCCGGTATCGAGGGCACGAGCGCTGGTCAGTGTCTGCCATTGTTCGCGTTTATGTGGTCCACCTGCCCATGATGCAGAAATGACCATACATTGTGCGCCGGCCGCTGCCAAATGCTGGTAGAGCTCGGGGAAACGTACGTCATAGCAGGTGCTTAACCCGAGACAGACCCCATCGATAGTGATGAGAGCTGGCTCTTTACCGGCAATGATATGTGCAGATTCACGGTATCCTAGGGCATCGTATACGTGTATTTTTCGATAATATTGCAGTTTTTCAGATTCAGCTGCCTTGTCTATTTTGTCTAGGGAAAATGCGCAACTCAGTTGATTGTAAACACGGTGAGCTTCAGAGGGTTCAGGTGCAAATCCGCCAGCAATAATGTGGATACCGATGTCTTGAGCAAATTCGCTTAGAGTTTGTTCCCATTGGTGGTAGTGACGATGAGTTTGGGTGTAGAGGTCTTCCCCAAAGGGAAACATTGTTGCTTCGGGGAAGACCACCAACTGGGCACCTTGTTGTTGAGCTTGTTCAGCGTAGTCTCGAACTATTGTGAGGTTTTCAAAGACGTTCGGTGTTGAACGTATCTGAGCTAAAGCTATTTTCATGGTGCGTTCTATTATCAGGTTCTGTGTTATTCAGAGATTCCAGCCGCTTTTTTAAATTCTTTGACCATATCGGCTGCACTGGTTGAGGAGTTGACGTCTTCAAGGACTTTTCCATTTAGCACAAAGCTTGGTGTTCCGCGTACTCCAAATTTTTTGCCTTGTTCAAAGGACGCTTTGATGATGTCTTCTGTTCCGGTAGCAGAATAGTCAGTTTTGAACTGAGCCATGTCAAAGTCTAGTTCTTTGGCGTAGTCAGCAAATTTTTGGTAGGCGGCTTCTTCATTCTCAGATTCGCCCCACGTCTTTTGTTCAGAAAAGACCTTTTCGGAGAAAGGGATATATTTCTTCTGGTTTTGTGCACAAATCATTGCGCGTGCTGCAGAGATGGCGAAACGGTGCATAGGTAGTGGAAAGTTTTGAACGGTGACGTTGAGGATACCGTCAAGCTCTCCTGCTGCTTCAAGGTAGGCGGGGTCAGCTTTTTTGCAGTAGGGGCACTGGTAGTCGGTGAAGAGTGTGACGGTTGGTTTGTCGTTGAGAACGGTGTTGAGGTGGTATCCGTTATCGTCTCGTACGCCCGTATCTACGGCTTTGGTGTTGCTGTAAGATGCGGTAGAGGTATCTGAACCACAGGCGGTCAGTAGAAGTGTTGCAGCAGTAAGAGTGCTGGCGCCAAGGAGGGTACGTCGGGTGTAAGGGGTATTTATGTTCATAGTTGTTTCTCCGATTCTATGATGGTGCTATTACTAGAAAACCATAGTGTGTTGGTGTTTCTTGAGCACGCACCGTCATGAGACACAAAATATTTGCTGTGAACTGGCGTAAGAACAGGTGTTCTGGTACAGTGTTTTTCGTTCGCTTTAGGGTGGACTAGGCCTCCATAGCTCAGGGGTAGAGCATTTCCCTCGTAAAGAAAAGGTCGTCGGTTCAAATCCGACTGGGGGCTCAAGATTCAGCGCTTTTGCCATCGTCATGGTAAAGGCGCTGTTTCAGTTAACGGGTTTTTCTCTTTTCATTGAACTGTTCATTAAGATGTATCTAGCAGGGCTCTTGGACCACTCTTTAATGCTTTCCTAAGAAAATATATGTTTGCTTTGTGTACCTCTAGATACAGCAACTATAAAGCGTTATTGTATTAGTACACTCGCTTTTAAAATTTTCTCATTTTGGAGGAAAACTCTCTCATGCAACGGGAGCATTTCACATTTGATCGACACCGAACAGGGTTCCGTTATTCGCGCGGTTTTATCCTGCTCCTCATCGTCTTACTCATACCATCAGCAGGTTTCTGGTTCTTCTACCGGTCTCTCTTCCCCACGGACTCATCTCTTACAGGCGCAGTAATCCTCACAATTACTACAGCCGTCTCTTTTGCGTACCTCCTCGGATACTCAGACGACCGGCACACTGCAGACTAACCGAAACACTAGTTACGCCACAATCCGTAAGTTTTCGCCAGTTCAGAGACTTTACGTGCACGAGCCAAACGTGGAAGATATGAACCATCCTTAGGAACTGCACCATTTGTTGATTCGGCTAACATTTCGCGTGCCCATTGAATTTCTTCTTCACTGGGAGCAAGCGCAATATTAATAGTTTCTGCCTGCTGAGGATCAAGCAACAATTTTCCAGTCATGCCGTGACTCGATGTTACCGCACAATCACTCATCAACGAACCACCGTGTTTACCTAATGAAGGCCCATCAATAGGCCCAGGCAAACCACCAACACGCGACGCTAAAACAAGTTGAGAACGCGCATATGATAAGGCGATAGGGTCATCCGAAACGCCTGTGTCTCGACGAAAATCACCCACTCCGAAGGCTAGACGGAACGTCCCCGGTGCTCGCGCAATATCTACCACGTTCACCATACCTAAAGCAGACTCAACCAATGCAATAACCGGTGTACCAGCTGGCATCATCATCGCAGTTCGAGTCACTTCATCAGGGTGCTCGGTTTCTGCCAGCATGACTCCTCGCAACCCCTTAACGTTGCTGAGCGCTTGAACATCTTTTTTCCAATGTTCTGTTCTCATCCCATTGATTCTGACCCAAGTGCTAACTTCACCATTGAGCAGTTCAACAATTTTTTCACGAGATTCGTCTTTGAGATTTTCAGGCGTGCCATCTTCAAGGTCGATGAGGATGGAATCTGATTCTGACTCTAGAGCGTTCGCAATATATTCTTCAGAAGAAGCTGCCGAAACAAGTAACCAGCTGCGAGAAAGACGAGCAGGTAACGATGCAGCACGTTCATTGCGGTGAAAATGTGGCATGAGAACTGTACTCCTAATGAGCCGATAATATTGTTCATCTCCAGTGTATAGATATAGTCCTCAAGA
Source organism: Rothia sp. P13129 (assembly GCF_048512865.1). Taxonomy (NCBI): domain Bacteria; kingdom Bacillati; phylum Actinomycetota; class Actinomycetes; order Micrococcales; family Micrococcaceae; genus Rothia; species Rothia sp. P13129. The sequence goes on from NZ_JBLXYA010000001.1 coordinate 160,827, forward strand.
CTCCTAGAACTATGACGGTCTGAGAGCAGCTTTATCGAAAATCAATAACCCTTGTCATATCCTCTAAAAATAGTTAAAACATCACATTTAAGATTCCTTACATCATAAGGTGTTTTATAGAACCTCGGAGTAGAGTGAATAGGTCGTAGCCTCGGCCTCTGAATACTTAGGAGTTTTAGTGCCTTCACCTGCATCACCTGATATACACGGTAGTTCTTCGTGGCTTGTTCCCGGTTCTCGTGAGCTACGCATGATTCTTATTGGACTGTTGTTAACGGTTCTTTTAGCTGCGCTAGATCAGACCATTGTTGCTACCGCATTGCCCACTATTGTTGGTGATTTAAACGGATTAGAGCATATTTCGTGGGTTATCACGGCATATATGATTTCTTCGACCATTACCTTACCCATTTACGGTAAGTTAGGTGACCTTTACGGACGAAAAACTCTCTTTCTATTTTCGGCAGTGGTTTTTCTCGTCGGTTCAGTACTCTGTGGTGTGGCAGGGTCTATGTGGCAGCTTATTCTTTTCCGCGCTGTTCAAGGCATTGGTGGTGGCGGCATTTTTACAGGTGCAACAGCTATTCTTGCCGATGTGTTAGCGCCACGTGACCGTGGACGCTATATGGGCCTTATTGGGGCAGCTTTTGGTATTGCGTCTGTTGCCGGTCCTTTATTAGGTGGTTTCCTAACTGATGCGCTGAGCTGGCGTTGGGTCTTCTACGTGAATCTTCCATTAGGTGCTCTTGCGTTGTTCTTTATCCTCAAGTTTTTGCATCTTGGTACACCAAAACACGCTACGCCGCCACGTATCGACTATCTCGGTATTATTCTGATGGTTCTTGGTTCATCATCGCTTATTCTGGTGTCGAGCTGGGGCGGAACCGTGTACCCTTGGGGGTCTCCACAAATCATGGCTCTCATCGCCTTAGCGGTAGTCAGTGTTGCTCTCTTTATTGCGGTGGAGTTACGCGTTAAAGAACCGTTGATTCCTTTAGGTATTCTCAAAGACCCTAATGTGTGGGTTTGCGTTTTCATGGGAGTCGGTGTCTCTGCTGCGATGATGAGCGTGGGCGCGTACCTTCCGACATTTTTCCAAATGGTGTGGGGTGTTTCTGCAACTGTTGCTGGTCTGATGATTCTTCCTATGACTTTTGCTCAAGTTGCCGCCACAGTTATTTCAGGTCGTCTAATTTCTGCTACAGGAAACTATAAGTTGTATCTTGTTGCTGGGCCAGCTTTGATTATTCTGGGACTTCTTGGGTTTAGCGTTATCGACCAGCACACATCGTACCTGTGGTTATCGGTGTTGATGGTCGTGATTTGTGTTGGTATCGGTTTTACCTTGCAGAATACTCTGCTGGTTGTTCAAAATAGTGTTCCTCCACGTGATATCGGGGCAGGAACTTCTACAACAACATTTATCCGACAGTTAGGGGCTTCTCTAGGAATTGCTGTTTCAGGGTCTTTATTTATTGGTAATCTCACGGCCTTTACACAACAACATTCTGTTCAGATGGCAGCGCAGTCTCTCAACGCTCAACAGCTCAGTTCGCTTACTCCACAAGTTTTGGCGTCTTTGCCGGAGACTGCTCAACAGCTCATTGCTGAAGCATTTTCTACGGCGATGCCTCCTATTTTCTTGTTCTCTATACCAGCGGTATTGTTGAGCTTTGTTCTCAGCTTTTTCATCCGACAGGTACCTTTACAAAAATAAGGGTTAGAGATGTTAATGGGCAGAATCTTCGCAAGGGAAGGTTCTGCCCATTTTTCTTGGCAAATATTCTTAGCTGTAGATTTTTCTCTTATGAGCTTTGCTGTCTAGCTTTTGCGTGTACGGACGCAAAATGCCGATCTTTATACCGTAACGCGGGAACTTCAATGCACCTATACATCAGGATGCCAAGAGTTAGACCGCTTGCTACGAGTGTTAACACTAAGACTGGACGGGGAAGCATTCCAAGGTGTGGCTCAAGAAAATGGTAAAGAACGTCGTGAGAGATGTAGATGCTGTAGCTTGCTAACCCTAAGAGTTGTAGCCCTTTCCACCGTAAGATGTGCATGAGCTGATCACCAAGTTTTTCACGAATAGCAACTTGCCCCCATAGAATCATCATGGCTGCGGCAATAGCTTGAATGGTGTAGCGAATTGTTTGGCGGAAGAACTCATCGCGAATGAGCAGAGACACAAGATATAGAAGCACGGCAAGAATCACGATTGTGTTACGCCCCATGAGAGGAACAGTTCTACCGTCACGGATTCTTCGCGTATTTCGGAATCGAGTGCCGACAACAGGGCGACCTTGAACTGCTGGAGTATTGCGGTAGGTAAAGAACCATAGTGCAACTAGCGTTCCTAGTGCGATGGCCTCAACTCGAGTTCCTGTACCAAAGTAGATACGGTCACCGGTGGCGTGGTGAAGGCTTAAATATATGCGGGAGCAGATGGAGTAGACGATAGCGGTTGAGGCAATGCCTGCCACAATTTTTTTATAGTGTTTGCTTTTCACGGCGAAGAGCCAGATGAGTGCAAAGACAAGGTAGAACTGTTCTTCAATAGATAGGCTCCAGGTCACAACAGAACCGGGTAGAACTGTTACCTGTGAGTCTAGGTAACGCCAGTTGAAGAAGAAGAATATTTGTCCGAGGAAGTCGATGATATCGATTTTTCCGCCAAGGCTCATATAAATCAGTGTGGGGATAATTAACGCTAGGAGCATAGGTGGGAAGATTTTGATGAGACGTCGCATGTAGAATCCGTTGACGTCAAATCCTCCGGTTTGTTCTCGTTCTCTCAGAAGTAAGAATGTGATGATGAAGCCAGAGATGACGAAGAAAATGGTAACCCCAGAACCGCCGGGTACAAAGCTTAGGCCTGCATGGGAGAATACGACGAGTAGGACGGCAAAAGCTCTCATAGCGTCGATGTGGGCGTAGCGGTTCATTGTTTCCTTTAAGTTTGGGTCGATGAAGGCGGTGTTATTTGTCGTACCGTATCCATGAAACCATAGCTCAGAGGTTTTTCTTCTCTACTCTGTAGCCACATTAATGGCTACTAATGTGGCGGGTTGAGCCACGTGTTGTGTTGTATGTGCCGGTTGAGTATTTTTCCGAGGTATTCAGCGCCGATAGAGCACATGAGGAGCGGCGCCCATAACTCTATCGGTGCGTGGGTGAGTTCTATGGTAAATAGTGCCCCAAAAAGTGCGGAGGCCTCGCTAGCAGATAATAATGCTGCTGCTCCAAGGAGCATGAAGACCGGTAGTTGTTCGGGTGTTCTGGATGCGAGCGCGATATAGGCACCGATGCTTGCGCCAGTAGCTAACGCGGGTGTGAGAGTTCCTCCAGCGGCACCAGCTCGTAGGCTCAGAAGTGTGAGTAGTGGTTTGGTAATGGCGAGGATGAGGAAACTGCTGAGGGTGATGTTGTGGTGGAGTCCTTGTTCAATGATGAGGACACCGTTTCCTAGAATATTTGGCTGGTAGGTGGCGATGACTGCGGTGAGGAGCATGAGTGAGCATAGTTGTGCAGGTAGTTTCCACCAGTGGCGGGGGCGTTCTTTGCGTATTTTTTGGATGATGTTTTGGCTAATGATACGAAAGGTTGTGCCAAGTATTGCGCCGATAAGGATGGCTCCAATCACCCATATCCAGCTGGAATATTCGAGTTTGTATGTTGGTAGTTGGTAGTAGGGTGCGGCACCGTAGATGGCTCTAGGGATGAGGACTGCAAGGTAACTAATCGTTAGAGCGGCGAGGATTTTGCTCCATTTTTTGGTGGGGGAAACGATGCTGATGGTGTAAGCGGCTCCAGCGTATGGGGTGTTGTAGACTGCCCCGAGTGCTGCACCGCAGGCGGCGGCAGTGAGAAAGTTGCGTTCTTCTGGGGTGAAGTGTTGTGGGTGGTAGAGGCGGTGGGCGATGGTTGCTGCAAGTTGTCGAGGGGCGGCTTCTCTGCCGATGGATGCGCCTGCGCCGACGAGGAATACTTGTGTGAAGGCGTCAATGGTTGTTCTGGTGAAGGGGTAGTGTTGCGCGCGTGTGGTGATGATGTCTTGGGTGCTAGGTAGGTTTTTTTGGCGTAGTTTCCACCAGCAGATTCCGCTGATGGCGCCGGCGGTTGCCATCATTATAGGTGTTCGGTGGGGCACCTGTTGAGTTTTGCTGATGAGGTTTTCGATGAGGTGGAGGAATTCGGTCAGGAGCACGCCGATGATTCCGGCGCTAAGAGCAACGGTGAGGGCGGCAAGGGTGAGGAGTATGTATTTGCGCCGTGGGTTGGTGGGGTGTTGTGGGGTGTTGCTCATCGTTTTTAGTTTAGACGTTTATGGGGTCTTTGATGAGTACTGGCAGTGTTTAGGCGGATGCACTAATTTTTTGTTGTGCGTATTCGTTGTGTCGTTGTGTTGTTTCGTAGTGTGCTTGTTGCAGGAGTTCTTCTGCACGTTCAATGTGTTCTCGCACTGTTTCTACACGTCGCATGACGATTTCTTGTCGGTTGCATTGGAATTCGCAGCTTCCGGCGCAACGTACCATGGCAAGGGCCTCTGCGCATAGTGCGACGGAGTTTCCGGCTCGTGAGAGGCACCGGTGAAGTTCTGAGTAGATGCCACTGGGTGATGCGGGGATGTCGGTGCTGTTGCTGGGCGCTAGTTGTTGGGCGCGGGCTGCGATTGTTCGTACGCGTGGTAGTAGGTCTGCGAGGGCGTTTGCTTCTGGAACGACGAGTTCGAGGGTTCCGTCGTCTGGTAGTTTTTCGAGGATTTGGTGGAATCTGTCGATTCCACGGTTGAAGCGGTCGTGTGCGCGTCTCCAGATTCCTTGGCCGAGTTCTGCGTCGTTACGGCGCCCTTGTAAGAAGTCTTTGAGGCTCACGTTCTCCCCCTTTCATCTACTTCCTTTTCTTAGGTTACCCTAAATTAATTTGCTGACACTATGTCAAACGCAACACTACGTTAAGAAAATTGAAAAATCACCTAGAGAGGGGCAGGTTTTGACGAAGGTGTATTTATTATTCATCTAATATTTTATGTTTTCTGACACATTGTCGCCGCACTGTTTTGTATTCTCATGAGTTCTCTGGTAGATTCTTCTACGGATGGTTGTCCGAGCGGCCGAAGGAGCTGGTCTTGAAAACCAGTAGGCGGTAACCCCGTCTCAAGGGTTCAAATCCCTTACCATCCGCCACGTAAAACCGCGTTTCTCATGAGTGAGAGACGCGGTTTTTCTTTTGGTTTGAAGAACGGCTGACTCTGACAACAGAATTATTTGACCACACCCCACAAAACAGCTAGTATGGTGAATGCTGTATTGCGGTTGAGTCAGATGTTGACGGGCTAAACACGATACGGTGTTGGAGACGTGCCAGAGCGGCCGAATGGACTTCACTGCTAATGAAGGGTCGGGGTTAAACTCGACCGGGGGTTCAAATCCCCCCGTCTCCGCCACATAAAAAATCCCTGGGCGCTTTCAGGTAAAAGTGCCCAGGGATTTTTATGTTCTCCTCAAAACTTAGAAAGTTCTAAAAGAAACTAGTCGCGCATCGTGATCTAATAGTTCAGACCAAGAAGTATCCACCTCAAAGACCGCAATCGAAGAGGGTGGAAAACCATAAGAAATATCCATGAGTGATTCGTAGTCAGATGTTGAGCTCATTAAATCCATTGCTGCATCTTGTACGCCCGGCAAGTGAGCAACTAACATCATTGAGCGAACAGAATCGGGGGTATTCTCAATGCACTGACGTAGCATACGAGCTGGAGCGTTATAGAGCCTCTCGTCGAGGGAGGCTGTTGGGGCTTTTTCTCCGAGAGCTTCACATACCCATGTTGTTGTCTGCCGAGTGCGCAACGCAGCAGAAGAAACGATCATTTCGGGAAGAGTTCCTGTATGGTGCAGCCATTCGCCCGCGGTTCGGGCTTGAAGGTGCCCGCGAGAGGTGAGGGGGCGGTTGAAATCGTCCATGCCCCAGTCAGCTTCAGCATGACGCATGATAATCAAGGTTCGTGTGTCATCTGGTCTTTGTGAAAGTTCTTCAGCCATAAGCACCATCTTAGCCGGTCTCTAGCTTTGAGCTAGAAACTTTTTGAGGGCGTACACGGTCTCTTCCGGCTGGTCTGCGTGCACCCAGTGTCCAGCATTTTTAAACACAACTTTTTGCACGCGTGGGAAGAGGCTCCTCATAACAGGGGTATCTTTTGACGTGACATATAGGGAGCGCCCTCCTGCAATCCATAGCACCGGTCGGTTGAAGGAAAGGTTGGGGTTTTGCCATCCCATAATTTTCGGCAGGTTTTCAAAGAGCATTTGTAAGTTCGGTTGCCAAGAGAATCCTTCTTCTGTGCGAATGAGGTTTTGAAGTAAGAATCCTCGCACGCTAGAGTCTGGCACTGCTGGTGTTAGCATTCTATGGGCTTCGGCTCTCGTCGAGAATTCCTCGATAGGAAGTTTCAGAAGAGAGCCCAGCAGATGGGTAAAGTTTCCGGTAGATACTGAAGGGGCGATATCTAAGACTACGAGCTTTCGCACGAGTTCTGGATGTCTTAACGCTAAGAGCATTGCGACCTTTCCTCCCATGGAATGTCCAACGACATCAACAACGGGGGCGGGTTCGCCGTGGTATGCGCAGATAGCTTGTGCGACGCTATCTGCCATGTTGTTATAGTCGAAGGATTCTGTCCATGGAGAGTTTCCGTGATTAGGAAGGTCGATGAGCAGAATTGTAAAGTCTTGTTCGAGGTTCTTTGCAATTGCGGTGAAATTTTTGCCACGTCCCATGAGTCCATGCAGAAAGACAATAGTTTTTGGGCCTGTTCCTAGAGACGTTATTGAAAGAGTTGGTGTGTCAGCCATAGTTTTTGTTTTTCGTGTTTCTCTTTAAACCCGTATAGGCGCCTATTTTCTAGACGCCTACACGGGTTTATTGCTATGCGTTAGCTTTTAGATGGAGTATTCGGGAGCTGCCCATACAACGACTTCGGGGTGCTCGTAGAATCTGTACCCTTGCCCTCGTACCGTACGTACGGTGTTGGCAAGACGCCCCAATTTTGAACGTAGGCGACGAATATGGACGTCAATAGTTCGTTCATTAGGTGTTTCCTCGGCATCTCGCCATAGGCTTGCGAGGAGTTCTTCGCGTCCGACGGTGCGTGCACCGTTTTCAACGAGGTAGTTCAAGAGTTCAAATTCTTTGTAGGTGAGGTTAAGGACTTCACCGTCTAGAAAGACTTCTCGACGCGATAGGTCGATAAGAACACCAACGGAGTGAGCAGGTTTGTGTTCTTGGGATGAGTATTGTGTAGATGAGAAAGGCTCGGGCTGGTGGTGTACAGCGGTGGGGTCACCTAGGGCGTTGCGCACGACTTCAAGGTCTGTTCCTTCTGCTCCGGATGGAGCTAGCGCGACGGCCGCGTAGGAGTCAGCTTCTGGGACGATACCGCGGGTATAGTCGCGTAGTTCTTGTACGATACGCACAAGTGATGTCCCGTTTGATGCTGCTGTTTCTTCAGAGAGCCCGACATAGATGACAAAGCCACGTGCTTCACTCTCGGGGTGGTTGAGTTTTGCGGGTGGGGTGTCAATATGATGTGTTGTCATAGGACGCAGGCTAGCGGGGTGTTTGGGCATGTGACGTCCCTGAGATAGGTTCGACGCAGTGCGTTGAGTTGATACTCTGTTCCGCTGAGAGATGTGGACGTATCCAGGTGCTCCGGACATTCTTCTTACCTGTCTTCTTGTGGTGGGATAAGAGCGTATATCTGGGTGGTTTGTGCAGGATCTTCTGCTTTTCCACACATGAAGCTCTTGATCGCTTTACCGTTTTATCGTTGTATGATTTCGTCGATAAATCAAGTAACATTCCTCTGTTTTTTGGACAGTTGAGGGAATTATCTCAAAAAATGCTGTCTATACAGGTTCTCTTTTTCTCATATTTTGGTACATAAAAATACGTAACTATTATTTTTTATACATAAACAACCTGTACTTTCAAGGCATACACTTTTGTCCGATATACACCAACCAACAACACCATGTAGCACTAGCGATTTGTCAAGACTAACCTCAACTTTTCTCCTTTTTCATCCCTACTAGCACCAAGACCAAGAACCAGTCCCAAACTCACCCAGCCTAAACCACACAAGACCACACACCTCACAAAAAGCTCCCACCACCATCGCATTCTTCCAAGATTCACAACAAAGCACACGTACTAAATAGGCACACTAAACCACACCAACACCGAGTGATCCCAACACAACAACACCAAAACTCATCCACAAAGTGGGGAGCACTCCTTCATGCCAACACTTTCCCACATTTATCCCAAGCGTGTAGAAAAGAGCCTCTAAACACCACCCCCAGCAACCCAAAATAATCTCACAAAAAATTACACTCAAGCACTACACAAAATATTAAACAACATGATTTATGCATTTTGTATGCAAATGGGGGTATAAGAGAAGAAGCTCTTATACCCCCATTTAAAAGGTCAAAAATTTTTTAATAGCGAAACGCCAGACCGTCCAATATCTGACTACTGAGCAAGACCGTACAGACGGTCACCAGCATCACCAAGACCAGGAACAATATACGCCTTATCGTTGAGACACTCATCTTCAGCAGCCAAGAACAAATCAACGTTCTCAAACCCGTCAATACCATCACGCAAAGCAGCAATACCCTCGGGAGCACCAATAATGCACAAGCACGTAATCTGCTCCGCACCGCGAGCACGCAAAAACTTAATAGACTCAATCAAGGTTCCACCCGTTGCAAGCATAGGATCAAGAACATACACCTGACGTCCCGATAAATCTTCAGGCAAACGCTCCGCATAAGTCACGATATCCAGAGTCTGCTCATTACGAGCCATACCCAAGAAACCAACCTCAGCAGTAGGAATCAAACGAGTCATACCCTCTAACATGCCCAAACCAGCACGCAAAATAGGAACAACCAACGGGCGCGGTTTAGTCAAAACCTTACCTGTCGTAGAGGTGACAGGAGTGACGATTTCACGCTCCTCAGTACGAATAGTACGAGTCGCCTCATACGCCAAAAGCGTCACAATCTCTTCAACAAGCTGACGGAAAATAGGAGAAGGGGTGTTCTTATCACGAAGAACAGAAATTTTATGTGAGACCAAAGGGTGGTCAAGAATGGTTAAACGCATACTCTCAAGCTACCATTTTCAGCCAAAAACTGTACCGCTGTCTCACAGAAAAACACAGGCTGTGAAAAAGATAATCACCAACACCCCAGAAAACAAACATCAAAAAAAGAGCCTTTCTACACTGGACTACAGTATAGAAAGGCTCTCCAACGCGGTGACGGAGGGATTTGAACCCTCGGTACGGGGTTACCGTACACAACATTTCGAGTGTTGCACCTTCGGCCGCTCGGACACGTCACCAACTGTGGCAAGTTTACCCGTTAACACCGAACATTCTCAACTTTTGAGCAGAAAAGTTCATCTCAAGCAACTCCCTGCCCAAAGTGCTCTAATGCGCGATATACGAATCAACCGTCAACATCACAGCACGAGTAGCGTCCTCAGAGGTACGCTCGGCAGCATGAATCTCACGGTCCATCGCAAGCATAAAGATAGACCCAAAAATAGAAATAGAGACAGCTTCTGGGTCTTGAGCATGATCCACAGGATAACGAGTCCCAATCGCTCTCACCATATTCTCTAATTCACTCACCAGATCCTGACGAGTCTTCACAATCGCTTCAGACCAAGGCTCTTTACTACGCCAAATTTCAGTAATCCACAAACGGGCAAACCCTGGGTGCTCAGCCAAATATTCAAAAGCTTCCTTAATACCAGCCCTCATCGCCTCACGAGGGTCAGACTTCTGAGAGCCTTGTTGCACTCGAGTCTTCAAAAGTTGCGCACCATATTGAAGGAGCTGCTCAATCATCGTCTTTTTAGAACCAAAATTATAATAAACAGTTCCTTTAGAGACTCCAGCTTTAAGCGCTACTTCTTCAACCGTCGTCGCTTCAGCACCCTTTTGGCTCATAATCTCTAGCGCCGCCTGAAAAAGCTTAAACTGTGTACGGTTAGTACGCCCCGGACGACGCGTTACCGCAGCAACCGCAGGGGTAGGATACTGAAAATCTGAGACAGATTCATCTTGCGTATGAGACACCGACATTAAACTGCAATCTCCGGATTAAGTTTCTTCAAATTCCATGTGCGATTCTTATAAGTTCCAATAAAACCTAAGAATAAACCGAAAACACCCCATGCGGCGAGAACAAGTACATCACCTGTAATCGCACCATAATCAATTCCATAGGCTAGACGGCGCGTACCGCTGAGAGCATACCCCATCGGAAGGAACGAATGTAACCAACGAATAGACATAGGTAACGTTTCATAGGGCATCATACCGCCAGCAGTAACCAACTGTACAATAAGCACCACAAGCGCCAACAACTTACCAGGTGCAGATAGCAACGCCACAAAACCATAAATCACAGCGGTATAAACACAAGAAACAAACGTTAAGAACAGCAACAAAAGCCATGGATGCTCCATCTTGAAACCAAGACCAAAATGTACCGCCAAGAACAACAAAAGAGTTTGCAATACGCCAAGAACAGCAAAAGGCCCCCAACTGCCAATAGCAATACGCAACGTCGGAGCAGAAGACGCTAATGCTCGAGTGTTCTCTGGACGCAAAGTCTGAACCAGCATCAAAGCACCAATCCATAATGCCAACACAATAAAGAACGGCCCCATGCCTTCACCATAGGTACTACCAGAGGCCAAGGAGGTCTCTTTAAGCTTGACAGGATGAGACATCACATTCGCAATACGACGTTGATCTTCCTCATTCAGTGAAGGGACTTTGTTCGTTCCCTCCTCTAGTCCTTCAGAGAGTTCTCCGGCACCATCTTGAAGCTTTTGAGTTCCCGAATGAATCTCCCCAGCACCCTGATCTAGTTTTGAGGCGCCATGTTGGAGTTTTTGAGCACCAGAATGAACACGGTCAATTCCGTCGTTGAGAGAATACTGCCCAGAAAGTGCTTGTTGCTCACCATCAGCAAGCTGTTCAGCGCCCTGAGCAAGCTCCCCCGCCCCCGAAGATAGGCGATACGTTCCATGAGCAAGCTGCTCAGCACCATCAGATAATTTTTGTGAACCATCAGAAAGCTGGTGTGTACCATCAGCGAGTGTCATAGTTCCTTGACTCAATTGAGAACTACCTGTGACCAGGTCTTGAGCACCATGATGAAGTTTCTGAGCACCCAAAGATAGTTGGTGCATATTCTCAGAAACTTTTTGAGTACCATCAGCTACCTGTTGAGCACCTTGGAAGCTCTTTTTTGCACCGTCAGCTAGTGAAACAGCACCAGTTTTAGCTTGTGTTGTAGCGCCTGCAAGCTTTTGAGCACCTTGAGACAACTCATGAGTAGAAGAAAGTAATGTATTGATATGTTCACCAACCGTTGACGTTCCATTCTCACATAGAGAAGAAAATTCTGTCATTTGAGAAGATATACCTTGTAAGACGGCAGTGTTAAGGTCTGTCAAAACCGCCTTATTTTCTTCTGAACCTAAAAGTTCAAGCATCTGCTGTGCTTGTTCTGGAGTCAGAGTTCCCTCTTGAACAAGAGCTTGCAAACGCCGTTCAATATTCTGGTGAAGTTGTGCTGTCACGTCATCTGTCAGCTGGTGAGCGTAGTGAGCTACTTGCTCTTCTGAGGTAGGATCCTGGCACATGGCGTTAAGCCCCGAGGCTAGCTCAGGTAGTGGGGAATTTGCCAGAGTTTTGTCTAAGGTTGTGTTTCCCTCAGCTAAACGGGCGGCGCCTTCGTCGATAGCTGTTATACCGTCTGCAAGTTTTTGCGCCCCCGTAGAGAGCGTTTCAGTACCGTTTGCTAATTTTTGGGCACCGTCGTTGAGGCGTATAGTGCCTTGGTCTAGCTGTTGAGCACCATCTGAGAGCGTTTGAGTGCCCTGAGCCAGTTGTTGCGCTCCACCATCGAGTTTTAAGGCACCTGTTGCAAGTTTTTGTGCACCTTCAGCCGCTGATTCGAGGTGAGTGTTAAGTGTGTTTGCACCATCGGCTAAACGAGAAGCCCCGTTCTGAGCGTCTTGTGTTCCGTCTGAGAGTTGATGGGCACCCTGGGCAAGTTTGGCAGATCCGTCCGCTAGTTTTTCTTGTCCGTGAAGAAGCTGAGACGAACCATCTTTAAGTTGTAGCGTGCCGTCATTGAGCTGTGTTGAGCCGTCGTTGAGCCGTGTTGTTCCATCTTTAAGTTGTCCAACAGCATCGCTGAGTGTGATAGTTCCTTGGTCTAGTTGGCTTGCCCCATCGCTAGCTTCGTGCAGGTTTGAGTGAATGGTAGTGAAACTTGCGAGTAAGGCATTCGCTGTTTTATCGCCGACTTCCGATGCCACAGAGTCGCGAACAGCTGTTCCAGCTTTTGCCACAATATTTGTCAGAATATAGTTGTTTGCATCATTAGTAATGACTTCAATCCCCGCAGATTGGGGGTCAATATCAGGAGTTTTGCCGTTTTCGTCGGGTACAAAAGACCCAGCGGATTGAAGTTTTTGAGAGAAGTCTTGAGGGATAACGAGCGCAAACTCATATACTCCGTGGGTGACATCATGAACAGCTTGCTCTCTGGTGGATACTTTGTGCCACGAAAAGTTTGCTTTCTCCAGCAGAGTTTTTTCGACATCTTCTCCGATGTTTATGGTTTCGCCGTCTTGGGTGGTTGCACCGGCATCTAACATCACGAGGGCTCCGGGAACATCGTCTACAGAGTCATAAGGGTCCCAGTTTGCGTATAGATATATTCCGCCGTACAGCAGGGGGATACAAGCCATTGCCAGCAGAACTAGTTTAGGGAGTAGTCCTGCTGTGAGACGTTTTAGTTCAGCGAGAGTAACTCTTAGAATGCTCATTTATCGTTGTTCACTCTCCGTTGCTGTGTCAGGGTTTTCTTGGGGAAGGTCGTATTCTTTTTCTTCGTTCGAGGAGTTTGTTTTTGGGCGTGAATCTTGTTCTTCGTGTGTTTTCACGTTTTCTTCGTTGAGGAGTTCATCGTGTGCGCTTCCTACCACGGCCTGTTTGCCGTCCCAGGTGGAGGAAATATGAGGGACAACAGCAACGACGGCACGGGGGCGCTCTTCGTTTTCAGCTAGTTGTAGAAGGTATGGTAGCCACATGCGTGTGTGGTTAAGATGCCGTGAGGGAGTATCAAAAACGAGTAAGTCTGCGTGCTGATAATTGGCGGCAAGAGTGGTCATAAGGCGAATATTTTGCTCTCCGGTTACTTGTTCATTCCAGAGGTTATCGAGGTCTTCCAGTCCGTGTTCTTTCAGCCATTTCCCAGAGCGTGGTCGAGTAAAAGGTCCCATGGTGTAGCTCAGCATTTCTGATACGTAATCACGAACTCTCATATGGTTTTCTGGTTCGTTGATGTTCGGAGAGTCGATCAGTTCTGAACGACGACGAAGCTTTTTCATGCTGGATTCTTCTCGGGAAGGCTTTTGAGGGTCTGTCCAAAGAATCGTTCCGCCGGAGGGTTTCATGCGACCTGTTAGTGTCAGTGATAGCGCGGTTCTTTCGAGTTGGCTATCTGCTTGAATGATGATGACTTCTCCGCGGTTGAGGGTGAAGCTGGTGCGTCCGAAGAGGGCGTTATGCCGTCCTTTTGCCCAGATATTATCAACGATGAGCATATTCTTCCCCTTATGAGCCACGTATTCTTCTCTGTGAGAAAATCATAACTTGAACTCGTCGGTCAGTTTTGGTCTTTTGGTGTGAGATTTTCAACCAACTGCTGGCAGAAATATCACACCGAGCGCTCAACGCTAGGGGTAACTTTCATGAACACCAGTCGTGAAGAACTTCAAAAACGACCAAATGGACCGTGACTTTCTGAGCGTTTCTTTTCAAAAAAAGTTTTCATAAGAGATGCGCATTCTTCTTCTAAAACACCAGAGTACACTTCGACAGAATGTGGGTATCTTCTATCACGCAGAACGTCATATAAGCTCCCTGCCGCCCCTGTCTTCTCTTCCCACGCACCAAGAACAACAGTTGATATTCTGCTCAACAAAATTGCGCCAGCACACATAATGCACGGTTCAATGGTCACGACTAACGTGCAGTCTTCTAAACGCCACTGTCCACGCTGTTCGGCAGCTTCACGTAGAGCAATGATTTCAGCATGAGCGGTAGGGTCTTGGTTTTTTTCACGCTGGTTGTATCCGCGACCAATAATGGTTCCGTCCGAAGCGATAACGAGAGCACCAATAGGCACATCTGAACTATCTAAAGCACACTGAGCTAAGGATAGTGCCTCATGCATCCATTCTTGGTGTTCTTTCCGGTGAATACGACGTGCATGAACATATTCTGTGTTACACATATAAACTACTCAAAACCATTTTTATCTAGGAAATAGCCAAAGCAAAAGGATACACACTGTGTGCCCCAGCCCGACGTAATTGCCGAGCAATAACAGTTGTACTCCATCTAGAGTTCACGCTATCAGACACCAGAAGTACTGAAGGGTGATGCGTTTGTAAAAACACTCTCATAGGTTCAGGAATCGCATAGGCATCCCAAACCCCCGCACAACGGAACACAGAGTTCCCCTGCGCATAAGACGTTGGTTGTACTAACTGAATATCACCTAAATCGTGAAGGCGTCCCGTCTGAGCAAGACCACGAGCAAGAGAAAAAGCCAAACGCGGATGATGTTCAGAAGGCACCCCGATGACAACATTCGGGCGATTCTGCCAGTCCCACTGGGACAACACTTTGACACAGGCCTGACCTAGCTCCGACGACACTTCAACATCTTCAGCGTCTTCTTTGAAAATTTCTCGCAGAACATTACCCCACCCAATATCAGTTAGCCTCGCTAAAGCTCTCCCTTGGCAGGCACGTTCTTCTTCAGCAATCTTTGCGCGAGAAGGAATTTCAGAGTCTTTCCCAGTGCCTATCTTTTGTTCAAGAAGTTTCTTAAGTCCACTGGGCCACATACGACGAGGTTCAATACGAACACCTGCTTCTTGGAGACTATTGCGGGTTGTTTCATGAGCATACGAACTAATCTGTTGGGGATACCAAGAACCTGCACAGTTATCACACCGTCCACATTTCGTAGCTGTAGTATCGTCCAGTTGCTGAGCCATGTATACCATTCGGCATGAAGACGTACTGATATAGGAGAGCATTGCTTCTTGCTCGTGCTGACGTGTTTGCGCTACTTTTCTGTATCTTTCAGCGTCATAAGTCCACGGCGCCCCAGTTGCTACCCACCGGTTAGACACACGACGTACAGCACCCTCTACAGCAAGCACTTTTAGAAGAAGTTCTAGATTGCTGCGACGAATATCAACGACAGTCTCTAGTGCGCTTAGTGTTAACGTCTGACCTTGTTCTCGAGCTTTTTCTAGCACATTCAAAACAATAGAAGTGTTTTCTTCTGTAGGCATTGACGCGGTAGCGAAATATTCCCAAATATCTTGGTCTTCTGCACCAGGTAGTAATAAGACGTCTGCATTATCGGTGCCACGTCCGGCACGGCCAACTTGTTGGTAGTAGGCAATGAGACTCGATGGGGCACCGCAATGAATCACAAATCCCATATCTGGTTTGTCAAAGCCCATGCCCAAAGCACTCGTTGCCACGAGTGCTTTTATCGTGTTGTGTCGTAAAGCTTCTTCTGCTTCAATGCGTTCTTCGACAGACATCTGTCCGCTATATGATTGCACCGCGTATCCGGCATTTCTGAGGATATGCGCGATATCTTCTGCAGCAGATACGGTAAGGGTGTAGATAATCCCTGAACCAGTCAATGTTTTGAGGTGTTCAACAAGCCATGCAATACGTTCTGTAGATTCTTTGAGGTGGAGCACACCAAGTCGTAGAGAGTCACGAGAGAGCGGTCCACGCAGAATGAAAATATCGGAGTTCTGTTCAGAAGAGTTTTTTAGGGTGTTGCCAGAGTAGTTAAGCTGTTCTGCAATGTCTTCAATGACTCGTTGGTTTGCGGTTGCTGTTGTTGCCAGAATGGGGGTATTGGGCTTTAGCTGAGCGATAACTTCGCGGATGCGGCGATAATCGGGACGGAAGTCATGCCCCCAATCTGAGATGCAATGTGCTTCATCAATGACGAGTAATCCAAGAGAATCGACAAGTTCTGGTAGCCAATGTTCATAGAAATCTGGGTTGTTGAGGCGTTCTGGGCCGATGAGGAGCACATCTAATGTTTGTTGCTGGAGTTGTTGCCGTATTTCGTCCCATTCGGTGATGTTTGAGGAGTTGATAGTGGCGGCTTTGACTCCAGCTCGGGCGGCCGCTTGTACTTGGTCTCGCATGAGTGCAAGTAGTGGAGAGATGATGAGAGCAGGCCCTCCCCCGCGTTTGCGCATCAGTAATGATGCGATGAAATATACTGCAGATTTTCCCCATCCTGTACGTTCAATGACGAGAGCTTTACGGCGGTGTTGCACGAGGGCTTCGATTGCTTCGTATTGTCCGCGGTGGAAGGCAGCGTCATTTTTTCCTGTGAGTTTTCTGAGAAGTTTTGTTGCTTCGGTGTATAACTCATCGTGATGTATCTGCGAGTAATTCGACATATCTTGTAGTCTACGGAATCTTTCACTGGCAAAGAAGTCTCTGGAGAGAGATGTAGATAATCTTATGTTCTCAGCATGTACGGGGCTTTTACCTAGTAGAATCGGCAGGAGTTTACTTTCATTAGACCGTTATCAACAGGAAAGTTTTTTATGAGCCATCTTCTTCTGGCAGATATTTTTGACATGGTGCAGATGCCTGTCGCGGTATTAGGTATAGACATTGAGAAGATTCTTGAGCAAGCTGGTCCCTGGGCTTTGGCTGTGGTGACGTTGATTGTATTCATTGAATCTGGCGTATTGTTCCCTTTTCTTCCTGGTGATTCTCTTCTTTTCACCCTTGGTCTCATTCACGTTCAGCTAGGTTTGAACCTTTGGGTGATGATTCTTTGCTTGTGTATTGCTGCTGTTGCCGGTGATCAAGTTGGTTATTATTTGGGGCATCGCTTTGGGCGTAGGTTCTTTAGTGCTGATGCAAAAGTGCTCAATACGAAGAATCTTCACGCCGCAGAGAGCTTCTTTGAGAAATATGGTGGCAAGGCTCTAGTTCTTGCACGTTTTGTTCCTATTGTGCGCACGTTCGTTCCCTTGGCTGCGGGTATTGCGAAATATCGTTATCGTGATTTTGCGAAGTGGAATATTACCGGTGCGATTACGTGGGTCTTTACTCTTGTCTTTGCTGGTGTACTTTTAGGCGGTATTCCTTTTATCCGAGACAATGTTGAGGCTATCGTTATTGTAATTGTGGTTGCCTCTGTTCTTCCTGTCGGTGTGGAATATCTTCGGGAACGTCGTAAGGCTCATCGCTCTTTCAAATAACAGTAGTTATACAGTAAAAGGTGGATATCTCCGGTGTTGGAGATATCCACCTTTTACTGTATGAGACGAGATTAGTGAGATTCTTGTTCCATTAGTTCGCTGAAAAGTTCTGCGTTGTATTGGAAGCCACGGAGTGTTTCGTCAACGACGTTTTGACGTTCTTCTTCGCTCAGAGGTGCGTTATCAAGGAGAGTGCGGTATGAATCTTTGAAAATTTTAGGCTTGGGTAGCTCGTCGAAGCGATACATGCTCAAGGCTTCTGAGCTAATACCGTAGTGACGTCCCATCAAGACCGCTACTGCTTGTCCGCCAGATAGGTCACCTAGGTAACGTAGGTAGTGATGGGAGAGGAAACGCTCGGGTGATTGCGCGCTGTCGAGGATACGCTGAGCGTATTTAGTTGTTGCAGGCAGAGCTGGGTCGATGTCTTCTTGTCCAAGTGCTTTGATGTCAGCGCGAATACGTTCGGCGCGTGCTAGTTCTGGCTGGTTGAAGGGTTCAAGCATTTTGTTGCCGGCTTCTCGGTAGCCTTGGGCAACTTTTTCGAGGGCTTCGTACAGGTACACATATTGGTTGAGTAAACGCAGGTAGCTTTTTTCAGATAGTTCGCCCTTCATGAGTTTTGTCATGAATCCCGAGTGTTCTGCTGTTGAGTGCAGTTCTTCGCTTTCGCGTTTGAGTCGTGCTGAAAATTTTTCGGCGGGGATTTCTATTGTTGCAGTGGCGTTCATGGTGTACTCCTGACATTTTAGTGACACGATGTCACTAAATAACTTACTGACATAATGTCATTAAAATTCGTTTTATGCAAGCACGCGCTTCACAACAGATGATAAGGTTAGGGTAACTAAACATGTATGCAATTAGCGTACATTGTTGTAGCCTAATAGCGTCATCCCTAAATAGCCATACCTTTCAGAGGAATATCATGCCGACACAACGCACAAAGCGCTCCTACGCTTTCTTGGCGACCGCAGCAATTGGCCTTTCCAGTTTCAGCACACTCCCCGCAACCCAAGCAGTCGAAACACCACCTGCAGCAAGCGAGCATATACAAACCCAAAAGACTCTTGAAAACTCCACAATGACGTGGGGCGTCAAAGAATCTTTCCATAAATATGTCACCGGACCTATTGCCGCAGGAAACATCGAAGCAAGCGATGGAGCTTCCCTCAACGACCAACAAATCATCACGTGGGAACAGGGCCAAGGAGAATACTCCTTAAGCACAAAAACCGGACACATAAATTTTGGAGGTGCTCTTCATTACACTGGACACCACGGTGTACTTGACATCTCACTCAAAGACTTCCAGCTCATCTTTAACGCTGATGGAACCGGAACCATCAAAGTTTCAGGAACCTCTAAAGACATGGCTGGAAATATCACAGACCTAGAAAACGTCAACTTTGCAAACGTTGTCTTGACACAGCCATCTTTCAAAGACAACACCCTCACCTTCACAAACGCTAATGCAACGCTCACCGAAGATGGAGCGAAACTCTTTGCGAATTTCTATAAGGCTGGCACAGAACTTGACCCTCTGACTATCAGTGCACAGATTGCGCCAGAGCCTGTTGAGCCGACCGAGCCTGTTGAGCCGACCGAGCCTGTTGAGCCGACCGAGCCTGTTGAGCCGACCGAGCCTGTTGAGCCGACCGAGCCTGTTGAGCCGACCGAGCCTGCTGAACCGACTCAGCCTGTTGAGCCGACCAAGCCTGCTGAACCGACTCACGATTCCCTACAAAGTGTCGAATCAGCTCAAGCCACGTGGGGCGTTAAAGAATCCTTTATTCACTACATCACCGAAGGTGTCGCGCAGGGAGAAATATCCCTCACCGACGTTGAAAACAACCAAAATGTTTTCGCCTTCACCAAAGTTAACGAAGCAAAGTCTGGATTCAACCCCCAAGAAAAAACCGGCGTATTCGCTTTTGACGGTGTCCTACGATTCACAGGACACCACGGAAAACTCGATATCACTATCTCCAACTTACAAATTCAGATACGCGAAGGATCCGGATACCTTGTTGCAGACATGAGCACCAAGTCAATGGACGGATCAACCACATCTGCACGTGCCGTGCACCTTGGAAACATCGATATCAGCTCTCTAAAAATAGAGAAAAATATCGTCTCACTCACCAACGCGCCAGTCTCACTCAGTACAGCAGGAGCACAAGCCTTTGGCGGATTCTACCAAGCTGGCACAGAGATGGCACCCCTAAACCTTCAAGCTCAATTGGGTGAGGCTACAGACAACACGCTCTCCTACGACCGTGCAGAAAATCACCCAACTAAGCAGGATACAGAAGAAGAAGAAGAAGAAGAAAAACAAAGTTCACATTCTCAAGACTCTTCTGAACATCCAACCCAACAAGGGAATACAGCTACTCCTGAAACCACCACACCCAAGGGCAACTCTCATACACACGTATCACGCAACCCTTCTTCTGCTTCAGCAGCAACCTGTGTTCCAGTGCAAATCACCGAAACAGTACCTGGTAAAACCACTCAGGAAAGTACAGGAAAGAACATCATCTCAGCAGGTGTTCTTGACTGGGGACTTCGCACATCATTCCGCAATTACGTTGCCGGAGGAATTGCTCACGGCGGATGGAACCTTGACGGAGTTACCTACAATTCTGGTGCATTTACCTGGTCCAACGGAACAGGAAATATTGAAGGAGCAAAAGGCACCATATCCTTCAACGGCTCCATTAACTTCCACGGACATGACGGAGTTCTCAACACAACGCTTTCTAACCTTCGTGTAGAAATCAACGGAAAACGCGGAACTCTCTACGCACACGTCAACGCAAACTCCATGGAAGGCAAAAACGTTGACTACGGAATCGTCGCTTTTGCTAGTCTTGACCTTTCAAAGATGTCAATGAACGAGCAGAAGATTTCTGTTGTTTCTGCTCCAGCAGTACTCACCGAAGCTGGAGCAAAATCCTTCGCAGGTTACTATAACGCCGGCGAAACACTTGACCCCATCTCTTTCTCCGGAACTCTTACACCCGAAACAAAGAGCGTCACAGGTCAGCCCACAACAGTCACCCGAACTGCATACCGTGGAGCAGGATGCACAGCTGAACAACTCGCATACACCGGAACTTCCCAAACTGTTCCATTCCTCATTGCTGGTGGAGGAATGCTAGCCCTTGGTGCAATGCTTCTTATCACAGCTCGTCGCCGACGCACAGCATAACCTCACAACGCTATCGTCGATAGCTTCAATCAAGCTGTTCGGGTAGATTACCCATCCGTTGTCTACCCGAACAGCTTTTTTAAAACCACAATTTTGGAGTTTCCATGCGCCCAACCATATCCTCTGCTTCCCTCTCTAACCCATTCCGCGCTGTTATCGTACTGTGTTTGCTTCCTCTCCTATTCCTTCTCACTGGTTGTGGGGTAGGAACACTCAATAACTCTCAGCAAAGTTCATCATCGCCATCATCTGACTCGTCAGCTCAGGCAGAATCTGAACATCTATCGGAGCTAGAACAAGGAACAAAATACCTCGAAGAACACGCATCAAAAAACCCCAAGGAACTAACTGGTACTGCAACAGCACAAAGCGTTGGAGCGGTACTTCCTCTTGAAAACCCACAGCAACCCCAACTGCCTGTAACAGTCACCGACCATCAAGGCACAGAAGTCACCGTAGAAAAAGTTGACAGAATTCTAGCCCTTGACCTGTACGGAACCCTTGCCGAGACAGTGCAAGGACTAGGTTTAGCTGACCATCTAGTCGGTCGCGTTACCTCAACAACAGAACCATCGTTGGCACAGCTTCCAGTCGTTACGCAAAACGGCCATGACCTCAACGCCGAAGCTATTATTGCTTTACATCCTGATGTAATTCTGATGGACACCACAAATGGCCCTCTAGAAATTACAGAACAGCTACGTAGTGCTGGACTAACCGTCGTACATTTTGACCCTAAACGTTCTTTACATACCATCAGTGAACAAATTACTGCCGTTGCGCACGCATTAGGCGTTCCTGAATCTGGAGAACGTCTCAATAAGCGAGTCAGCACTGAGCTATCTCTCGTCCAAGAATCTATTGCGCGTGTAGCGCCCAAGGAAGAGTCACAAAAAGTATCCATGGCGTTCCTATACGTACGTGGTACAGCGGGAGTCTTCTTCGTTCTCGGTCAAGGTTCTGGAGCTGACGATCTCATTACCTCAGTTTCCGGTATTGATGCAGCCTCTGAAGGGGGCGCACAAGGAACAACTCCTGCAACATCTGAAGCCCTCGTTAAACTCAACCCCGATTTGATTCTCACCATGACTGGCGGATTAGAATCAACCGGAGGATATGAAGGATTTTTAGCTCGTCCTGGTGTCAGTGAAACAGCTGCTGGTAAAAACCATCGCATTATTGATATGAACGACGGTCAGGTGCTCTCCTTCGGACCTAATACTCCAGCCGTATTACTTTCCTTAGCTCAAGCAATTTATATTCCTGCACAGGAAGCGAAAACCTCCTAGTGTTCACCAGTTGGATTCAGCAAAAAAAAGTTGCTCTCACCTTCACCATAATGTCAGTACTACTGATATTGGTCTTGTTATCATCTGCCGCTCTTGGCCAATATCAGATACCTGTTACTGAAGTATTTTCTTCTATCTATCGACGATTCTTTGTAGACTTAGACACCTTACAGCTCTCAGATGCCACGCTATGGAATATTCGTTTTCCCCGCATCCTTCTTGGAGTGCTTGTGGGTGCTGCTCTGGGTGTTTCTGGTGCTGTCATGCAATCAATTTTTGGCAACCCACTAGCAGAACCAGGCGTTATTGGAATTTCTGCAGGAGCAGCCGTTGGAGCATGCACAGCTATCGTCTTTGGGTGGACGTTCCTTGGAATTTTTACTGTTCCAGTTTTTGCGTTTTGCGCGGCTCTAATCACCACAGCTTTGGTATATATTTTTTCTCGCTCACACGGTAAAGCTGAAGCTCTTTCGATGATTCTTGCCGGTGTCGCAATTACGGCAGTTGCAAATGCTCTGATTGCTTTAATGATTTTTATCGCGGACGATGCTTCTCGTGACCAGATTGTTTTTTGGCAGATGGGCTCACTCAACGGAGCAACATGGAAAGCAGTCTATACAGCTTTTCCTATTATTGTGATAGGCCTTGTTATTTGTGCATATATTGCTGCTGAGCTCAACCTATTAGCTTTAGGAGAAAGAGCTGCTCAACACGCAGGAGTCCATGTTGAAAGGCTTCGTATCATTGCTGTTATTGCAACAGCCCTTCTAACGGGTGTTGCGGTAGCTTATGCGGGGATTATTGCTTTTGTCGGGCTGATTGTCCCCCATGTGTTACGTCTACTTTTAGGGCCCTCAAATATTTTGCTTCTTCCAGCATCTGCTTTAGGAGGGGCGTTGCTGATTGCTTCTTCAGATTTAGCAGCGCGTACTCTTGTTGCTTTTGCAGATTTACCTATTGGTATTTTTACAGCCCTTGTTGGTGCCCCAACGTTCTTCCTCCTGTTACGGAGAACCATCAAAAAAGGACGTGTATAGCGTGCTCAATGTTCATAATGTTTCGGTCTCTATCGGGGCAAAAGACATCCTTTCAGAGGTTTCTTTTAAGGCTCATGCCGGTGAGGTGGTTGCTCTCATTGGACCTAATGGTGCTGGTAAATCGACACTTCTTTCAGCAATTTGTGCCGATGTTTCGCTCAGTTCTGGGCACGTAGAATTTAACGGTATTTCTTTATCGTCATTGTCGGCGCGTGAACTGGCTCAAAAACGCGCTGTTCTTCTCCAAAAAACGGAAGTATCTTTTCCGTATTCAGTAGAAGAAGTCGTTGCGATGGGGCGTACACCGTGGAAGGGCACATCTGCTGCTCAAGAAGACGAAGATATTATCCAACGATGTATGCGCATCACTGAAGTTGAGCATATGGCGCTACGCGATATTATGACGCTCTCCGGTGGTGAGTCGGGCCGTGCTCATCTAGCACGTATTTTTGCTCAAAGTACTGAACTCATTTTGCTCGATGAGCCGACAGCAGCATTAGATATTTTGCATCAAGAGCAGACTCTTAAAAATGCTCGTGCTTTTGCTCAGCAAGGCGCTACTGTTGTGGTGGTGTTGCATGATTTAGATGTTGCTGGAGCGTACGCCGATTCTATTGTGCTGTTAAATCGTGGCAAAGTTATTGCTCAAGGGTCTCCTGAGCAGGTGTGTACCTCTCAAAGGCTCAGCGAGGTTTATGGTCACCCTATTGAGGTGTTGCGTCATCCTTCAAATGGTAGGCTTCTGATTCTTCCAGAACGGCATGAATCCTAGATAAAGGTTCTTCCATCATTTTTCTTAGGATATATACCTCCTAGGGATGAGGTATTCTGCCACTTCTGTGGTTACTCTGATATAGAGTCGTCTTAGGCTGTATAGGTCATATATTTTATTCATCATCATAATGGGGTTTATTTCGTGAAAAATACTGGTTCGGTATCAACTGATTCCACGTTAAGTACGCCCTCGTCTGAGGATCTTATGAAGAATGGGCTCAATGAGGTTCAGGTTGAACAGCGTGTTCGTGCTGGCATGACGAACCACCAAGATCAGTCCTCTTCTCGTAGCACTTTGACGATTATTCGCACTCACTTATTTACCCTTTTTAATCTTGTTTTAGGTCTATGCGGTGCAGTTGTTATTGCTTTAGGACGTTGGCTTGACACCTTATTTCTTTTAGCAGCGATTGCCAACGTTGTTGTTGGTTTTATTCAAGAGTTCTCTGCCAAACGTAAACTTGATCAGATTGCATTATTGCGTCGTGATCCGGTGAGTGTCATTCGTTCGGGCTCTGTTGTTCAGCTTCCCATGGAACAACTTGTTGTCGATGATGTTGTATTGCTCAAACGCGGTGATCAGGTCCCTGCTGACGCGTTAGTGTTAAGTTCTGACGGATTAGATGTTGATGAGTCCATGCTCACTGGAGAAAACGATCCAGTTGCTAAACGTCCTAATGACAAGGTTTTGTCAGCTTCTTCTGTTGTTGGTGGAACTGGCCGTGTCCGTATTTATGCAGCAGGTACGTCATCTCACGCAGCGAAGTTAGCTCAAGAGGCTCGAAAGTTTAGCGTTATTCATTCTGAGCTTCGTGCCGGAATGGAACGCGTAGTTCGGTGGATTACTTATGCGTTAGTGCCGATCATTGCAATTGTTCTTAACGGGCAGATGGTAGCTGCTGGTGGTTGGCGTTATGCTTTTGAGCATAATGTCTGGCAAGACGCCATTATCGTTGCGGTGTCTTCTATTGCTTCTATGATTCCTCAGGGGTTAGCCCTGATGACAACGATTTCTTTTGCAACTGCTGCAGTCAAGCTTGCTCAAGATGATGTTCTGATCCAAGAACAACCTGCCGTTGAAGTACTCGCTCGTGTTGACGTGGTGTGTTTTGATAAGACAGGAACTCTCACTGAAGGCGGCGTACGTTTTAATGAGCTCCTGCCGTTATCTGTTCAAACATCACAGGACGACTCTTCTTCTGCCCTGTCAGAGGCGGGGCAACAGGCGCTTGCGTGGTTTGGTGCTGATGAAAACGCTAACCCTACGGCAGCAGCTTTAGCTGACGGTTTCCGTGTTGTTCCGTCAAGCCCCGTACGCGGTGTTATTGCATTTTCGTCTGCACTACGGTTTTCTGCAGTGGAGTTTGATACTGGAGCGTGGGTATTAGGCGCCCCTGAAGCTCTCTTAGAGGGCGGCTCTGCAGAAAGAGAGAGTGCTCAGCAACTTGCTTCTAGTGGATTACGGACGATGGTACTTGCCCATGCTTCGTCGTTAGAACGCGATGCAAAGGGTGAGGTGGTACCTCGTATTCCCACTGCTTTGAAGCCACTTTGTTTTGTAACGTTCCGCGAGCAAGTTCGTAAAGAAGCACCTGAGACACTAGCATATTTCCGGTCACAGGGAATTGATTTGAAAGTTCTTTCTGGTGATAATCCGCAGACTGTTGCGGCAGCAGCAAAGACTGCTGGTATGGATGTTTCTGCTGGTGCTATTGATACGTCCTTATTACCTGATCAAGGCCCTGAACTTACTGAAGCCGTGTTGAACCATGCTGTTTTTGGTCGTGTAAATCCTCAGCAGAAGAAGAATATGGTTCTTGCGTTGCAAGAGCATGGTAAGACTGTTGCAATGACCGGTGACGGTATTAATGATGCGTTAGCTCTCAAGCATGCTGATTTAGGTATCGCCATGGGAAATGCTGCTCCAGCGACGAAAGCTGTTTCTCGTTTGGTTCTTTTGGATGGACGTTTTGACCGGTTACCGTCGGTGTTGGATGAGGGTCGAAAGATTATCGCCAATATTGAGCGTGTGACGAATCTATTCCTTTCAAAGACAGCGTTTGCGATTTTATTGGGTATCACCTTGGGTATTTTGTGTTGGAAGTTCCCCTTCTTACCACGTCAGTATTCAACAGCTGATTTGTTGATTGTTGGTGGCCCAGCGTTCTTTATTACGATGTTCCCTAATACTCGTAAATATGTTTCGGGGTTCTTGAACCGTGCATTGCATTATGCGATTCCTACCGCGGTGATTATTACAACGATGCTTGTTAGCGTTAATTTCTTAGGTCGTTCTTTGGGTAGCGCTGTTGTTGAAGAGCAGATTCAGACGGCTACTTTTATCACGTTGACCATGATTGGTATTTATAACGTGACAACCGTTATACGTCCGTTGCGCTCATATCGTTTAGCGATGGTTGGGTTGCTCTATCTTGGTATGGTTGCAGCAATTCATGTTCCTCTCTTACATGAATATCATCAGTTTATGATGCCTCCGGCAGAGTTACATCTGTGGTCTGTTGTTCTTGGTGTTCTTGGCATTGTTCTTGTGGAAGTGAACCTGCGTTTCCATCAGCGTTGGTTGCGTCGTTATCACCCTCAAGCTGTTGAAGCAGAACGTGCGGCTCGTCTCTCATAGCGTTTCTAAGAATCAGTTTTGCTGTAAGAAGGATGGTCGTTTTAGACAAGTTTTTTAAGATATTTCCCTTAGAGATATTCCTCAATCGAAATATATACTTGTCAATCACGTTTTATGTAGATAGCTGTTATTTTCTGCGGGTATTGCAAGAAAACGCTCAGAGGGTGTAAAGTTACTGCCGAAAGCGCTTCTTCAAGCGTTTACTCATACCATCACAGGATTGTTACTGAGATAGCAGGCAAGACCTGAGTTACATTGTTCAACATCATCATTTTTAGATGCATTATTTGTTGGACCACCGGTTATATTACGGTAGCTCTCACAGCAGAGAACTACCTTCCAAAGTATTGCTTTGGAAACTCGGTGAGGTGTAGCTCGGGTCTTTTATGTTTTCTCAGGACTTTCCGCACACACCAATCCAGAAGGAGTACCAGTGAACAACTCCGAGATGGGTGCCAAAATCCTCGAAGGTCTTGGCGGCCCAGAAAATATCTCGCACTTCACTCACTGTGCAACCCGTCTGCGCGTTACCCCTAAGTCACGTGCAGCAATCAACACCGAAATGATTGAAAAAATCCCCGGTGTTCTTTCCATCATCGAACAGTCCGGACAGACCCAAGTTGTTCTTGGCGACAAGGTTGAAGCTGTTTACAACGACATGCTCAAACTCCCCGGCATGAACACTGTTGGGGAAAGCTCCGGCAATTCTTCCGCTGAAGGCGAGAAGAACGCTAGCGTCCTCACCCGCGTATTCGACGTTCTATCTGACTCATTCCGCCCAGTTCTTTGGGCACTGCTTGGTACCTCGATGATTCTAACCCTCATCGTATTCATGCAGCAGATTGGCTACTTCGGTCAGTACGTTGACCTCACCGGCGAAACCGTAAACATCGACATCGTTAACGGCCCTCGTCTCTCTGATCCAGAAGTTGCAGCAGCCATGCTCGATGAGTGGCGTCGTGCTTATCCTTTCTGGTTCCTCATGCTTGCAGCATCACTTTCTGTTTTGCAGTTCATGCCTATCATGATTGGTGCTACCGCTGCTAAGCGTCTTGGCGCAAACATGTGGGTTGGTGCAGCTATCCCTGCAGCATTGATGACCGGCGTTTTCCAGGGCTTCAACAACATCGCAGTTGATGGCGTTGTCAACGTTCCTTTCCTCGGTCTAGATCTTCCTTTGTACGTCATGAACTACACCGGACAGATCTTCCCGCCGTTGTTCGCAGCTGCTTTGCTTGCTCCACTTGAGCGATTCCTCAAGCGCGTTATTCCTACCATGCTTCACATGGTATTTGTACCAATGATTTCGGTCATGATTCTTGTTCCCGTTACCGCATTCCTCGTTGGTCCTTTCGGTATCAAGTTCGCATTGGCTATCTCTGACGTCATCGGTGGCGTTAACGAAGTTGCTCCTTGGCTTGTTGGCGGTCTCATCGCAGGTCTCTACCTCTTTATGGTTCCTCTTGGCCTACACTGGCCTTTGAACGCGGTCATGATCAACAACCTTCAGACCATCGGTACCGACTTCATCCAGTCCCCTATGGGTGCGTACAACTTCGCAGTATTCGGTCTCGTAACCGGTGTTGCTATCCGTGCTAAGCAAAACAAAGAACTCCGCCAGACCGCTGTTGGTGCAGCTGCTTCCGGTTTGCTCGGCGGTATCTCTGAGCCTTCACTCTACGGTGTTGTACTTCGCTACAAGCGCGTTATTCCTCTCATCTTGGTACCTGCTGTTATCGGTGGTGCTACCATCTCCGCATTGGGTGTTAAGTCCTACGCATTCGCATTCACCTCCTTGCTCTCTATCCCTGCGATGCAGCCTGCTGGCTACTACGTCATCGGTCTTTCCATTGCGTTCTTCGGTGC
This sequence comes from Rothia sp. P13129, assembly GCF_048512865.1. Lineage (NCBI taxonomy): Bacteria > Bacillati > Actinomycetota > Actinomycetes > Micrococcales > Micrococcaceae > Rothia > Rothia sp. P13129. The sequence goes on from NZ_JBLXYA010000001.1 coordinate 189,081, forward strand.
GATGGCTGGTGTTCTCGCATTCGGCTACGAGTCCAAGACTCCTGCTGCCGGCAAAGTAGCTGAGAAAGTAGCTGCTACCGCTGGTGCTGCTGCAGGCGCTGCCGGTGCCGCTGCTGGTGCTGTTGCAGATAAGGCTCAGGCTGCTACTTCCGCTGTTCAGGAAAACCTTCCTTGGGCATCCGGTGAAGCAGTAGAGATTTCTTCCCCTCTTGAAGGCGAAGCTATCGCGTTGTCTGAGGTTCCAGACCCCATCTTCGCAGCTGGTCAGCTCGGTAAGGGTGCAGCAGTTGTTCCTAGCGGAAACTCTGTTGTTGCTCCTGCTGCAGGCAAAGTTGCCGCAATCCCCGCTTCTCGCCACGCTATCGGCCTCAAACTCGATAACGGTGTAGAACTTCTCATTCACGTCGGTATCGACACCGTCAACCTCAACGGCGAAGGCTTCAATGTTCTCGTTGCTAAGGGCGACCGCGTCGAAGCTGGTCAAGAACTTCTTACCTTTGACCGCTCCGTCATTGAAAAAGCTGGCTACTCCCTCGTCACCCCCGTTCTTGTCACTAACACCGTCAAGTACGAAGACGTTGCAGGCGTAACTGGCGACGTAAACACCTCAAGCAAGTTGCTCTCTATCACCGCTAAATAAGGGATTCTTCCTTTTCTCAAAGTGCTGATATAAAAGGCTGGGTGTCTTACCAAAGATTTTTGGTAAGACACCCAGCCTTTATTGATGAGGGGAACATATTTTTATGGGTGCAGAGGTAAAACTTTATGCACGTGTGGAATACCAGCTTCCATAAATTCTTCACCGTATTCTTCGAACTCTCGATATAACGTATCTTTCAGATAAGACTGTGCTGTTAGCTCAATACGATCAGCTGATGTATTTTCTTTAATCCAACGAATACCGGTTTCAAGGATGGTGCGTCCAAGTCCCATTCCTCGAGCTTTCTCGTGCACTGCGACTCTTCCGATTGTCCAAGCCCCAGGCATTAGTTCATGTGATTCGTCGACGTATTTGCCACAATCGAACATGCGGATATATGCCAAGATTGTTCCGTCAGCGTCCTGATGGAACATGTGTATACAGTTAGTATCTGTTTCGTCTGGGTCTGGTTCAGTAATTTTTTGCCCGCGGGTAAAAACTTCTGCTCTGGTGCAATAGATTCCGTGAAGTTCGCGAAGGGTTAGTTCGTCGAAAGATTTAACCGTAAAATCTGGTTGTTTTTGTTGTTCGATCATCGTAACCACCTTAGGCTCTATCATTGTGAACATTGCGTGAACATAAACGAAAACCCCGCTCTGGAATATATACCAGAACGGGGTTTTTGCGGTGCGCCCTGTGGGGCTCGAACCCACGACCCACGGATTAAAAGTCCGATGCTCTACCAACTGAGCTAAAGGCGCTCCACCAAGCTCAAACGAACTCAGCAGGTACTACTATACAGCAATTATCGAAAAAGTAAAAACTCCACAGAGAATATTTTTAACGCGATAAGGAGCACATTTAAACCCTCTCACCCTCAACACTAAAAAACCTAGAATATCCCTATGCCCCAAAACCCTCGACCCAGCAGAACACACCACCGCCCCGTCACATTCTCCACTGAGGTCTTCGACCGTTACCCTGGTGGTTCAGACCCTCAAACAACCGCACAGGCAGCACACTTCTCAGCGCATGCACTATTACAACAAGGAAGAAAAAATACCGACCCAAACATTACCCAAAAACTTGTCCACTTCACCGACACCTTCGGCTTAGAAACACTCGCCGAAATGTGGTCACAAGCGCCTGCTCTCTCTTTACCTGGCGCACTCTGGAGAATCTACCTCATTAGAGACACCGTCCACACATATACAACACAAATCGCGCACTACTATGCTCGCGGAATGGAACAAAATTGGCGTTCCTCCCTCATCGCAGGTGTAGCGGACCCACCCACCGAACAAGAAGTCGCAGAAACCACCAACACCATTCTCACAGGAGCCTACACCGGAGATTTCGACATAGCCTTAGAACGTTTCGCCGCATTCTGCGCTGTTATCGCAACAGGACAACGAGCTACCGCGCACACCATCGTCTCGGGAAAGAACTCACCGACTCCCCCACATCAGACAACACTGCAATATCAGCTACGCCCCAGCGCAGAAGTACAGACAGAAGCACGCAGAAGAGCAGAACAACTACACGCCAAAACTCAACAACTCCTCACAATCTCCCAAGAACTCGAACAAGCAGCACGTTTATGGCGTGCAGGAACACTCGAATAAACACTTCGAACAGCTGTCTTCACATACGGCACCATGAGTAACCGACCGTTTGACATCCTCATGAAAAGAGAAGAAACTAGATATAGATGTCAGGCTGCTAATAGGTAGCCCCGGGCTCCAAAAATATAGCCGCTACGAGCGGCCTTCCGCCGAGAGGCGCTCCCAGCCTGACATCGCCTAAAACACTTCCCCAGAACGGCTCATCTGCCTGCATCACCACTACACACATCATAAGTTTGCGGGGAACCACCCGAAGGAAAGCCGTGTTTGACTACTTATTCCTCTCTGAAAACTCTTCTCTAAAATCTCTGGCAGAACTCTCACGAAAAGTCATCAACTCAGCAGATATGCTCTCAGAGCTCGTGGGCTCTATAGAACAAGCTGACACCTCTAATATCCTCGATGAGATGTTCACACAAGAAGCACAAGCACAAGACCTATTCTTTACCACTATGACACTCGTACGCAGCTCTTTCGCTGCTCCCCTACCTCGAGAAGACCTCTACACGCTAGCAAACCACCTGATGACAGCGGTAGAACGCCTCACCAGTGCCGCACATGTACTTTCACTACACCGTATTGAAAGATTCCCCTCACATCTGACCACGATGCTCGACCTCATCCAACGAGAAGCCGTCCTAACAACAGCTGTTATCCCAAAACTCGAAGACCTCAAAGGACTCGACGAATACTGGATTGACATGCTACGCATCTCACGCCAAGCAACACGCACAGCAGAAATCTACAGTGCCGAACTTGTCGACCAAAATAACAGCCAACATTATATGAAGCACTTCCAATTCATTACAGAACTCAAAGCTGTATCTGATTCCATGAGAGCAGTCTCCGCACAAATTGGTCGCATCGTGGTACAGGAATCATAAATAGTGAGCATCATCCTGTTTATCCTCGCATTTTTAGGACTCACCGGCTATCTTTTCGTCACGGGATTCCATGATGCACCCAACGCCGCCGCCGTCCCCGTACGAACCCGCGCACTCACACCAAGAATAGCGTTACTTGTCGGCGCCTGCCTTAACTTCTTAGGAGTCCTCGCTGGTACAGCCATCCTCACAAACCATCACTCACAATGGGTGAAGGTACCGCTTAACAATGTAGGTTTAGCCATCCTCCTCACAGCTTTCTTCGCTCAAATAGTATGGGGCCTCATCACCTTTTGGCTTAGGATGCCCTCCTCATCCACCCACGCTCTTTTTGGCGGACTCATTGGCGCAGTCTGGGCGGCGAATGAATCAAATATTGCGACCGTTAACCCGCTCACAGAGTCTTTTAAAAGCTTCATTCTTGTTCCGTTTCTGGTGCTCCCCGCCTTAGTATTTTTCCTCTCGTGGGCAACAGTTTTCCCTCTATCGCGTCTGACGTCTAAGGCATATCCGCGCGCAGTCCATAAGGTCTCACGCCACGCAATGTCCATGTCAAACTCAGCTATTTCTCTCATACACGGGATTCAAGTAGGACAACGAGCATTATTGTTCTTCTTATTAATGTGTCTATGCGCAGATATATCGCTCACCCCGTTATGGGTTATCGTGGCCATTCTCTTCTTCGCGCTAACCCTCGCAGCAGGAACCCTCGTGGGCGGATGGCGTATCGGGCACACCTTTGCACATAAAATGGTTCAAATCGACCCATTCCGTGGTGCAGTTGCACAGGGAACAACAGCAATAGCTCTCTTCTTATCTCAAGCTTTTCTGCACACACCCGTATCTTCATCTCATTTTGCCTCCGCCTCCGTGCTCGGCGCAGGCATCAATCAAAGGTTCTCTTCTGTACGTCTTCCTATCGCGCTCAAGGTTATTTTGACGTGGGTGGCAACAGTACCAGCGGCGTTCTGTATCGCCTCATTATTCTTTCTGCTACTCTCCCCAGCTCTCAAATAGCCTCAGAATCTTTTCATGAATTATTCATGCACACTCGTACTGCATCACATATACGATGAGGGGTGTAACGCATACACGCGTTACACCCCTCATCTTCTACCCGCAGAACTTCGGTCTTATCCGAAACGGCCAAGAATATAATCTTCCGTTGCCTGCTCTTTCGGTCGGCTAAAGATCTCTCGAGTATCACCGTACTCAATCAGTTTTCCAGGCTTACCAGTGCCAGCAATATTGAAGAATGCGGTCTTATCTGAAATACGTGAGGCTTGGTGCATATTGTGGGTCACAATCACCACGGTATAGTCTTCTTTCAGTTCATTAATCAAATCTTCTACCGCCAAAGTAGAGATAGGGTCTAACGCAGAACAAGGTTCGTCCATCAAAATAACTTCAGGTTTGACGGCGATAGAACGAGCAATGCATAAACGTTGCTGCTGGCCGCCAGAAAGATCACCGCCTGGCTTATCAAGACGATCTTTGACTTCATTCCACAAGTTTGCACCTTTCAAAGAAGTCTCTACTAGCTCATCCGCATCACTCTTAGAAATCTTACGATTATTGAGCTTCACCCCAGCAAGAACGTTCTCGCGGATAGACATCGTCGGGAACGGATTAGGACGCTGGAAAACCATACCAATCTTCGCACGAACTGCTACAGGATCAACTCCCTTACCATACAGATCATGCCCATCAAGGCGAATACTTCCGGTAACGCGAGCGCCGGCAATAACTTCGTGCATACGGTTCAACGTACGTAAGAACGTTGACTTACCGCAACCAGAAGGCCCAATAAAAGCAGTGACCGAACGCGGTTCAATCGTCATATTGACATCTTCTACAGCAAGAAAATCACCGTAGTATACGTTGAGGTTTTCAACATCGATTCGCTGAGACAAAAGAGTTTCCTTAACTATTGCGAGTGGGAGAGAAAAAGTATTATGAGCGGCTTGTCTTCGGGGCAAAAACCTTTGCCACCAGTCGAGCAGCTAGGTTCAACACCATGACAATGACGATAAGTACAAGAGCAGCTGACCACGCTCGACCTTCAGAAACGGCAGCAGCGGTTGGGCTAGTTGGTGTCATCAACTGGTAGTAGATGTATGTTGGCAATGTTGCCATCCACCCACCAAAAGCATTCCAGTTGATGGAGGTGACAAACCCTGCAGTTACAAGAATCGGGGCAGTCTCACCAATGACGCGCGCAATTGCAAGAGTCACACCAGAGGCGATACCAGAAATGGCAGTGGGAATAACAACTTTCATAATGGTGCGCCATTTACGAACGCCTAGCGCATATGCAGCTTCACGTAATTCGTTAGGAACAATACGGAGCATCTCTTCTGCGTTACGGACCACGGTAGGAACCATCAGAACTGATAAGGCTACAGCCGCAACAAAACCTGTTCTTTCAGAGGGGTTAGCTGTTGCGAAGGCGAAGAATGATGCCGCAAAAAGACCAGCCACAATTGATGGGATACCAGTCATCACATCGACGAAGAAAGTAATTGCTTTCGCAAGGACACCACCTTTGGCGTATTCCACAAGATAGATGGCAGTGAGCAGACCGACAGGAACCGACATCACTGTTGCAAGGAGAGTAATCTCTAATGTTCCTACTACCGCATGGTAGATACCGCCGAGGACGGCGCCTTCACCGCTTAATGCAGCGTTATCGTGAACACCTGTTACGCCCTTCATCGAGGTGCTCAACAAATCAACCGATAAGTGAGGCAGACCTTTAGAAAGAACAACCCAAATCACCGAGGTCAGTGGGATAAGAGCACCGATAAAAGCTCCAAGAACTAGGAACCGTGCTAAAGAATCCACTCCACGGCGTCGCCCTTCAACCATTCCCGTCACTATCGGAGCAGCAATGATGAAAGTTACTGCGGAAAAGAGACCCCAGCTAACCCACGAAAACCCAACAACCGAAGCGAGCGCCGCTCCGAAGGTTACCGCTAGGGCAGCTACTGCGAGAGGCATCCAACGTGGTGCTCGTCGAACTCCAAAATAGTCAGATGATGATAATGCGATACTCATGAGTTATGCCTTCTTGCGGTAGCGGCTGACGATAAGTCGTGCTGCGATATTGACGATGAGGGTGATGACGAAGAGCACCAAACCGGCAGCAATGAGTTCTGACATGCGTAAGCCATAAGCTTCAGGGAAGTTCAACGCAATTTCTGAGGCGAAGGTTTGGTTTCCGGAGGAGATAATGGAGGCGGTGAGTGGCCCTCCAGAGAGTACGAGGGTGACGGCCATGGTTTCGCCGAGTGCGCGTCCTAGTGCCAGCATGACGGAGGAGATAATTCCGGTTCGTGCAAAGGGAAGGACCGTCATACGAATCATTTCCCAGCGTGTTGCGCCTAACCCTAGCGCTGCTTCTTGTTGCAGTTTGGGGGTTTGGATGAAAAGTTCACGGCACATGGAGGTGATGATGGGCAGAATCATGATACCGAGGACGACTCCTGCGGTGAGGATGGTTTTACCTGTTTGTGAGGTGTTCCCTGCGAAGATGGGTAACCATCCCATGTGTGTTCCGAGCCAGTCGTAGATGGGTACGACTTGTGGTGCGAGCACCATAGCTCCCCATGCACCAAAGATGACGGAGGGGATTGCGGTGAGCAGGTCGATAAGGTAGCTGACCGGTTTCGCAATTTTCTTTGGTGCGTAGTGGGAGATGTAGAGGGCGATACCGATTCCCATGGGTGTTGCCAGAAGTAGCGCTATGGCGGAGGCAATAAGCGTTCCAACTGCTAGCGGGTAGATATAAGACCAGAAGCTGCCTTCGGTGAGTTCTGCTGCTGGGGCAGAGAAAACTGGGGCTGCTTGGATGATGAGGAATATAGCAACGGACGCAAGAACAGCGAGAATGAGGATTCCTGCACCGAGTGAAATTCCGGAGAAAATCTTGTCGGTGGCTGGGCTACCTGCATGTGTTGCCTGTGAGAACGGGTTGAGTGTTGCGCCGTTGGTGGGGCGTGAACCTTGAGGACGGTTTGTCTCGTTGTCTGGCTTTTCAGAATAGTGTGATTCTGTTGGCCCTGGAAGTGTGGACCGTATTTGGGTAGTCATGAATGCGCTCTATCTCGGTTCTGCGTTCGTTGCTGATATTTATTTCGCGACGGTGATGGAATCGACTGCTTTTTGTGCTTCTTCGCGTAGTACTGGTGTGAGCGGCGCTGAAGATGCGGCGTTAGCAGCGTCTTGCTGTCCTTTTTCAGATACGACGTAGCTTTCGTATGCTTTGACGAGGTCTACGGTGTTCTGGTCTTTATAGGTGGAGCAGACAATGTGGTATGAGACGAGCACGATGGGGTATGCGCCGCTTTCGTTGGGTGTACGGTTGATGTCGATGGACATGTCGTGTTCGTTCATGGAGCCAACTCGTTCAGAGATTTCTACCGTTTTAGCGGCAGATTCTGGGGAGAGTTTGACGTAATCTTCACCGGTTTTGACGGATACTGTTCCGAGGCTTCCGATGGCTGATGCGTCGGCGTAGGTGATGGCGCCTTCTGTTGCTACGGTGGTGGAGACGACACCGGAGGTGCCTTTATTTGCTTCACCGGCATATTCGGAAGGCCAGTTACCGTCAGCTTCTTTGCCCCATGCACCGTTTGAGGCAGCTTCGAGGTATTCGGTGAAGTTTTTGGTGGTGCCTGAGTCGTCAGAGCGGTGGACGACGGTGATGGTGGTGTCAGGAAGTTCGACACCGTTATTTTGGGAAGCGATGGCAGTATCGTTCCATTTGGTGATGTCGCCTTTGAAGATTTTTGCGATGGTTTCGCCGTCGAGTTTGAGTTCTTTGACGCCGGGTACGTTGAAGGCGATAGCGATAGGTGAGATGTATACGGGGATGTCGATGCCGCCGTCTGCACCGCAGACAGCTTTGGATGCTTCGTATTCTTCTTTGGACAGATGGGCGTCAGAGCCGGCGAAGTTTGCTGCTCCTGCAAGGAATGCTTTGCGTCCTGCACCGGAGCCGTCAGGAGAGTATTGTACGTTTGCGCCGCTGTGTTCTGTTGCGAAGCCACTTTCCCATGCGGTAATTGCTGCCTGCTGTGAGGATGCGCCGATACCGGTGAGGGTTCCACTGATGTTGCTTTGGGTATCGGAGGATGAGTCGTTGGTGGTTGTTTTGACTGCATTATCAGATCCGCAAGCAGAAAGAGCGAATAGTCCGATAAGGGCTAGGGAGCCTGCGCTTGCAAGAGCTTTTGCTTTCACGAATTGTCCTTTTCCGTATGTGAAGAAAATCTGAGATATTCTCTATCTCAGGTGTATGGGTAGACCGTTGAATGGGGTGTCGGTAGTTGTCCCATACAGGTGCAACTCTAGGAGTGGAAAGTTGCTCATAATAAACGCTTACGTGAACGGTTCCTTAACTCTGTGCTATTTTCTTGTTCTTTGTGTTGAGCGCCTACACTAGAGAGCATGGAAGTTTCACACGCGTGGTCGCGTCTTGTACAGAGTTTTTGTGACTGGTTTATGACTGGCATGAGAAGGGTTCGTGAGGGCTTTTTTCAGTCTCTTCAGATTGTTGCTTCTGGTATCGGTGCATATATTTTTGCTCAGCATGTTCTTGGGCATAGTGAACCAATTTTTGCTGCTACGGCGGCTATTGTTTCGTTGGGGTATGTGCGTGGTGCTACTCATGCGCGGAGGATGTTAGAAGTAACTATTGGTGTGACGTTGGGTGTCATTATTGGTGATGCGTTGATGTTGCTTCTGGGTCGTGGCATTTGGCAGGCTGCAGTAATTCTTCTGATTTCTATTTTGGTGGCACGTTTTCTTGACGATGGCATTATTTTTACGATTCAGATGGGTTTGCAGTCCTGTCTGGTAGTTTTGATGACGCCCACGGTTGAGGGTCCTTTTTTGAGGAGTCTTGACGCTATCGTGGGTGGTGCTTTTGCGTTTTTGATGATGTTCCTTTTCCCGAAGGATCCTCGGGTGTCTCCTCGTTGGAATTCTCAGAAGTTATTGGCAGCTTATAGTGATGTGCTCAAGGAATCTGCTGCTGCGATGGAGGCCTATGATTCTAAGGCTGCGTGGATGGCGTTGGCCAGTGCCCGTAATTTACAGCCGCTGTATGCGACAGCAGATGGCGAGGTGGTAACGGCTAAGGGTATGGCTCAGTTATCGTGGTTGGGCCGTAGCCATCGAAGTGAGTTGTTGGAGTTAGCTTCTACGTTGAATGCTGTTGATTTGGCGATTCGTAATACTCGTGTGTTGAACCGGCGTATGGCTTCTACGTTGGCTCATGTGCAGCTCTCTGAAAGTGCCATTATTTCTTTGACGACGGTGCTTTCTAAGTTGAGTGTTGCGGTGACCTTGTTAGGTGAGGCGGTTTCTCATCGTGAGGACCATATTCGTTCGGATCTTAAAGCTCAGACGGAACGTCATTTAGTGCGTATTGCTCAGCAGCTTGACCCTGTGCTGATGGGTGTTCGTACGTTGGAGGCGGAGTCTTTGGTGTTGATGGTTCGCCCTCTTGTGGTTGATTTGTTGGAGGCTACGGGGAAGTCTCATGATGAGGCGGTTCAGTGTTTGGTGCCGTTGACAGTTTCGATGACGGAGCATGCGCCACGTACTCAGCAGATTCCGGCAATTCCTCAAGATCCGCAAAAGCAGCGTGAACTTTTAGATCAGGCTCTTGAGCAGTCTGAGGATTCTTCTACTGGTGGTCGTGGTTTGTGCCCTGATGATACTCGTACGTTGAATATTGTGTTGCGTTCTCAGCTCAGAGGGGATCAGTAGTGCCATGTTGGTAGGCTGTATCTTGAGTTTTAGTGTGGAGGGTCGTTAATGAGTGCTCGTAAGTCTTCTCGTTCTGCGAATACGTATCGTTGTGCTGAGTGTGGTTGGACGACCGCTAAGTGGGTGGGGCGTTGTGGTCAGTGTCAGCTATGGGGAACGGTAGAAGAAATTCATGGTGCTGCTGTTGCTAAGACTGCTCCTGCTTCTGCGGTAGCTCAGCCGGCTCGTCCTATTGGGTCGGTTGATTCTACGGTTGCTCAGTATATGCCGACGAGTAATCCTGAGTTTGATCGGGTGCTTGGTGGTGGTCTTGTCCCGGGCGCGGTCATTTTGATGGCTGGTGAGCCAGGTGTCGGTAAGTCCACGTTGTTACTTGATATTGCGGCTCGTTTTGCTCGTGGTACAGGTGCTGATGCGTCGCATCGGGTGTTGTATATTACCGGTGAGGAGTCAGCGGCTCAGGTGAAATTGCGTGCTGATCGTATTGGTGCGGTGGCAGATACGCTGTTTTTGACCGCTGAGACGGATTTGAGTGTAGCTTTGGCTCATGTTGAGCAGGTGAATCCGGCGCTCTTGATTGTTGATTCGGTGCAGACTCTTGCTTCTACTCAAGTAGAGGGAAGTGCCGGTGGTGTGACTCAGGTGCGTGAGGTTGCTGCTTCGTTGATTGCTGCAGCAAAGTCTCGAAATATGTGCACTCTTCTTGTGGGTCATGTGACGAAAGAGGGCACGATAGCTGGCCCACGTCTTTTAGAGCATTTAGTTGATGTCGTGTGCCAGTGTGAAGGTGATAAACATTCGCAGATTCGTCTTTTGCGTGCTGTTAAAAATCGTTTTGGCCCAACCGATGAGGTGGGTTGTTTTGATATGCATGAGGACGGGATTGCGCCTGTAACTGATCCGTCGGGGCTTTTTGTGTCGAGGACAGCGCACCCTGTATCTGGTACGTGCGTTACGGTAACGATGGAGGGGCGTCGCCCCTTGTTAGCGGAAATTCAGGCGCTATTAGATCAGTCTTCTACTGCCCAGCCAAGACGGACAACTTCTGGTCTTGATCATTCTCGTATTGCCATGCTTTTGGCTGTGCTTCAGAAGCGTGCAGGGTTTCATGTGGGTTCTTTAGATTGTTATATTTCGACCGTTGGTGGCGCAAAAATTGCTGAGCCAGCATCTGATTTAGCGGCGGTGATGGCGTTAGCATCGGCTGCGCAAGATCAGCCTCTGCCGCGTAAGCTTGCTGTTTTTGGGGAGGTCGGGCTTGCTGGTGAGGTTCGCCCTGTTCCTGGTATTCGTCAGCGTATTGCTGAAGTTGCGCGCCTAGGTTTTACTCATGTTATTGTGCCGGCTTCTCCTGCGGGTGTGGGTGAGGTTCCTGCTGGTGTGAGCGTTCGTGAGGTTATTTCTTTGAATGAGGCTTTAACGTTGTTGTTCCCTGCTGAGAAGTCCTCTAAAACCTCCTAATTTAAGGTTTATGTTGTTACTGGCATAAGATGGTTTTGTGCAGTCTGTCTACAGTGAACGTCTTCTTAAAACTATTGCTCGTATTGCTCCTGGCACCGAGTTGCGTGAAGGGTTAGAGAGAATCCTTCGTGGTCGAACCGGCGCTCTCATTGTGCTCGGCAATGATAAGACGGTATCTCAAATATCTTCTGGTGGTTTTGCGATTCATACAGAGTTCTCTGCAACTCGGATTCGAGAGCTTGCAAAGATGGACGGCGCCATTATTTGTGACCGTGAGGCGACGCAGCTCATTCATGCTGGTGTTCAACTTTTACCTGACCCTAGTATTCCGACGCAGGAGTCTGGTACGCGTCATCGTACTGCTGAGCGTGTTGCGGTGCAGACGGGTTTTCCAGTGATTTCGGTGAGCGCGTCCATGTCTCTTATTTCGGTATATGTGGATGGTATCCGTTATACGGTGGAAGATTCTCAGGTGTTAATGAGCCGAGCTAATCAAGCGATTCAGACGTTGGAGTCTTATACGAAGCGTTTAGAGCAAGTTCTTCAGTCGTTGTCTTCTTTTGAGATTGAGTCGAGTGTTACGGTTCGTGATGTTGCGGCTACTTTGCAACGGATGGAGATGGTTCGTCGTATTTGCACTGAAGTAGGGTTTTATGTGTTGGAGCTTGGGGTTAGTGGTCGTCTCATTGCGTTGCAATTAGAGGAGTTGACCCGTCCAGATACTCCCGATGCTCGAGTGATTCTTCGTGATTATTTGCCGGCAGAAGGCACCCCTCATAGTGAACAGGTCGATGTGGCTCTTAGCGGTTTATATTCTCTTGATGATAGAGAACTTGTTGATTTTTCGATGATTGCAGACGCTATCGGTTTAGATGGACAGAATTTAGATGTGCCGTTGTATCCGCGTGGGTATCGTCTGTTATCGGGTATTAAGTCTATGCCAGGGGCAGTTGCGTCTCGTATTGTTGAACAATTTGATGGTTTGCAGGGGTTGATGTCTGCTAGTCTCGATGATTTGCGTGCTGTTGATGGTATCGGTGAGCAGCGTGCTCGTGTGATTCGTGAGTCTCTTTCACGGATGGCAGAGGCATCTTTGCTTGAACAGTTCAGATAAAAATACGGCGTATTATTTTTCAGCGTTAAAGGTTGAGCGCCGACAGTGTAGAAAACACTGTCGGCGCTCAACGTTAAGTTTATGGTACTAGCCGGTGACGATGATACGAACAGGCTTGGAATGTACGCCGTTTACGCTTGCAGTAGCCCAGTAGTGTCCAGGCTGAATGGTGCGTTTAGTGCCACAACCGAGGACGTTTAGGGAACGGTCCCAAGTAATCACCTTAGTATCGGTTGCACCAGCAGCGATTTCTGCTGGGTCAGCTGCAGCAGCGTTGCACTGTGCGTAGTTGTATACCTGAGCTGGACCAGAGATGATGTTGACATCGACGGTTCCGGCATTACCTCCAACAGCACAAGGAGTTCCGGCTGTGTTGGTGTAAGTAACTGCCATAGCAGGGAACTGACCGGCACCGTAAGAATTCTTATCAACGGTTAAGGAAACAGCCATGTCTGCTGCGGAGCAAGCTGATACTACGGCAGGGCTTTGCTCTTCGGTAGGTTCAGCATTAGCAGTCTCGGATGCAGTTGCATCTTCAGTGCGCTGTTCCTGAGTTGGTTCAGCTGCAGCAGTCTCTGCGGCTTCTGCAGATACGCTAGCTTGTGCATCGTCTTCTTTTTTCTGCTCTTGAGCATTATCTGAAGCCTGCGCAGAAGCAGAATTATCTGCTTCGTCTTTATCTTTATTATCTTTGTCGCCGTCTTTATTGTCGGCGTGGGCAGACGCTGAAGCTCGGTCTGTAAAATCGCTAAAAGGAGCAGCTGAAGAGCTGGACGCTGTTGCTTGTGAAGCAGAAGCGTCTGTGTTCTTAGATGAGCCGCTGAGCGCTCTCACAATAGACACAAAACCCCAGATAAGAAGGATCAGCACGAGAAGAAGTGCTAAGAGTGCAAAAATACGACGTCGGATGTACACCTGCTGTGTAGGCTCGTCGCCGTGTGGATCTTCGAAACCATTTTGAGACATATATCTAGAATAGCGTGTATTGTGCTAGTTTTCTGCCCCTATTGGCTATGGATATGTTAAATCCTTTATGGTGTTCTTGTGGCTTCTGAGCATTTTCATTCATCACCATCGGCACAAGAACTCGCCGTCATCCACCAAAACGTTATTTCGTGGTTTGAGAAGAACCAAAGAGACCTTCCGTGGCGTGCCCCTACACGCACGGGGTGGGAGGTGATGGTCAGTGAGTTCATGCTCCAACAAACCCCCGTCAAACGTGTGTTACCGGTCTGGGAATATTGGCTTGAACGGTGGAGTACGCCGGCTTCTCTTGCAGCAGAAGATTCTGCAACTATTCTTAGGGCATGGGGACGACTTGGGTATCCTCGGCGTGCTCTTCGTCTTCATGAGGCAGCAAAGACGATTGTTGAAAAACATTCTGGTATCGTCCCTCAAAGTTATGAGGAGTTAGTGGCGCTACCCGGTGTTGGCTCATATACAGCTGCTGCTATTAGTGTTTTTGCCTTTGGTGGCAGAGCAACAGTTATCGACACTAATATTCGACGAGTTCATAGCAGACTTATTTTGGCGAAAGCCTTACCGGGTAAATCTCTTACAGCAGCACAAACTCGATTAGCGCAGTCACTCATGCCAGAGTCTTTAGAAGATTCTGTCCAATGGAATGCGGCAACAATGGAGCTTGGTGCTCTTATCTGCACTGCACGTACCCCACAATGTCAGGCATGTCCGGTACAGGAGCATTGTGCGTGGGTTCGTGAAGGAAAACCTCCAGCAGATTACACCCCTAAAGGGCAGTCTTGGCACGGCACAGACCGTCAGCTTCGAGGTGCTATTATGGCGGTTTTGCGTCAGGCTCTCACACCTGTGCCACCAGAAATGTTTTTCGACGCTCATACGGTAAATCATCGCCCAGATATTTCTGAGGAGCTAACGCATTTACATCAGCTCAATAGTCCTTTTGAGCAGAAAGAGCGGTGTTTATCTACGCTAGTTCATGACGGGTTAGCTCAAAGAACTTCATCGGGTTTGAGCCTTTAAAGAGTGAGGTGTTTTCTCTACTGGAATGTTCAGGGGACGGGAACTAAACCGATGCGAGTCGTTGCGTGAGCGCATAGCCGAAAATAGATGCAAGGGCGGGAACTAAAAACCTCCCTCCCCCACACGGGGGGGGGGAGGGAGGTTTACTAGTCATTGACGACCTCTATAAGTTTCTTGAGAGTTGAGGTGCTCCCAAGAATGCCTTTACTCTTCTGTTTCGGAGCTTTGAGCGTGCTCAACGATTTCTTCAGCTTCTTCTTCTGCCTCGTGGGCGGAGAAGTCTACTGAGTCCTCAGATAATTCGCTCATCGTGACGGAAGAGAACACAAATTTTGCGAGGTCTCCTTCGCCCACCGTATCGACCGTGATTTTTTCTCCCGGTTTGATCTCTCCAAAAAGAATCTTTTCGGATAGAACATCTTCAATGTTTCGTTGCATTTCACGGCGGAGTGGGCGTGCACCCATCGCAGGATCATATCCCTTTGTTGCCATCAGAATCTTGGCAGAGTTTGTGAGTTCAATGCTCATATCCTGCTCCGCAAGACGCTGAGCTAAACGACCAGTGAACAGGTCCACAATCTGCAAGATTTCAGTCTCAGAAAGCTGCGGGAAGACGACGATATCATCAACACGGTTCAAGAATTCTGGACGGAAATGCTCTTTGAGGCTTTCCATCACGCGTGCTTGCATCCGCTCGTAGTCACCTTCAACGTCTCCAACGCTTTGGAAACCGACAGGTACTTTACGTGCCATATCACGAGAACCAAGGTTAGTGGTCATGATGATGACGGTGTTTTTGAAGTCGACGACACGTCCTTGAGAGTCGGTGAGACGTCCATCTTCAAGGATTTGTAGAAGTGAGTTGAAGAGGTCGGCGTGAGCTTTTTCTACCTCGTCAAAGAGTACGACGGAGAAGGGTTTGCGTCGTACTTTCTCGGTGAGCTGTCCGCCTTCTTCAAAGCCCACATATCCGGGAGGTGCGCCGAAGAGACGAGAAACGGTGTGCTTCTCTTGGTACTCTGACATGTCCAAGGTAATGAGGGCAGATTCATCACCAAAGAGGAACTCAGCAAGCGCTTTAGCAAGCTCGGTTTTACCAACGCCGGTAGGTCCAGCAAAAATGAAAGAGCCACCAGGACGGTTGGGGTCTTTGAGTCCAGCACGAGTTCGACGAATAGAACGAGAAAGAGCTTTAATAGCGTTCTTTTGTCCGACAACTCGTTTGTGGAGTTCATCTTCCATGGTGAGTAGACGGCTGGTCTCTTCTTCGGTGATTTTGTAGACCGGAACACCCGTTGCGTAGGCAAGAACTTCAGAAATCACGTCAGGAGTGACTTCACCGAATTCGTCTCCGCCTTCGCGCCACTTCTTCTCTGCCTCATCTTTTTTCTCGATGAGTTGTTGTTCGCGGTCGCGAATTTCTGCTGCCTCTTCAAATTCAGAAGCAGCAATAGCAGCTTCTTTTTCTGTTTTAAGCTGGGCGATACGTTCTTCGAGATCTTTGATTTCAGGTGGTGCTGTCATGCGTTTGATACGTAGACGTGCGCCCGCTTCGTCGATGAGGTCTACTGCCTTATCGGGGAGGAAACGGTCAGAGATGTACCGTGCAGACAGATTTACCGCTGATTCGATGGCTTCATCTGAGATGGTCACGCGGTGGTACGCTTCATACTTGTCGCGCACACCTTTGAGAATTTCAATAGCCAGAGCTTGTGAAGGTTCATCGACCTGAATAGGTTGGAAGCGACGTTCTAAGGCCGCATCTTTTTCGATGTGTTTACGGTACTCATCCAAGGTGGTTGCGCCGATAGTTTGCAGTTCGCCGCGAGCAAGCATGGGCTTAAGGATTGAGGCTGCGTCGATGGCGCCTTCTGCTGCACCAGCACCAACGAGGGTGTGGATTTCGTCGATGAAGAGGATGATGTCGCCACGGGTGCGAATTTCTTTGAGAACTTTTTTAAGCCGTTCTTCGAAGTCTCCGCGATAGCGTGAGCCAGCGACGAGTGAGCCGAGGTCGAGTGAGTAGAGGTGCTTATCTTTGAGTGTTTCGGGAACGTCTCCGTGCACAATTGCTTGAGCGAGCCCTTCGACGACGGCAGTTTTACCAACGCCTGGTTCACCGATGAGCACGGGGTTGTTCTTGGTGCGGCGCGAGAGAATCTGCATGACGCGTTCCATCTCGCGGTGTCTGCCGATGACCGGATCCATTTTGCCTTCGCGGGCTGCGGCAGTGAGATTGCGTCCGAATTGGTCGAGGATGGCAGAACCAGCAGGCGCGCCTTCTTTGGAGTTTCCAGCACCAACACCGGCAGTTTCTTTGCCTTCGTTGTTTCCGGAGTATCCTGCGATCAAGTCGGTGACGGTTTGACGAACTTTAGCACCGTCTACACCGAGCTTGGTGAGAACCTGATTTGCAACACCCTCATCGGCGCGTACGAGCCCTAAGAGAATATGTTCGGTGCCGATATAGCCGTGGTTGAGTTGGATAGCTTCACGCATCGAAAGTTCTAGAACTTTCTTTGCCCGCGGGGTAAAAGGAATATGGCCTGATGGTGCTTGAGCACCGGGGCCGATGATGTCTTGAACTTGCTCTCGAACACTCGAGAGGTTTACTCCTAAGGATTCTAGTGCACGAGCGGCGATACCTTCACCCTCGTGGATGAGACCCAATAGGATGTGTTCGGTGCCGATATAGTTGTGGTTTAGCATGCGCGCTTCTTCTTGCGCTAGAACCACTACGCGCCGAGCACGGTCGGTAAATCGTTCAAACATTGAACACTCCTCACAAAATCTTACGTTATGCAAAACATTACGCGTATTTTTGTTCTTTCTGGGGGCTGTTCGCATGCGGTGAAAAGATAAGTAGTTAAACGCCCCCTCTTAGGAGTCTTTAGACCCTGTTTGAGGTGTTCACTTACCACGTTCGGTGTTGGTAAGTTATTTATGGGCAGACTTACTATTTTTGTTAAAAAAGAAAATGAATGGCGTTGACAACATTCAGAAGAATTTAGTTTCTTTAAAAACTATTAAGATAAGAAAGCTTATAAAATACAGCACTGGGAAATATGCTGATATATCAATAGATACATATCCCCTAAAGTGTGGACTAAGAATATAGTAAAGAAGAACTTTATACATTTCTCAAGAAATATATAAACGCCTTAAAGAGTTTGGGGCTTTCCACACGGAAAGCCCCAAACTCTTTAAAATCAGATAAAAGATAGCAGGTTCTTAGAAATCACCCTTAGTCTTCTGCTGGGCATAATATTTATCCTGAATATCCTGATGGATACGACCACGGTCAGAAACCTCATAACCGTTATCTTTAGCCCATTGACGGATAGCAGCAGTTTCAGGATTACGCTTGGGCGCAGAAACAGAACGTGAACCCGCAGGACGACCAGGAGTGCGCGAACCTTGCACACGACGCGCCTTTGCAGCAAAAGGACGCACAGCATCACGCAAACGAGCAGCATTTGCGCTAGACAAGTCAATTTCGTACTGGCCACCATCAAGACCAAAACGCACAGTCTCTTCTGCGGGACCGCCGTCGAGGTCATCTTCAAGAATAATCTTTACCTTTTGAGCCATTACGTTTCTCCTGAGTTATCTAAACCGTAGCAAAGGACACCACTTAGAACAAAGAAAGAATTATTCTTCTCATTCTAAGAAACAGAATCCATATATATTTATATACTATATATCCCTTAGAAGAATAGCAATAAATACGAATAAGGTAAAAATAAATAGTGAAAAAACACTATTTTTATTTAACCTCAGTATCTTTTGACTGCTCTGAACCAAAAGGATCACGAGTACCCTTTGAACTCTTCACATTCTCATACCACTGCTTTGCGTCTTCTTCAATCCCACGTGCAGTAGCTCGCTCCGTCCTATCAGCACGAGTAATCCAACGCAAAATAAAAAAGAGAACAATACCCGCCCCTAAAGAAGGCATAATCGCAATAAGATAATCCATCACCGAACTCATTTCCTCATGAAAACTTTTCTCTAGAATAACGTGCTTATACAAAAACGTTGCCCACAGGAACTCCTGCAGGCAACGCTTTCACACAAATTTAATCAGCTTCTGGCTTCATCAACGGGAACAAAATAGTGTCTCGAATACCAACATTCGTAAAGAGCATGATCAGACGATCCACACCAAGACCAATACCGCCCATTGGAGGAGCACCATACTCAAGAGCACGCAAGAAATCTTCATCTAACTGCATCGCTTCATCATCTCCACCAGCAGCAAGAAGAGATTGCTCCGTCAAACGCTCACGCTGAATCACCGGATCAATAAGCTCCGAGAAAGCAGTGCCACGTTCCATGCCACCAATAATCAAGTCCCAAGCCTCAATCAGACCCGGCTTATCACGGTGAGGACGAGCCAAGGGCTGAGCCGACGGCGGATAATCATACACAAAAGTAGGATTGAGCAACGTCGGTTCAACAATTTCACCAAAGAGCTCCACCACAAGTTTTTCAGCATCCCACTGAGGGTCTACGGAGATATCGTGCTTCTGAGCAATATCGCGAAGTACCTGAGCGGGAGTCTCCGGAGTAACCTCTACCCCAACAGCCTCAGACAGACCAGGATAGACTGCAACCCACTTCCATTCACCGCTTAAGTCAATAGTGCCTTTATCAGTTTCAATCTGGTAAATGCCTACAGCCTCAGCACAAGCCAAAATAATCTCACGCATACGCTCAGCCATCACAAACTGATCAGCATACGCTTCGTAGCATTCTAACGTTGTGAACTCTGGGCTGTGAGTAGAATCGACACCCTCATTACGGAAAACGCGCCCGATCTCATATACGCGCTCAATACCGCCAACCTGCGCACGTTTTAAGAAAAGCTCGGTAGCGATACGCAACGTCATATCTTGGTCAAACGCGTTCAGGTGTGTACCAAACGGACGCGCCGCAGCACCACCATGAATCAGCTGCAAGATAGGAGTCTCAACCTCAATATAGCCGTGCCCGTTTAGAACATCACGAATAGTTTGAGTAATTTTTGCACGCTTAATCACAAGCTCACGAGCCTCATCACGAACCATCAAATCGAGGTAACGCTGACGGACACGAGTCTCATCATTCAGTTCCTTATGCAACGTGGGCATAGGGCGTAACGCCTTAGAAGCCATCTGCCAAGAATCAGCCATCACAGAAAGTTCACCGCGACGAGAAGAAATCACTTCACCATGAACAAAAACATGATCGCCAAGATCAACTAAAGCCTTCCAATCAGCAAGGGCTTCTTCGCCTACACCGGCAAGAGAAATCATCGCTTGAATACGAGTACCGTTACCCTGCTGTAAACTTGCAAAGCACAGCTTACCGGTATTACGCACAAACACGACACGCCCAGCAATACCCACAATATCGCCGGTAGTATCCTCAGCGTTAAGCACACCGTCGTATTTTTCGCGGATAGCCTCAATAGTGGTCGTTACAGGCACACCCACGGGGTATGCTTCACGTCCTGAAGCAAGGATATCTGCACGTTTGCCCAAACGAATCTGCATCTGTTCAGACATATCTGCAATAACTGGCATTTCTGAAGAAACGCCCTTCTGATGATTAGTCACGTAAAAAACCTAACGTCTTTGAATATATAGCGGAAAAATTAGTTTAATTCCATGTTGTCAATGAGACGAGTCTGCCCCACATAGGCTGCCACGAGAGCCAAGACCTTTGATGAATCAGCTGCCGGAGGCTCAAAGGTTTCTGAATCAATTACTTCAAGATAATCTAAGCGCACACCTTCAACAGCGTCAATGCGTTCGCGAGCAGCGCTAATATCATCTTCAGTGAGCCCACGAGTAATCTGCTGTTCTCGAAGCATCGCTAATGTACGCGATAACACCAGCGCACGCTCACGATCTTCAGCACTCAAATATTGATTGCGAGAAGAAAGAGCTAAACCGTCATCAGCACGCACAATAGGCACCGGCTTAATCACAATATCGTGGTTAAAATCCTGAACCATACGCTGAATCAACGACACCTGTTGTGCGTCTTTACGACCAAAATATGCGTTGACAACATGATGACGAGCACCAGATTTAAGAATGTTAAAGAACTTATTGACAACCGTCAAAGCACCATCAAAATGCCCAGGACGTGTCTTACCTTCAAAAAGATTTCCGAGCTTCCCTGAAGACACCGTAATCAAAGGGGTGCCAGAAGGATACATTTGGTCGTTATCTGGGGCAAAAACAATATCGGCACCAGCTTCTTGAGCAACTTGAACATCTGATTCAAGGGTGCGTGGATATTTCTCGTAGTCTTCACCAGGGCCAAACTGTAAAGGATTGACAAAGACTGAGACCACAACAACATCATTTTGTTCGCGAGCGCGACGGATGAGCGTGGCGTGTCCTTCATGTAATGCGCCCATGGTTGCCACATAACCCAATGTTACGGGTGTTGCGGGTTGTTCTTCTGTTGCCTGCTGGTGAGCTTGTTCTTGGGCTCGTTCAAGTGCTGAACTGACGCTTTGGCGAAGTTCATCAACAGAACGAATAATTATTGGACTACTCGTCACGGGGTGAAAGATCCTTTCATCATGTGCACTAAAACGTTAGCGTTGTAAGGCGTCTAGGACGCGTTCAAGCTGTTCATCACTCAATGCGCCTCGCGCGTGAGCTCTCTGCGCGGTGGCTTGAGCTAACGCTATGTACGCTATTGAGATATCTTCAGAGTTCTCTTCTTGTGCATACTGGCTAAGTTCTTGTGCGTGTGTGTGTACCGTCTGGATATCGGCTCGAGCTACTGGTCCTGTGAGCGTATTTTCGCCAGAAGATAACACGTTATCTAACGCTGCTTGAAGGAGCGGACGTAAATAGTGTGCAGGTTGGGGAACCCCAATAGATTCGAGAATTTGTAGTGATTGTCCAGTAATGGTCACAAGGTGGTTTGCCACATGTGCCAATGCCGCGTGGTACAGTCCACGGTCTGTTTCTGCAATAGTTACCGGTTCAGCACCCATCTCAACGCTTAGTGCCTGAGCAATAGGTAGAAATGGTGCCGGCCCAGTTACGGCGCAACAAGTATCTTGTAAACGCGCTAGGTCCAGAGATAACCCAGTGAAGGTCATGGCCGGGTGAATTGCTAAACAAATTGCACCTTGTGCGGCAGCTGGTTCAAGAACCGAAATGCCGTGCATACCGGAGGTATGAAAAACGATTTGTCCGTTTTTCCAACCGACAGTATGCGCTATTCCTTCAACAACGGAAGTAATAGTATCATCAGGTACAGCAAGTAATACGACTTCAGCTTCTTGCACAATATCGGGGATGCTGCGAAGAGGAACGCCAGGTAGTAGCATCTCAGCACGTTCGCGAGAAGCCTCTGAGATGGCGTGTACCCCGACGATGGTATGTTGAGCGGCCCGTAGGGCGGCACCGAGGACGGCACCTACCTTACCGGCAGATATCACACCAATTTTCATGCGGGCTGGTTGTGTAAAACTCACGGGTAACAGCTTACCCTAGTTGTTTCCTTAGATTCTGCCCTTATGCACACTTATCGGTAGACGTCACGATGAGTTTGCACAATTCTTTGGGCATCTTCGGCATGAATGTTCTTATTTGTGGCGGAAATAGGGCCCACAATAGTCCAAATGTTAACTGTGCGTGCCCCGTAATGTCGTTCTAAAGGTGAAGAGCGCACATCAACAGATTGGATAAACTGGTAGGGGATGATGGAAAGCTTGTAGTACAAGACACCGTCACGAAGGATGAAATATTTATCGGTGAGGGTAAACCCTGCACGGCGGTACGATAGTGGACGTAGCCACCGGAGTTTTGCTACACGAGGACGAAAACCAGCCTCAGTACCTCGAGTTCCATGAGCGTAGAGAAGCCATCGGCCTGTTACCCGTTCCTCATGGACGGGGAGAACCATGTCTAAGATTTTTTCGAGTTCTTCACCTGTTGCAAGAACAACTAATTCTTCCGTAATTTTTTTATCGTTCATCATGTCTTTGATGCCGTAGCCGGCGACGTTGATTACGACTTTGTACCAGTTCAAAGATCGCCAGAGAACGCTCTGATTAATCTGTAGCCCTTGGATTCTTGATACGGGTACGCTCTGGGTCACGGTATCGAATAGTCCATAACGAATTTTAAGACCTTCAGGAGTATCTGCAATACGGAAATTATAGCGGCGGGCAAAAGTGTTAAATAGAGAGCTCGCAAAACCAAACAAAATGATGATGGACGTAATACTTGAGAAGAAGCCTACACCCACTTCTCGCAAAGTAACCACTATGAAAATGAGAAAAAGCAAAAGCTGGAATAGCACTTTCACGTCCAACAATAATGACGCGACAAGACGCTTGGGCGGAACTCTTAGAAGCTCTTGTTCTGAAGAATCCTCAACTGCCGTAGGCGTTGGGAGATTCTCCTGCTGTAAAAATTGTTGCAGTTTCTCTTCTTCCGAGAGCATTACGGTAGGTACGTCTTCTGATTCTTCTCGTGTGGGCGCAGCATGCTGAGACTGCTTAACGTCCGTTATTCTTTGGAGCAAAGTCGAACGTAATTGTTGAGCATGTTGGTGTTTGAGGAATTTAATCGAAAGAGCACTACCGTCTCCGTCCGCTACGTCAACTGTCATTTCTGATAGACCAAAAAGACGAGCGAGGAATGGGGACGTAATATCGATGGACTGAATTTTGTTGATATTTGCTTTACGGTTCTTTTTAACGAGAACCCCCGTTTTAAGGTGAAAGAATTTTTCTCCAACAGCAAAGCATGTAAAGAACCAGCCAAGATACGTTACCCCATAATAAATAACCACAGATAACAGTGCCGGAACAAAAATTTTAGGGGTTGAAGTAATGAACGTTAAAAAGTCTCGTAGAGACTCAAGCAAAGAAGTATCTGACTCTAAAAACCCCGATTCGAAGAGTTCTTTACCGGTAATCCATACGATCCACGCAAGAATAAACCAGCTTGAGGCAAGAGGGCTCAGCGGGTGGGCACGTTTCCAATGAAGTTCTTCATCTGGTACTTGTTCGCTATTTTGAGGTTCATCATGTGTGTTGTTCTTGGCATCCTCATGCCCAAGAGAAAAATTATGTTCTTGTGGTGTTTCGCTCATCGTTACTTCACCATCTGTTCTACGCCGTCTTGAGTCAGAATCTCTCGTATTTTTTCAGCTTCAGGTTGAGGAAGCCCCGGGATTTTTGCCTCTGTTCCAACAGAAGCTGTATGAAGCTCTAGAGAAGCGAGTTTAAAGATTCCTGACACGAGACCAGAGGTAACGTCTACGTATTGCAAACGCCCATAAGGAACAGAGATGACTTTTCGCATCAAGATTCCTCGGGTGATAACGAGATGGCGTTCATCAAGGTGATACCCAATAGATTTGACGTAGCGAGGCGCCAGCAGAAGGTATGTCAGTTGTCCGAGGAAGAGAACGCCTAGGACTCCCAGAATAATAGGAAGTTTGAGGCCCGAGGAGAAGAACTCGTCTTCACGAAACATCCAGACAAGACCTGCGACACTCATGATGACCAGCAGGAAGATGGCCCTATTGATAAGGACAATCTTCACATAGGAGGGTGATACTCGTATCCACGGCCGCTGCTCAATATCTCCTATTGTTGAGTTCTGTTGAGTCATGAGATGGTACCTCATTTTCTAGTGCCCATAATTTTAACTACACACTATCGAAAAGTAACCTGCATCTCAACCTTCAAAATAGTTATTAAATATCATCCTGACGTGCATATCCACGGCTATCACGCTCAAGAATGTGCTCGTCTTTAGGGGCATGATCGTCAGAATCAGAAGGTGGTATTTTACACAGATGCTCCACCCAAACACCGACACCACATAAAAGCGCACCGGCAAGAACATCAACAATCGACGTTACCAGCGGAGGCCATGCGGCACGAAGAGTGAACATATACAACTGGTACGAAAGCAATGCGCTATGCCAGCCAGCAATCATCACACCCGTATAGGCGCTAGATTGAGCCAGCACAACAGTACGAGCTGCCAAAAGAGGGTTCATTCGCCCAGCATCAACCCGCCGGTCTCGCTGACGAAAACGTGATACCTGAACACCCAACCACATCAAGGGGGCACAAATTATCACTGAAACGAGAAGACTCGAAGGTGAAAGCATCAGCTCTGCGCCACCCCAACGCACGCTCAGCGTATTAGCTAAGGCGCCAACCATAAAAGCACCAAGAAAAACACTGAGTAATACTCTCAGACGTAAAGACGTCATGCACAAACCACCGGTGCTTCACGAATTTCGCGGATACCATCACGATCTTCAGCTTTTTGCGCCAACTCAGCAACCGGCACACCTTGTAGCTCGGCAGAAGGGTCCATACGAAGCCACGGTTCTAGAACAAATGCACGCTCAGCAGCTCGAGGGTGAGGAATCGTCAAATCGGTCTGAGTCATCTGAATATTGCCGTATTCGATAATGTCGATATCTAGAGTACGAGGACCCCAATGAACCTCGCGTGTACGATGATGTTTCGTTTCTACGCTCTGCGTATACTCCAACAATTCAAAAGGACGTAAATCCGTCTCAATCTGAATCACTAGATTCAAAAAATCAGGCTGTCCGTCAGGCCCGCCCACTGCAGCAGTCACAGCAACCGGAGAAATGTTCTGTACAGAAATCTGCGGATGACTACACAAGTCTGCAATCCCCCTAATGAGGGTTTCTTCTCTATCTCCCATATTTGAACCAAGAGCGAGGATGGCAGTTACACTCATTTTTTCTCCCTGAAAATCGTCACCGATACATCCGAAAAAGTCACTTCAATAGGAGCTTTCGGTTTATGCACGGTTATCTCAACGGCAAGAAGAGGGAAATGTTCTAACACTTCTTGCGCAATTTTTTCCGCCAATGTCTCAATCAAATCGACAGGCTCTCCCATCACCACATCACGAATAGTTTCAGCGACTTCAGCATAATTTGCTGTCTGCGTAACGTCATCGTCAGCAACAGCTCGTGAGAAATCGGTGAACATCGTAATATCCACAAAGAACGGCTGACCAGTTTGCCTCTCACTATCGAGAACGCCGTGATACCCAACGCACCCAACACCATTGAGGGTGATACGGTCTGCGGTACGATACGCAGAGGGCACAGCTTGTTCTGTAATAGTGCGGTACTCCGTCACAATGTTCCTTTGTTCGGCAGTATGGGGTATTACCGTCTCCTATTATCCACTGTTCCTGAGCATACTTAGTGTTGTTTGTCGCCACATTGAACCCCGTCAACATGTCAACGAACCCCCTCTTCCGCACCATTGCAAGGTTTTAAAGTTAAAAAACGAACTAAATGCGCTTGGAATAGAGGTTAAGCTCACACATGTTTTTAGGTCAAAAACACCTCATGTCGCTTCATCCATACAAAAACATCACATTTCCGAAGAATACGCTCTCACTTGTTGAACAACAGCAAGAGCATCAGCGCTAGAGCGAACATCATGAACCCGCACACCCCACGCACCATTTAACGCAGCAATAACACTCAGCGCTGCCGTCGCCGCATCACGCTCATCAACAGCACGACCCCGAGGCTCAACACCCAGGCGTTCAGCACGCTGACAATCTTCAACCTCCAATAAACGCCCTAGAAAGCGCTTACGAGATCCAGCAATCAATAGCGGATGCCCCAGCTCTCGAAAACGTGTCATCGACGCACACAACTGCCAATCTTGCATACCAACTTTTGCGAAACCTAAACCAGGATCAAGAATGATATTCTTCGACGCCACTCCCCCAGAAAGAAGACGATCACGCAAAGAACGAAGCTCAAAAAACACTTCATCAACAACATCCTCATAGCTGGCACAATCATTCATCGTCGCAGAAGTACCACGAGCATGAGTCAAAATATAAGGAACATCCAGTGACGCAACCGTATCAATCATCTGCTCCGAAAGATTCATTCCCGAAACATCATTAATAATGTCTGCACCAGCTTCAACCGCAACACGAGCCGTATCGGGATTAAGCGTATCGATACTCAAAAAAGCAGGAATATCACGTAATTTCTCAAGAACAGGCAAAATACGACCCTGTTCCTCAACACTTGAAATACGAGTAGAACCAGGTCGAGTTGATTCACCACCAATATCAATAATCGTGGCGCCATCTTCAACCATACGGTATGCATGGTCTACTGCTTCTTGCAACGTATAGTGTTCACCACCATCCGAAAAAGAATCAGGAGTGACATTCAGAATACCCATCACATGAGTACCAGAAGAAGAAAACACAGAAGACACCACAACGCCCACTTTCTAAAAATTTATCGATAGCAACTAAAACATACAGACACCACAAGAATACGCACAAGTACACACCGCATAAGGGTGAGGGCACCTACGATATTTTCGTAGGTGCCCTCACCCTTGCATCGGCAGAAGATTCTTCACAAACTTCCGGAACTACGAGCGAGAACTATTAATCAAGCTCATTGCCTCAGCACGAGTTGCCTCAGCACGTAATTGACCGCGCACAGCACTCGTCACCGTCTTAGCACCCGGTTTACGAACCCCGCGCATTGCCATACACATATGTTCAGCTTCCACAACAACAATCGCACCAGCAGGACGTAGATACTTTTCAATAGCATCTACAATTTCCGTTGTCATACGCTCTTGTACCTGCGGACGTTTAGCGAATAAGTCCACGGTACGAGCCAACTTTGAAAGACCCGTCACTTGCCCAGAATCCCCCGGAATATAGCCCACATGTGCCTGACCGAAAAACGGTACAAGATGATGCTCACACGTAGAATAAAACGGAATATCCTTCACAAGCACTAGTTCTTTATGGTCAATATCAAAAGTCGTCCCCAGAATATGGCCGGGTTCATCGTGCAAACCAGAGAACATCTCTGCATAGGCACGCCCCACTCGAGCAGGGGTGTCGACAAGACCCTCACGATCGGGGTCTTCCCCAATCGCTAATAGGATCTCGCGAACAGCTGCTTCAATACGAGGCTGATCCACTGCCATTAGCGTGCACCACCCCAAGGACTTTCATCTGGGCCTTGAGCACCGTTATCATTGCCCATACCAGGAGCGGGGTCTACATCTGTCACAGGCTTCTGAACCGGAGAAGAATCCGTATCAATCACAGGCTGTTGAACAATAGGCTCATTCTCTTGCGAATCTTCTGAAGAACCGTCCACCTCGCTAGGAGCCTTTACTGGGGGCAAAGAAGAAGGTTCACGAGTTGTTTTAGAGTACCAATGTGAACGCTCAGGACGTTTACGAACATCCTTGAAAATCTCTGCAATCTCTTTCTCAAGAAGAGTTTCTTTCTCAAGAAGAGCATAGGCAAGACGATCCAAAACATCTCGGTTCTCGGTCAGAATCTCAAAGGCCTCATCATGAGCGTTCTCAAGCAAAGCAGCAACTTCTTGGTCTACCACATAAGCAAGTTCATCCGAGAAGTTATTGCCTCCACCAGCACCACCGCCAAGGAACGGATCAGACTCACGAGCAGCAAGACGAACAGAACCGATACGTGAGCTCATGCCGTACTCGGTAACCATCTTACGAGCTGTTTCAGTAGCTTTTTGAATATCATTCGAAGCACCGGTCGAAGGATCGTGGAAGACAACTTCTTCTGCTGCACGTCCGCCCATGGCGTAAGCCATCTGATCAAGTAGCTCATGGCGAGTTGTCGAATATTTGTCGTCCTCAGGCATCACCATGGTGTAGCCCAACGCACGCCCACGAGGAAGAATCGTAATCTTTGTTACTGGAGAAGAATTACGCAAAGCAGCCGCAACCAAGGCGTGTCCGCCTTCATGATAAGCGGTAACTTTTCGTTCATGTTCTTTCATAATGCGAGAAGATCGCTGAGGCCCAGCCATCACACGATCAATAGCCTCATCAATGGCACGCTCATCAATCACGTTTCCACCATCACGAGCTGTCAACAAGGCAGCCTCATTCATGACATTTGCGAGGTCGGCGCCGGTAAACCCAGGGGTTCGTTTCGCCACAGAAGACAGCTCTACACGGCGGTCAATAGGCTTACCCGCCGCGTGCACCTCGAGAATACGCTGACGACCCTTCAAGTCAGGAGCATCCACTCCAACTTGACGGTCAAAACGGCCCGGACGCAACAAAGCAGGGTCTAACACATCAGGTCGGTTCGTTGCAGCAATCACAATGATATTTGAGGTTCCGTCAAAACCATCCATCTCAACAAGAAGCTGGTTTAGAGTCTGCTCACGCTCATCGTTACCGCCACCCATACCGACACCGCGTTGGCGACCTACAGCGTCAATTTCGTCAACGAAAATGATGGCAGATTTATGGTTCTTAGCCTCTTTGAAGAGGTCTCGCACACGAGAAGCACCCACGCCCACGAACATCTCCACAAAGTCAGAACCAGAAATAGAGTAGAACGGAACTCCAGCTTCCCCAGCAACAGCTTTCGCAAGAAGAGTCTTACCGGTACCGGGAGGGCCATACAAGAGAACGCCCTTAGGAATTTTTGCGCCAAGACGAGTAAATTTCTCTGGTTCAGCAAGGAACTCACGCACTTCTTCAAGCTCCGCGAGAGCTTCATCAACACCGGCAACATCAGAGAACCGTACGGTCGGGTTGTCTTTATTGAATTTCTTTGCACGAGACTTCGAGAAATTCATAATCTGAGAGCCGCCAGAACTGACTCGAGACATCAAGAACCAGAACAATAAAGCAATCAGAACAAAAGGTGCAAAGAATGTCAGTAACGAAGTAAACCAGTTATTCTGTACAGGCTGATCGGTGTAACTCTTCAGTTTTCCATTATCCACAGCCTGAACCACATCACCAGCGCGAGCATTTACGAAATAGAATGTGACATTCTTTCCGAGATTCTGCCCCTTAGGAGTGGAATAGTCGTCTTTAAGCTCTAAATCTACGCGCTGATCGCCATCATAGATTTTCGCGCTCACAGCTTTATCGTTCTTCAATAACTCTAAGCCGACATTCGTATCGACACGGTTTGAACCGTTAAACATCGAGGTAATCGAAAAAGTCGCGAAGATGGCTAAAGCGAGCACCACCCAGAACCATGGTCCTGAGATGAACTTGCTGAAGAACCCTTTATCTTCTTCTGGGTTCTTATTGGTTTTTTGCGCCAATGCGGTAATCCTCCAAATATGGGTGACTACCCGTCTAGTAGAAGCACGAGGCAACCACTATAGGGGCAGAGGTTATTCTGCACATTAATGTACAGGTGAAACCTGTTAAGTTCCCGTTCAGTCAGGTGCGTTCCCCTCAAGGCTAAAATTTTACGGTGCGAGCGAGCGTACTATTTTTATCTCGTTCGCACCGTACAAGAGGAGATTCTTAGGTGTATTTAGGAATAGACGTGCGGAGCTAAAGTCGCAATACAGTCCAAGTTACGGTAGCGTTCTGCAAAGTCTAAACCGTAACCAATCACAAATTCAGGGTCGATATCCCAACCAACATATTTGCACTGAACATCAGTTTTAACGCATGTTGGTTTACGCAGAAGAGCACAGATTTCAACGGAGTTTGCACCACGAGAAATGAGATTCTGTTGAAGCCACGCAAGAGTAAGCCCAGAATCAATAATGTCTTCGACAATCAGAACATCACGTCCAGTCAAGTCGGTGTCAAGGTCTTTGAGAATACGAACAACACCAGAAGACTTTGTTCCAGAACCATAAGAAGAAACAGCCATCCAGTCCATGGTGTAATGGGTGCTCAATGCTCGTGAGAGGTCTGCAACCACCATAATTGCACCTTTGAGAACACCTACCAGAAGAACTTCTTTACCTGCGTAATCTTTATCAATCTGTGCAGCGAGTTCTTTAATCTTTGCGTCAATATCTTCTTTGGTGAAAAGAACGTGTTTGATATCGTCCTGTACGTCTTCTGCCTTCACGATTCCTCTAATCCTTTGTGATTGATATGGGGGCTGTAGAAAATTAGTGTACCGTCTAGCAGATAGCTGCGCTAAAGCAAACCGGCACCTAAACATGTTTTTCTCGGTATTCGTTCTTTAAGTATGGAGCTTACACGGTGGTGAGTAAAACAATAACCCCAGTTTCTTTCAAAAGAATCTCTTTTTTCTCTGCAGATGAACGAAGTTCCACTGTAACTTTCGCAGGTGGACGGCGACGGTAAGCACTCACCTTACCTGCCAGCTGTATAGGGCCAGCAATAGTGTGACCGCACAAGAGTTCTCCTAATGCTTGTAAACGTTCAAAACTTGGATTTTCTCCGCCCAAAGAACGAACAGCCAAAGATAATACTCGATGCTGTAACGCTGGATGTTCTTGACTCAACGCATAACGGTTAATCACCATGACATTCTGCGAGGGAGTGCCGGCAGGAAGATTCAAAGATTCAACTCCACCTACCGCCGAGAGTTCAAGCTGTACCCGAGCAAAAACTCTCTCAGCTTCTTCTTCAAGATACTGTGCGTCAGGGCCACTAATAGCAGCAGTACGGGCCAATGAGAGAGCAACAGAACCACCTAAATGCTCTTCCAAAAAAGGAAGAATACTATGACGGACCTTCGCTCTCATAAGGCTCTGGTCGAGGTTCGTAGGGTCATACCACGGGTCTAAACCCTCAGCAACACAAATTTGTTCGACTTCATACCGACGTAAATTCAGCAGAGGACGGAGATAATTCACACCATGGTGAACACGCACCGGACTCATCCCGCCTAAAGATTTTGTACCCGACCCTCGCGCTAAACCAAGAAGCACTGTCTCTGCCTGATCGTCTAACGTATGTGCAAGCATAATTCCTTGTGCACCAGTTTCTTTAACGGCATCTTCAAACGCCGCATATCGCGCAATACGTGCCGCCATTTCAGGTCCCTCATGGTCAGCGTCAACAGTAACAGAACGTACAAGCACCGGAGACAATCCCATATCACGGCATGTTTGTGCAGCCTGTGCAGCGACTTCGTCAGAGCCTGTTTGAAGCTGATGATCAACAATTATTGCACCGATACGTATCTCACCACGACGTACAAAGTGGGCTGCCAATGACGCTAACGCCAAAGAATCAGGGCCACCAGAACAACCCACCAAAAAAAGTGGAGGATTCTCTTGTGGACGCGCTTTACCTGAAGCGTGAATAAGTGTTTGTCCCAAAAAATGATTGATGTTTTGTTCAAGAAGGGTGCGTGCGCGTCCTACTGCCGGATGTAAACGTCCTCGTCGTCCGTTTTGCATGAGTTATTCTCCTGCCCAAGGGATGACGCGTTCCGTTGACGCTAACATCCTATCAATCCACTGCTGGGGGTGATGTATTTCTTGTTCAGTAGGAAGATTCTCAGGGCGTTCCCACATCATGTTGAAACGGTCCATGCCCTGAGCGTCCACAATGTATTGAACGAATTTTTGTCCGTCTTTATATTGTTGAAGTTTTCGTTCCATGCCAAAGAGTTTTTGCACTATTTTGTGGAAGAAGGTGTGTGTTTGGCTGCGACGGTTAAACCGTTGGCGAATAGTTTTGATACTAGGAACTACTGATGCGTCAATAGAGTCCATGACAACGTTAGCGTGACCTTCAAGAAGACTCATCACAGCAGTCACCTCAGAAAGCGTCTTATGGGCAGAATCGTTAAGAGCCAAAGAATTTGCCTCTGATTGAGAAGAAGTAGAGTGACCCAAGGAAGTTTTCGCTGTATGGATAACACGACCAAAGAGCTCTTCAGTGTTCGACCCTAAATCTGAAGATAGGCGGTGCACGAGTTGAAGGATATACTCATCAAGCCACGGCGCAGCGGCAAACTGCACACGGTGTGTTTGTTCGTGCAAACAGACCCATAGTCTAAAATCTTCGGGATCGAGGTGAAGTTCTTCCTCTAGTGCAAGGATATTGGGGGCTACGAGCATGAGCCGTCCACCCGATGCCCCGTACCCGGCGCGGGCAGCGTATGGTTCGTATTGTCCTAGTACTCGTGTGGAAAGATAAGCGAGCACGGCACCAACTTCAGTTGCTGTTGCATAGCTGACTAATGTTTTTTGGGTTTTTGTTAGTTTCTTCATCTTCTGTGCTAGACGTGAAGACGGTTCGGTGTTAAGCATGGTTGAGAATGCTTGTGTGTTTGCTTTAGACCATGTGGGGCGGTCTACAACGAGAACTTGTGAATCTGTGAGCTGGTGAGCTACCTCAAGTTGAGTGATACGGTGTACGTGCTCCACTGACATTAAAGCCGCATAACGGATACTTTCTACAGCACGAGTCATCTCTTGAACTGTTTTTTGAGGTCCAGCAGGTACAAGCTGAGCAGCAACTTGGGCTGCTGTATCCCAAGCTACAAGGTGAGAAAGAGTATTTTTTTGAGTCATTGTTCTTTACTCTATACCACAGTTTTCTCATCTTTCTTATCCTTTAGTTCTTCACTCAACACACGTTGCACGTTTCAGAAAGATGTTGATTGTTCAAGGTATCTGCTTGCTGTAGTTCTTTCCATAAGGCGGCTTATCTCTGGCAATAGAGGCGAACCTTAGAAAAGTTTTACTCGTTTTATATCGTCTATAAATAAAGAGGTGTCATGGACAAGATACATGTTCTTGCCCATGACACCTTATAGGTTTTGGTTAGAAGTGCTTAACCTCTAACGCATGAATTTATGCGTTGTGGCGGTCGATAGCTTCCTGAACCATTTTTTCTGCAGCTTCGCGGCCTTCCCAGCCTTCACCTTTAACCCATTTACCGGATTCGAGGTCTTTGTAGCGTTCGAAGAAGTGCTGAATTTCTGCTTTGAGCTGTTCAGAAACGTCTTCAAGTTCTTGGATGTGGTCATAGCGTTTATCGGCAGGAACGCAGAGAACTTTTGCATCTCCGCCAGCTTCGTCAGTCATATTGAAGACTGCGATGGGGCGAGCTTCAACAACAACTCCGGGGATAACGTCAACGTCGAGGATGACCATTGCGTCCAGTGGGTCGCCGTCTTCACCAAGGGTGTTATCAAAGTATCCGTATGCGGTGGGGTACTGCATTGAGGTGAATAGAACACGGTCAAGGCGTAGACGTCCGGTTTCGTGATCGATTTCGTACTTTACGCGTGAACCGCGATTGATTTCGAGGGTGACGTCAAGTTCCATGAGGTCTCCTTATATGTTGTGAGTTGGGGCGTACCTGTTGCAGATACGTTTAGCATATCGGTGTACAGTCTAACCTAGACATGAGATATACCTGAGTTTTTACGGCTATTCTCTTATAGTCTAACGTTCGTGACTTTTGCTGGTGAATAGTGTTGGGAGAATATATGAATGGTGAGGAATCTATGTCTTCGTCAGAGACATCAAAGAAACGTCAATGGATATTACCTAGCGTTTTAGGTGTTGCAACGCTAAGTGTTGGGGCGTGGGCAATTCCTCACGTACAGTCAGCCCATACTTTAGCTGATGGTGCAACGTCTTCGTATGTTAGCCCTCAGCCTGTTCAGATTCCTTCTGCTGTTCATTCTTCAGTAAGCTCTCAAACAGCGACTCTTACGCAAACTCTTGACCAGATTTTAGACTCTTTACCTGACGGGAACGTGACGGGATTAGTGATTGATAAAGATTCGGGTGAAGTGCTCTATCAGCGTGGTGCTGAACAGCAGAGGGTTCCAGCATCTAACCTGAAAATTCTTGTCGATTATGCTCTTCTTCAGCGGGTTGATCCGACCGCACGTTATGAAACAAGTGTCCGTCGTCAAGACCATGTATTGACTCTTGTAGCGGGCGGAGACACTCTTTTAGGAACTGGTTTATCGCGCCCTGACGATGTTGTAGGTCATGCAGGTTTAAGGACGCTTGCTCAGAAAGTAATTCAGGGGCTATCACAGGGGTCTTCTCATTATCGTGTCAATCTTGATACGTCTATCTATCAGGGGCCTTCGGTTAATCCGGCGTGGGCGCAAGGAGATATTGATGCTGGGGAGGTCTCTGCAGTCAGCCCTATTGCGTTCTACTCTCATTATTCTCCTGATGCTCAGGGGAAGGCTTCTCGCTCCCGACCGGCACAAGCAGGACAGGAAGTACACCGTTATTTTGTGTCTTTACTCAACGAGTTAGGTGCGCAGAAAAATCTAAGTTTCTCTATGGGGGAGGAAACAAACGCACCAGAACATTCAGAGGTTCTTGCTCAGGTGAGTTCGGCAACGGTTGCTGAGCAGGCAGCGTATATGATGCAACATTCAGATAACATGTTGGCAGAGACTTTAGGACGTAATCTTGCGGTTTCTTTAGGCCGTGAAGGCTCCTTTGAGCAAGCACGTACCTCAATTCAAGAGACGTTAGAACAAAATGGTATTGATACGACGGGGTTTCATCCGGTAGATATTTGTGGTCTTTCGGGTGATAACAAAGTCACCAATAAGATGATTGTTCAGGTACTTGAAGCTATTGCTGACTCGTCTTCTCACACAACATTGGCGTTAGACGGTTTTCCGGTTGCTGGTGGTTCGGGTACGTTAGCTTCACGTTTTGGTGCTGCTGATACAAGGCAGGCACAGGGATATGCGCGTGCGAAGACTGGAACTTTGTATTCTGTGATTTCTTTATCGGGTTATGCACGTTCTGCTTCCGATAAAACTTTGGTGTATTCGTTTATCACTAATGACATCAACGATATTGGTGGGGCTAAAGAAACATTGGATCGTGCGGTAGCTGTTTTAGTCCAGCGTTAGGTGCATTAAACACATCAAGCTTTGGGTGTGAACCAATATTGGTTCACACCCAAAGCTTTATATGGATGAAGTTTTGTACCGTGTCTTAGCTTTTGAAGGAGCGCACACGTCCTGTGCGTGAATGCCAGGCGATGGTGTAGCCTTTGCTGAAACGCTGGTGCACTTCAATACCGTGGCGATATTCTCCGGTGATGGGGTATCCGTATCCGCGTTCGTAGTCATTGCGGCTCCATTCTGCGGAGATTGCACCGTATTCGAGGATGGGGTGCGCGCCGTAGCGTGGGTGCCACATAATTTTGGTGACGCGATTTCCTCGTTTGAATCGCTGGTATGCGCCACCACCGATGAGCCCGCCTGTTTCGTACATGAGGGGGTATCCTAGGACATTTTCTTCACCGTGTCGTGCCCAGTACCGACCAATATCACCTTCAAAGTGCACTGGGTACGCGCCGGTGTCTGCGGTCCAAAGGAATTGGGAGATGTTGCCGTTTTTACTGTAGTTCTGGTAAATGCCCCCTTCGACGAGTCCACCTTTTTCGTTCATGATGGGGACGCCGAATCGAGCTTCGCCGCCGCCGTTATGGTAGCTTGCACCGATTCCGCCTTTGATGGCGTAGGTTGGCTGTGTGGATTGTGTTGCGATACGGCTTCCGCCAGCGATAGTGGGTTGAATGTCTGATGGTCCACGTCCACGTTCGTAGCGGTAGATTCCGACGTTTCCGAGGACTCGCCAAGGGAGTCCGCGTCCGTTACCGTAGCATAGTCCGATTCCGCAGGTGTTTGCTTGTGGAGCAAGAATTGCGGCGCGGTGCGGCGGTGAGCTCTTCCAGAATGCTAGAAGTTGGCTGATATCCCCGTTGTAGGATAGTGCGATGACTTCGCGCACAAAGCTGTATCCGCGCACTTTGGGGTTGTACATGAATTGGGTGCCATGCGAGAAGTAGCCCTGAATAAATTGGCGCCGAGCTTCTATGTCCATCACGGATGCAACGGTTGCTGAATGTTGCAGGGGTTGGAGCCCGTATTGTGCGCGATATTGGTTGATGAGGTTGAGTAAGCGCTGCGCATCTGCATTTCGGTATGCGGTACTTACTCGTCGAATATCGCTATAAGCGGCTTGGGCAGCGGTGCTACCTAGCGCTGTTGCGCCGAGTCCCGCAAGAGCAATTTTTCCTACCTGGCGTCGGTTAGGAAGAAGACTCTTGAGAGAACTGAGTTCTGTATTTGACATGTCTTTCTCCGATGGCGATCTTTTGGAATGCTGTAATAACGGACAATGTGCGTACACAACTTTATAGAATCGTTATCAAATTCTATGGATATTTTATGGTTTTTTGTGATTTTTGTGTCCATATTTTCGATAATTCACAGGATTCGAACACTGCTTAGCGTCTCTATATTTCAATTAAAAATCTGTGCTATATATGCGTTTTCTTGCACAAATACACAGATGGCTTAGTTTGCCATTATGGCTAACGAGGGGCACATTTGAGAGAAATTCACAGGTTTTGTTCGATAATTAGATGCGCTTTCTTGGCGTTTCGTTCACCACTATTCACAGCTTTTCGAAAATCAATTCAGAATATGAGATATATTCGATTATTTATTCGAACATTAGATATATTCATCCGTACCATTGCATTCTTAATCGACATAAAAGCAATTAAATGAAAAATATGTATTTTATTAATATCTCACCTAAAAATTTGACTTTGACATGACAAGCTCATTCCCACAAGACGTTGTTACCTAAGCATTTACCGCCTATTTACCGACCTTTAAAACAACAATATTTTTGCCACGCAACGACACAATTCCCTGCACCCACTGACGAATACACAGGTTTTGGCACTACCCCCACAGCACAAACCACGACCGCTAAAATCAGTACAACAAGACCACAAGCTCGTCCACGAACAGGCACCCTCATAGCACGAAAGACACCATGAGTTCAGAAGAGTTCCAAGAACACACCCCATACCTATTTCACCAAGAAAACCTCACCATAATCCTTGGAAAATCAGCACAGCTAGCAACCATTAAAGAACTCATACACTCCACCCAAACACCCACCACAACAACATACTGGGGGCAACACGCATCAGAAGAACTCAT
Organism: Rothia sp. P13129; assembly: GCF_048512865.1. Taxonomy (NCBI): domain Bacteria; kingdom Bacillati; phylum Actinomycetota; class Actinomycetes; order Micrococcales; family Micrococcaceae; genus Rothia; species Rothia sp. P13129. The sequence continues at coordinate 226,370 of NZ_JBLXYA010000001.1, forward strand.
CAGCTCACTCGCCACACCCCTGACCAGCCAAAATTTCTGGGAGACAATCACAGAAGGGCTCCTTCTGCAAACCCATTGGCCCACACATCCAGAGAGAACCCTCTACTACCCCACCACGCCCCCATGGCTCAACAACGCACCATCATGGGAATATGACCCCATCTGTCCACCTGACGGGCCGGGGGCCCTCGGAGGCTGGATACATCTGAAAGGACCCACACTGCCAAACCACCAACTCGCCCTCTTCCAACTCACAGACGAAAACTCATTCTGGATTTTCAGTTCAGCAAAAACGCTCCAACACATACTGCAACTATGCAAAGACATCGCACCCATAAGAGAACATTTCGAATACGCCACAGGCTATCTCGGCGATGACGCACAATACCAGTGCATAGCACTACCCATTACCTGTAGAAATATCCTCGAAGACGAACTCACCCTCCAAGGAAAACACTACGACTCCTTTTTCTGGGAGTAAGCTACGCCTCTTTTAAGCGCAAAGACTGGCATACTTAACTCGTGTATGTTTTGACCTTTATTCGCCGCAAAGGCGCAAAAGCTCTTCCCCTCGAAGAGCTCTGCGAAAAACTCAACGCTCTAGAACCGTTCGTCCCATTCACCAAAACCTACCCCGACGAAGTACAAGGCGCGTTCGATCACCCAGAACATGCAACACGAGCGTTCCTACTCGGGTCCCTCTACAACGGGTACTGGATTGGTATTGGGGTGGGAGGGCTACGCGTCCCACGATTTGCGATGGCTCTCGGCGCTATCGGCACACCAGAATGTTCCGGAGACGCTATCAGCTACTCACGTCTTGCCGTAGAACAAGCACCCACCGGAGCACCCTCAAAATACGTTGTGGTACTTGGTAACGACCAAAAACTTTCACAACATGCCACAGGTATTGCACGATTGCTTTATCGAGTCTGCTCAGAACGCTCAGAAGCCGAAAACCGCGTCATATCCTTACTCATCCCAGGTGTGCGAGGGCAGCAAAAGGCAGTAGCACAAGCCCTCGGTATCAGTTCACAAGCAGTCAGTAAAACACTAGTTAGAGCACAATGGCATGAGCAGGAAGCAGCGTTACCAGTACTTCAAGAGCTCCTCAGCTCTATCCATCGGCTGACGCCAAAGCATTAGAACTCTTACGAACGTCGTGGCAAAGAACAGGTAGATCCGGGAAGACGCCAGCGATTCTCTGCGATGAGAGCGTACACTTTTTCAGCAGGCAAACGCCCCATAGAAGACAACAAGCAACGCCCTAAAACTCGCAAAGAACGGTGCTGACTCGTCTTCAGAACAAGACCTACCGCAACCACACCATAAACGGTATGTCCGTCATCTGTCACAAGGGGAATAGCTCGAGAAAAACGTTGAGGGTCAACCTTCGAAGAAAACTCCTCATCGCTCCAGGCCGGAAGAATGTCAGCACCTACCTCTTGCTGAGCAAGCCAATGGCCTGCTTGAGTGCAAATACCGCAATCGGGGTCATAATAAAGTCTCATACAGTATCGCCTAAGAAAGAAGCGTCGCTAAAGTACGTGCTACGCCATCATCATAGACACTAGTAGTGACCTCATCCGCAACAGCAATCACTTCCTCAGGGGCTTGTCCCATGGCAACTCCACGAGCTGCCCAACGTAACATCTCTTTATCGTTATGCCCATCGCCAATAGCAACCGTATAGGCGGGATCAATGCCGAGGGTACGTCGTAGTTGTTCTAAAGATGATGCTTTTGACACACCGTGTGCAGCGATATCTAACCATGCGGTCCATCCCACTGCATAGTTCACTCCGTGAAGTCCTGCGGCATAGATGGCCTTTTTAAAGTCTTGAGGGTCGACGTCTTCGGCGAAGACAACAACACGGGTGGCTTCACGATGTTCGAGAAGATCTGTTTTTGTTACAGGAATCGATGATGCGCCAAAAGATCCGTCTTCAAAATCGTCTGTTGCATAAATATCGCCAGAGATGGTCTCCAACGCCATCTGAGCATAAGGAAGTTTCTCCTGTAATAAGCTCAATGCGCGCTGTGGGTTAAATGCCACACTATCAATGACGTGGTAGCCGCCATTTTTGTCAGAGAGCTCGAGCGTAACCGCACCGTTAGAGGTCACCATATATCCTTCGGCGATACCAAGCTGTTGTGCAACGGGAAGTGCTGCTTGACGAGAACGCCCCGTCGCGATAATTACGGCATGACCAGCTGAGATAACATCTTGAACAGCTTTTTTAACGGCATCGCTTAAGGTCCCGTCGTGATGCACCAGAGTCCCGTCAATGTCTATGGCAATCAAGTAGCGGGTATTCGGTTCAAGAACCCAGCTACTTGAGACAGGCGGGTGGACTCGTAGTTTTTCCATCATAGTTTCAGGTGTCTTTTCTTATGGTGGGTTCAAGGTAAAAATAGCGGTCGTTCAAAGACTCTACCCGCTCAATAGGCTACCCATCATACTGGAGTATTAGCGAGTATTCTCTCCTGTTAGTATATTCCTATGTCTCTTTCTGATTTATCTGAAAGCACCCAAAACTATCTTAAAGAAATCTGGGGAATATCGGAGTGGTCTCAGCACGTCGCAACGACAACATTACTTGCACAAAAAACAGGTAATCGGCCTTCGAGTGTTTCTGACGCGCTCAGAAGGTTGGCGAATGCTGGTCTCATTTCGTATCGCCCATATGCTCCAATTGAGCTAACAGAGCTAGGGAAAAAATATGCGGTGTCGATGGTTCGTCGACACCGCCTTTTAGAGACGTTTCTTGTGCAGGTTCTCAACTACCCTATTGACAAAGTTCATGATGAAGCAGAGGTGTTAGAACATGCTGTCTCAGATATCATGATTGAACGCATCGATGCACTACTAGGACATCCCACCCGTGACCCTCACGGAGATCCTATCCCTGCCGAAGACGGTACGGTAGATAACCCAGAACAGAGCACCCTCACAGACTATCTTCTAGAACATTGCTGCCAAGATCCACAGCGCCTCAGAATAGAACGTGTTAGTGATAAAGATGCCAATATTCTCAGCTTTTTTATTCAACACCAACTCGTTCCAGGAAAGACTATTCTTGTACGTAGCAGCAGGAACCTAGAAGATATACAAGTTCGCCATGAAGGTTCAGCAAAAAGTATTGAACTTAACTCTGAGCAAGGGAAGAAGATTTTTGTGATTGAGTGCGAATCTTAGTATAGATACGCTCTGAGATGAAGACTACCGCAAACATGACTCCTTGAGTAAGCACCACTGCCCCACCAGGAGAAATATCAATATAGTAACTAATGTATAGTCCGCTAATAGAGCCGACTAATGCAAAAGTCACTGAGTAGCACAGCATTGTTGTGAATTTATTTGTCAAAAGACGTGCGGTAGAACCTGGAATAATCAGCATTGCAACCACCAAAATAACACCAACAACTTGCAACGCAACAACAGATGTTAACGCCAGCGAAAACAACAAAATACCCGATAACAAGCGAGTAGATAGACCAATAGCGGCAGCGTATGAAGGATCAAAAGCGTAGAGAGTAAGATCTTTACGTTTGTAAAGTAAAACGCCTGTGACAAGAGCAGCTAGCACACACACCTGAGTAAGAGCAGCGACACTAACACCAAGAACGTTACCGTAGATGATTTCGTTCAGGTCAATGTGTGAAGGTGTTACAGAAACCATCACAATACCTAAAGCGAAGAGTGTCGTGAAGACAATACCCATGGCAGAGTCTTGACGAATCTTTCGATGAGAACCGACAGCCCCGATGAGCATCACCGCCACTAATGCTGTGACAAGTGCACCAATCGCAAAAGGAATTTGAAGAATATAGGCAAAGACAACACCAGGTAGCACAGCATGAGATATAGCGTCCCCCATCAAAGACCAACCCACAAGAACCAACCAACAAGAAAGCACTGAGCAGACTAGTGCTGCAACGATAGTTACAGCAAAAGCGCGCTGCATCAGCCCTAGGCTAAGCGGGGAAAGAAGAAAATCAAGCATGACAGTTTCGCTTTCTGTCCGCATTGTTGGTTAGTTAATGCGGGCTGGTTTATGAGGGGGAAAAGAAAAGTTACTGGGGTGATAGAACGTCCGTACCAAAAACCTTCATGAGGTTTTCGGGGCGGAGAACTGTTTCGACATCAGCATGAGCAAGCACTGTGCGTCGCAACAGAATTGCTTCGGTTGCTAACTGGCTCAAAGAGCTTAAGTCGTGGGTAGAAACGAGGATAGTTGCCCCATCTTGTGCTAACTCATTGAGGAGACTAACAATCATCTTTTCAGAACGCTTATCGACCCCTGCAAAGGGTTCGTCAAGCAAGAAAATGTTTGTTCCTTGCGCCATCGCACGCGCAACAAAAGCTCGTTTCCGCTGACCTCCCGAGAGTTCACCAATTTGGCGTTCTGCGAGGTCTGTAAGTTCTACACGTTCTAATGCCCGTGCAACCGCCTGTTTTGCTTGAGCATCGAGGCGGCGAGTTGTTCCGAGTCGCCAGTATGTTCCCATTGAAACCACATCACGAACAGATACCGGAAAGGTGAAATCTATTTCTTCGCTTTGAGGAACATAACTGACGACTCCAGTCGAACGCGCCTGTTGTGGGCTATGACCGTCAAGGGTAACAGTACCTGTACAGTCACGATGTACTCCCATCATGGTTTTGAAAAGGGTTGATTTTCCTGATCCATTCATCCCAATCAAACCGCAAATACGTCCTGGTTCGACGCTAAAGTTAACGTCGTCGAGGGCGTGGACGGAACCATAATGGGCAGAAACCCCAGTAACTTTGATGGCGCTCATAATATTTTTTTACTTTTCCTGAGTTAGAGCTTTAGAGATGGTCTGTGCATCGTAGGTGATCAGGTCTAGATAGGTCGGAACAGGTCCACCCTCTTCAGAGAGGGAGTCTACGTACAGTGTTCCACCAAAAGGTGTTCCGGTTTCGGTAACAACCTGTTGCATGGGATTGTCAGAAACGGTGGATTCGCAGAATACTGCAGGGACTTTTTTGTCTTTGACGAATTCAACAACTGATTCGATTTGTGAAGGTGTTGCTTGAGCGTCAGAATTTACTGCCCAGATGTATTTTTCTTGAAGTCCTGCGTCTTTAGTGAGGTAGGAGAAAGCTCCTTCACAGGTGACGAGTGCTCGTTGTTCTTCGGGGATAGTGGAGATACTTGCGACGAGGTCGTCATGTACTTTTTGTAGTTTTTCTTGGTAAGCGGAGGCATTGGCGCGGTAGTCAGACTCGTGTGCTGGGTCGAGTTTTACGAATGCGTCAGCGATATTATCGACATATTTCTTGGCGACGAGCGGGCTCATCCATGCGTGAGGGTTTGGTTTACCAGCATAAGCGTCTTCGGTAATGCTGATTTCTGGGACGCCTTCACTAACTTTGACGTGGGGCGCATCGGTGTTTTGAACAAATTTTTCGAACCATGTCTCGAGGTTTAGTCCGTTGTCGAGGATGAGATCTGCTTGGGTTGCTTTTTCGATATCACCGGGGGTTGGTTCGTAGCCGTGGATTTCTGCGCCAGGTTTGGTGATGGATTTGACCTCTAGGTGGTCACCAGCAACGTTTTGGGCGATGTCTTGAAGAACGGTGAAGGTGGTAAGAACCTGTGGTTTGCCGCTGGATGCTGATGCTTCTGCGCTGCTCTTTGCAGAGGGAGAGCCTGCACCACCGCAGGCACTAAGGAGCAAGACTGCTGAAGTGCACAGAGCTAGGAATTTAGGTGATTTTTTCACGATGAATACCTTTCACATCATGAGGTTTGATAAGGCTACGCCTTGTGTTATCTGAGAGTTAGAAGTCTGTGTGTATTGACGAGTATAACTTAAATGTTCGTCTAGACGAACATTTTTCGAGGGTGTCCCGATAACACCTCATATACAACAAAAGAGGTAGCCCTTGAAAACCAAGAACTACCTCTTTAATGAGCCATAAAAATAGCAAACACTACTGAACGACAGGAATAACCTCTAGCCCACCCATATATGGGCGCAAGGCCTCAGGAATACGGACAGAACCGTCCTGCTGCTGATGTGTTTCTAGAATGGCGACAAGCCAACGAGTTGTTGCTAGCGTTCCGTTGAGCGTAGCTACCGCACGAGTGCCACCCTTCTTCGTTTTACCAGAAGAATCAACAGTGTCAGCAAGACGTTCACGAATGTTCAAGCGACGAGCCTGGAAGGTTGTGCAGTTTGATGTTGAGGTTAGCTCACGGTAGGTACCTTGGGTAGGAACCCATGCTTCGCAGTCAAATTTACGAGCAGCAGAAGATCCGAGGTCTCCAGCGGCGGTATCAATAACACGGTAAGACAGCTCGCACTTTTGAAGCATCTGCTCTTCCCATTTCAGAAGCTGAGCGTGCATATCTTCAGCCTCTTCTACGGGGCAGTACACAAACATTTCAGCTTTATTGAACTGGTGCACACGAATAATTCCACGAGTGTCTTTTCCGGCAGAACCAGCTTCACGGCGATAGCAAGAAGACCAACCGAGGTATTTCTTTGCACCCTGGGAGAAGTCAATAATCTCGTCAGCATGGTAACCTGCTAGGGCAACTTCCGAAGTGCCAACGAGGTATAAATCGTCGCGTTCTAAACGGTAAATTTCGTCATCGTGCTTGACATTAAAACCTGTACCATTCATTGTTTCTGGACGCACGAGGGTAGGTGTTGTCATCATGGTGAACCCATCAGAAACAGCTTGATCCAGAGCCATGAACAAGAGGGCTTGCTCTAGACGGGCAACATGACCTTTGAGGAAGTAGAAACGAGAGCCAGAGACTTTAGCCCCACGCACCATGTCAATACCGTCTACTAGTTCACCAATCTCGAGATGGTCACGAGGAGAGAAACCTTCTGCTTCAAAGTTTCGAGGTTCACCAACGGTCTTGAGAACAACGTAGTCATCTTCTCCACCAACAGGAACACCGTCAATAACGAGGTTTTCCATGCGAGTGAGGAGTTCTTCTTGCTGAGCTTGTGCCTTTTCGGAAGCTGTTTTTGCTTGGGCTACACGTTCAGATAGTTCTTTGACCTCAGCAAGCAATGCCTGTTTTTGCTCCCCTTGAGCCTGAGCGACCTTCTTGCCGAATGTTTTCTGTTCAGCGCGCAGATTCTCAAATTCAGTGATGCTAGAACGGCGGGTTGCATCAGCTTCAAGAATCTGGTCTACCAAAGACTCATCAGCGCCACGTTTACGCTGCGATTCACGGAATAGGTCTGGGTTTTCACGAAGAAGGTTAATATCAATCACGGTATAAATTTACCGCAATTACTGCGGGTTCGCTCAAATTCACACACCCCATAGTTGATACGCTAACTATCATGAACATCAGCACACGGAAAATAGTCATCTATAGCACTCTCGCTTTAGGCGCAGGATGTAGCGCCGCTACATGGGCGTTTAATATGCTCAACAGACACGGAGGGCGAGACGCTTTCCCTATATACCAGCCATCACACGTGATGCTGTCACCGGGAGAGCCTCAGAAGGTTGCGGTTATTTTTAATCCAACGAAACCTCAGGCAGAGTTAAGTTGCCAGACCATCAAGGAACAGTTGGCTCAGGCGCAATGGCCAGAGGCATTATTTTATGAGACAACGGTTGAAGACCCCGGCTATCACGTTGCGCAAAAGGCTTTAGAGCATGGGGCACAGCGCGTTATAGCTATTGGTGGTGATGGCACTGTTCGTGAGGTTGCTTCAGCTCTAGCCGGCAGCGAGGCCACGTTAGGTATTGTGCCGATGGGTACAGGTAATCTTCTCGCACGCAATCTTAACTTAGCCTATGGAGATGTTGCAGAGTCAGTTAATACTGCTTTGTATGGGACTCCCGAACGAGTTGACATGATTCAGATGACAATGACTCATCGAGATCAGAGCATCACTGAACGGCGCTACATCATCATGGGTGGTGCAGGTTTTGATGCCCAAATTATGCATGACACTGATGAAAAGCTAAAAACTAGATTTGGGTGGGTTGCGTATTTGCAGGCAGGTTTAAAAAATCTTCTCAAACCACGCAAGTCTGTCAAAATTACAGTAGATGATCGACCTCCTATACGACGTAAAGTCCGTTCAGTTCTTATTGCTAACTGTGGTCAGGTGCAAGGTGGGGTAAATCTTACGTCTACGACAAATGCTCAAGATGGTCAGCTAGAAGTTATTATTCTGGCTCCTCGCAATTTGAGTGAGTGGATTATTGTAGGGGTGCAATTTGTTCTAGGTCCTCAAATATTCGATAAGCGCCGACGAGTTCTTGAGCACGTAGTGGGCAAGAGTGCAAACATTAAGTTCGTTCGAGAAGAACAGCCGGTAGAGATTGATGGGGATACTCTTCCTCATGCGATTCGTTTACAGGCGGAGGTCTTACCGGGCGCGGTGAAGATTTCGCTTTATCCTCAAGAATCAGAATAAGAGCTAAATGGTGGGGTGTGTATTCTGAAGATGGAATATACACCCCGTGATTTTATAGTCAGCTAAGGGGATAGGTTATTGCAGTAGGGATTTTACCCACTGCTCAGCTTGAGAGAATGCCTTATCAGTATGCACAGGGTCTACAGTATTTTTTTCGCAGAGCGCACGAGGATATGACCCTAAAAAGGTGAGTTGCGGGCTGATTCTATGGAGTCCACGTAGCGCATCTTGCATCCGTGATTCAAAGAGGTGACCGTCAGCGTCAATTGAGAAAAAGTATGATCCTAAGAACTGTCCTGTTGGACGCGATTCGATACGCGAAAGGTTAATACCACGAGTCGAGAATTGTTCTAGGAGGTTAAGTAATGCTCCAGGTTTATCTTGAGGCAACGGAACTACCAGCGTTGTTTTATCTGCACCAGTAGGTTCGGGGATAACGGGGTTTTTTGCAACCAAAATAAACCGTGTAACAGCTTGTTTGTTGTCACCAATGTTTTCTGCAAGGACAGTTAGCTCAGGGTTGTTTTGAGCGACAGCTGGTGCGCAGACTGCAGCATCATAGGTGGGGTGATCTTCAAGTAGACCCATGGCGGCAGCCGCTGTTGATTGCTCTGGAACATAGTCTGCTTGTGGAATGTGTTGTTCTGCCCACTGTCGTATTTGTGCCCATGCATGGGAATGTGTTGATACACGTTGAATATCGTCAAGGTTGATATTTTTGCGTGCCACGAGGGAGAATTCGATGGGTACGAGCACTTCGCGGATAATTCGCAAGCTTTTTTCACGAGCGATAGAGTCAAGCGTTGCGCTGACTCCTCCTTCGACAGAGTTTTCGATAGGGACCATAGCCGCGTCTGCTTGGTCTAAGAGAAGTGCTCTAAAGGCGGCAGGAACGGTGGGTGAGGGGAAGCGTTCACTGGTATGAGCTTCGGGAATACTCAGGAGTGCCGATTCGGTGAAGGTTCCAGATGGTCCGAGGAAGGTGTAGCGCATGCGTTCTAGTGTATCTGTTTCTTAGGAGGTGTTTTGACGTAGCGACAGGTGTATAAAAGATGCTTGGATTAGGCATCATGACGGTGTTTTACATATTAAACAACCACCCAAAGGTGAAGTATCTCACACATAATTGTTATCTTTGCGCAACCGCTAGAGAATGATATTTAGGTCACACAAGGCCTATTTGTATATTTCAGTCCAATGGAGGATCTCATGCGCATTAGCGTACCCCGCGAGATAAAACCACAAGAACAACGAGTTGGCATGACCCCAGACGGTGTTCACGCTCTCGTCGAAGCGGGACATGAAGTTCTTGTAGAAACCGACGCCGGCGTCGGAGCAGGCTTTAGCAACAAAGAATACCAAGAAGCCGGTGCACGCCTTGTCAGCGCAGATGAGGCATGGAACAACGCAGAACTTCTCGTCAAGGTCAAAGAACCTATTGAATCCGAATACCAGTATCTACGCGAAGATTTAACCCTATTTACTTATCTTCACCTTGCAGCAGACAAACCACTCACACAAGCTCTCATAACAGCAAAAACACGTGCTATTGCTTATGAAACAGTACGCGTTGGGCGAGCCCTACCGTTACTCCTACCCATGAGTGAGGTTGCAGGTCGTCTTGCCGGCTCTGCCGCAGCACAATATCTATTGGGTTCCCAAGGTGGCCCTGGCATCCTTCTTGGTGGCGTTCCAGGTGTTGCACCGGCACGAGTTGTTGTCCTTGGCGGCGGCAATGTTGGTACCCATGCGGCACAGATGTGCGTAGGACTTGGTGCCGAAGTCACCATTCTTGAAGGATACGGCCCTCGAGTACGCGAGTTGAATACTATTTTTGGTTCTACAGCTCGTATTCTGAACTCAACTCCACGCAATATTGCGCGTGAGATTTCCGAGGCAGATGTTGTCGTTGGGTCAGTGCTTGTCCCTGGGGCAAAAGCTCCTAAGCTAGTACGCCGAGAGCACCTGTCTTCTATGAAAACTGGTGCATTGCTCATCGACGTAGCAATTGATCAGGGTGGTTGTTTTGAGACTTCCCGACCAACCACCTATCAAGACCCGATCTATGAGGTCGATGGCATCCGTCATTATTGTGTCGCAAATATGCCGGGGGCTGTTCCACGTACCTCTACGGTGGCACTGACCGATGCCACCTTGCCTTATATCCTCAAGCTTGCACAGGGCGTTGATCAAGCGTTAGCGGAAGATTCTTCCTTGCAAGCAGGACTCAACACTGATAGCGGAAAAATTACGTTCCCAGCTGTTGCAGATGCATTCCCTGATTTAGTGAAGTAAGTTCCCGCTTGTTCATATGTCATAGGGGGTGGTGTTCAAGAACAAAATTCTTGAACACCACCCCCTATGACGTACTGTGCTTGTATCAGGTAAAGATATTTTAGGAAGTTTGTTTTAGTCGTTGTGCTGCTTCAGAGTCAGAGTCGTTGAGGAATTTTTCAATACGTTCAGATTCATCTGACTCTCCAATCGCAGATGCTGCTCCACCCAGCAGATATAAGGCTTTGAGAAAACCTCGGTTTGGCAGGTGAGTATAGGGTATGGGGCCGTGCCCACGCCAACCATTAGCACGGAGAGAATCTAGCCCACGGTGGTATCCCACACGAGCGTAAGCATAACCTTGAATCAGATTACCTTCCTCCAGTGTTTTTTCCGCAAGAAGCGCCCAAGCCAGTGACGATTTAGGAAAGGATTGCGCTAACACTTCAGGCGATTCCCCTTGTTCAATGCGGGCAAGCAATTCCGTTTCTTCTGGCAAATAGGTGGGGGCAGGCCCGTCTAGAAGATTTTTTCCGGCTAAAGACATGATATTTTTCCCTCTTTTTTGTGTAATTACAATTTTTTGTCCCTCAACTATTATGCAAGGAGTATACGCAGTCATCCTACCGAGGATTACCCTGACCTTAGTTCATTTACGGCACGCAAGAAAAGCTGCCCGCCACAACAAATTGATGACGAGCAGCTTTTTAATCATCTAATAAAAGTTAGCTACCTCTAAGAGAAAATACTTAGTTACGTTATTCGGCAAAAGAGGTCGCACCGTTGACACCTAGAACGCTATCTCTTTTTGATGTTTCAGGGCGCTCTACCTGCTCAAGGTTCTGAGTTTTGTACCATTTGATAGCAAGAAGGTTCTTTTTAAGCTGAGTTACCAGCACAGCGACAACCAGCGCTCCTACCGTAAGCGCCACTAAAAGATATACGAGAACGAACACCGTTGTTGTTTCTACAGACATCGCAGATTCTCCTTAGGATTGCCGATGCATTTTGGGTAAAACACTTCACCCTTGTGAGCGATGTTACTCTTCATATTCTTAGAAAGTCAACAAAATCTTTAGAAAATCAATAAAAAATACGGTGCGACAAGCTCACATTGTGAACCTATCGCACCGTAACAACGATAAAACGTTATTCTTGCAAGAACTACTTGATAGATGTTCCCACAGAGCCAAGCTGCTGAGCGGCCTCAACAACGCGAGCGCTCATGCCAGCTTCTGCTGCAGCACCCCATACACGAGGATCATAGGTCTTCTTGTTTCCGACTTCGCCGTCAACTTTAAGAACACCGTCGTAGTTGGAGAACATGTGTCCAACAACAGGGCGGGTGTATGCGTACTGGGTGTCAGTGTCAATGTTCATCTTGACAACACCGTAAGATACAGCGTCAGCAATTTCTTGCTCAGTAGAACCAGAACCACCGTGGAATACAAGGTAGAAGGGCTTCTCTTTACCGTACTTCGCACCGACTTCTTCCTGAATTTCTTTGAGAAGTTCAGGGCGAAGGTGCACGTTACCGGGCTTGTAAACGCCGTGGACGTTGCCGAAGGTAAGAGCTGCCATGTAGGTGCCTTTTTCGCCAAGTCCAATAGCTTCTACAGTTTTGATAGCGTCTTCAACAGTGGTGTAGAGAGAGTCGTCGATAGCGCCTTCTACACCGTCTTCTTCGCCGCCGACTGCACCAATTTCAACCTCAAGAACCTGGTGGTTCTTTGCGGTACGTGCAATCATCTGCTGAGCGATTTCGAGGTTTTCTTCTAGTGAGATAGCAGAACCGTCCCACATGTGAGAGTTGAAGATGGGGTCTTCGCCACGAGCTACAGCTTTTTCAGATTCTTCGAGAAGGGGAAGAACATAGGAGTCTAGCTTGTCTTTGGGGCAGTGATCGGTGTGTAGTGCAATGTTTACATCGTATTGCGCTGCGACAACTTTGGCGTATGCGGCAAATGCGAGTGCACCAACGACCATGTCTTTTTTGCTAGATCCAGACCAGTAAGCTGCGCCACCGGTTGAGGCCTGGATAATACCGTCAGATCCTGCTTCTGCGAAACCTGCGATAGCAGCGTTGAGCGTCTGAGAGGAAGTAACGTTGATTGCAGGGTACGCAAAACCTTTAGTCTTTGCGTTTTCGAGCATTTCTGCGTATTTTTCCGGGGTTGCAATAGGCATGCGGACTCCTTGGAGTTTTGTTAGATAGCCACCGGTATTGATGACTGCGTGTTCACGGTACGCTTGTTCAGCTATGTGACATAAGCGCACGTTCGTACTTCTTATTCTAGCAACTTACAGGCTAATAGCTACGGAATTTTTCGCAATGTTTCGGACATAAACCCACTTAATAACACGCTATTTCGTCACCTTACAAACAACTATTACCAGCTTTAACACCCTTTCCACGGGAAAGAAAAAGCCTACTAAACTCAAATGTCATAGCAAAACCCACGCTTTTCCACGCCATTAAATACCACCACCAAGAAAGCTGACTAAATCTCACACAATGGCACATCACGCCCCTACACAACACACCTAGAACAATTCTCATTTTTTGGAATAAAAGATGTCTTTTTCTACACTATCGGCGTGCCTAAGATAGCTTTACCACCAACCTTGTGGCTAGAATCACCGAATACGCATCACATTTTGTGAGGGCTCAACGACGCGCCCTCCACACAGCAATAAAGGAACTACCACTATGAGTAATCCGCACCCACACGTCACAGGGGACCACCTCAAAAACTACGAGCCAGTCCCTACACAAACCATCGATCAAGTACAACTCTCACGAGGCTCACGTGCAGAAGAAATAGAATCCGGTGAACGCACCAAGCGACTCATCGGCCTGTTCGGAGGTCTATTCGCAGCAGTACTGATGTATTGCATCCTGCCAGCAGATATACCTCACGCTGCACGACTCACCGCAGCTACGGCCGTCCTCATGGGTGGCTGGTGGATGACAGAAGCTCTCCCCATACCCGCAACAGCACTGCTACCATTAGTGATTTTTCCGGTCTTCAACCCAGAAGTAAAAATCAACGACGTAGGAGCCTCCTACGGCAACAGCATTATCTTCCTCTTCATGGGAGGATTCCTCCTAGCCCTTGCCATGCAACGGTGGAACCTGCACCGGCGTATCGCCCTTCTCACCCTACGAGTTATGGGCTCCCGACCCTCAGCCATGGTTGCCGGCTTCATGATAGCTACAGGCTTCCTCTCCATGTGGGTTTCCAACACTGCAACAGCTGTCATGATGCTCCCCATCGGCGTTTCAGTTCTAACCCTTATCGCTCAAATTCAGCATAAAGACACAGGAACAAGCACCAAAGATGCGACAGCAGAACTCGTCACATCAAATTTTGGTACGGCACTCATGCTCGGTATCGCGTATTCTGCATCTATTGGTTCGCTAGGAACGCTCATTGGAACCCCACCAAACACCCTACTTTCCGGTTACCTTGCTGATACGCACAACATCGTCATTGGTTTTGGACAGTGGATGCTTGTTGGTGTTCCCTTAGCCGTCATCATGTTATTCATTTGCTGGTTTATGCTCACCCAAGTAGTATTCCGACCCGAAATTAAAGAGATTCCAGGCGGTAAAGAACTCATCAATAACGAGTACAAGAAACTTGGTCCCATGAGCTCAGGAGAGCTTCAAGTGCTCATTATCTTCATTGGTGCAGCACTTGCATGGATTCTTATCCCCGTTATCTGGGGCAAGCAAGCGCCTATTACTGACGCCGGAATTGCCATCCTCGTCGGATGTATTCTCTTCATGCTCCCCGCTGGCAAAGCCGGTAAAAAAGGTGTTCGACTCATCGACTGGGATACTGCGATGCAACTACCTTGGGGCGTCCTCATGCTTTTTGGTGGAGGCCTTGCACTCTCTAGCCAATTCACAAAATCCGGTCTTACCGAATGGATTGGCAAAGCAGTAGGTCACCTCGACGCGCTACCTCTAGTGCTCATGATTTTCTTAGTAACAGCAGGAGTCATCTTCCTCACAGAGTTAACCTCAAATACTGCAACAGCAGCAACCTTCTTACCTGTTGCCGGTGGTATCGCCATGGGAATGGGATTCAACCCAATGCTACTAGCTATTCCTGTTGCGCTCTCAGCAACCTGCGCTTTCATGCTTCCAGTAGCTACCCCACCCAACGCTATTGCATACGGCTCTGGTTATGTCTCCATCTCGCAAATGATTAAAGGCGGTTTCTGGCTCAACGTCATCGGGGTCTTCCTCATTACTGCAACCACCATGACTCTAGCCACCTGGGTCTTTTCTCTCTAACAACAGAAATATAACGGCCCAAAACTAAGAGATACATTGCTGGTGGGGTGGTTAAGAATGTTCTTAACCGCCCCACCAGCATCGTTTTAATAGTTATAAAGCCCTAGGACGAATGCACTTTTTGCCCAAAGACATGGCGACGTACCCATGCGTGCATGGCCACTGCTGCAGCACTTGCCGCGTTCATCGAACGTGTAGAACCAAATTGTTCGATAGATAAAGTAGCTTCTGCTGCATGGTGAATCTCTGGTGACAGACCGGGGCCTTCTTGCCCAAAAACAAGAACACATTTTTCAGGTAGATCGTAGGTTTCTAACTGTTGTGAATCTGGAAAAATATCGATACCAATAACAGCAATATCTTCACTACGCGCCCACTCTAAGAACTCTTCAATTGTGGGGTGATGACGCACATGCTGATATCTGTCAGTCACCATTGCGCCGCGTCTATTCCAACGCCGTTTACCGATAATATGTACTTCTTGTGCAAGGAACGCATTAGCTGTACGTACAACAGTTCCAATATTCAAATCGTGTTGCCAGTTTTCAATAGCAACATGGAAGTTGTGACGCTTGGTGTCGAGATCAGCAATAATTGCTTCCATTTTCCAGTAACGGTATTTATCAACAACGTTACGGCGGTCGCCTTCTCGTAAGAGCTGCTCATCCCACCAGTCACCATCTGGTAGCTCTCCTTCCCACGGGCCAACACCAATGGTGTGAGATAGTTCCGCGGAGGTTTTTTCATCTTTTGAGCTAGCGTATTCTTCGCTCACCTTATCTCCATCTGCCAAGAAAAGAGTGGTAGCAGCGACACCAGAAAAGGTGCAGCTGCTACCACCAGAAAAGTTTTTTAGTCGAGGCCTAAATCAGTTTTTGAGTATGCATAGAGGCAAGGGACTCCTGCAACCTCTTCAATATGTTCTTTTGCGCCAGTAGCACGGTCTACAATCACAGCTACAGCAACTACCTGAGCGCCGGCAGCGCGTAGGGCTTCAACCGCGGTCAAAGCAGACCCACCGGTGGTTGAGGTGTCTTCAACAGCGACAACACGGCGTCCTTGCACGTTAGGGCCTTCTACCTGACGTCCCATACCGTACGATTTCTGCGCTTTACGAACCACAAAAGTGTCAATAGCGCGGTCTTCGTCACCGGCAGCGCGCATGATGGCATGCCCGACAGGATCAGCGCCCATGGTGAGCCCACCAGCGGCATCAAATTCAATACCGGCAGAGTCAATCAGGTCTAACATGACCTGACCGACAAGACGTGAAGCCTCGTGGTGTAAAGTTACTCGACGCAAGTCCACATAGTAGTCTGCTTCCTGACCAGAAGCGAGAGTTACTTTTCCGCGAACAACGGCAAGTTCTCGGATAAGTTCTTGTAGGCGTTGGCGAGCTTGTTCAATGGGCATTTTTTCGGAGAGCTTAGTCATGCTCTCTAGTCTAGTCATCTTCTTCAGTTCACACGAGATAAAGCATCGCTAAGATGATGAAAAACTCGTAGGCATACACCCATCAACGCCATGGCTAATTCGGTTGCCAACGGTGAAAGCTTGATTCGGTAGTACACAGTTATTCTGTTTGCGAAGCAACCGATTCCGTGTTGGTCTTTCTATTCCTCATCCTCACAAACAGGAACTTTCTGATCCTGAATAGTTAAGTGTGTACCCCAGTTAGGGGGTACTCGAGCATGCTCGTTTCGCCTTATAGGTCGTAGGAATACATATCAGTTATATAGTAGGTTGTGGAATTTTTTCCATACCTAATTATATCTATTTCCCTAGTTTTGCTAAGAATATTCCAATACATATAGAAGCAACACAGGCAAGGACCCCACTAAAGTAAACCAATGTATCTACAAATGGATTGCGTATATATGCAGAAAATGCGAGTATTGAAAGTAGTGAGAGAATTATTGGATTGTTTCTAAAAATATTATCTTTTTCATAAGACCTCTTAGATGCAAAAATAATTATTATCATCCAGAGAGCCACATAAATTATATTTAATAGTGTCAATTATTAATCTAAGCCCTTTCTACCCTCGGAGTTCTCTAACCAAAGAAACACATGACCCTATTCCTAGCAGATCAAACACCTCGTTCATGCCGAAAGTTAGATCGGCAGCAGCTGCCACTATCTTATGGACCTTTTCATGACGACTCCCAATTGCTACGAGAATCCATTACCGGATTTAAAAATGTGATTCAAAACATATTTGCAAATGTTTTGAACAACTATAGAGCGAATCCTGGGAATGGTCAATATGTTCCTAAAAAATTCACAAGGCTTAGGGTGACCCTTAGCCAATTATTACCTGATACTGACGCGGCAGTGGTGCATTTCAACGCCAGACGTGTGTAAGAAAAAAGTTCCTATAAACCGGGTCAGAGCTGATAGGGAAGTGCGTGGGTGGAATTGGAACGGGCTATAGATCTGGAGAGAATACTACTTTTGGAAACTAGTTAAAGTAGCGTTCCCCAAAGATTTCGCTGCCTCAAATGCCACATATCTCTCAACAATTGAAGCATTTGGGAACACCCGCGCATACTCTGCAATTGCTTGCCTACGTTGCCCTGCTACAACATAACCACAGAACATCTGCAGCTCTGGTGTTGCAAAATACTCGTAGACACCTTTCGTCTGAAACATTCGCAACAGAGTTTTTACCTTTTCATTTCCAAACATTTTTCTCCTAAATCACCCATGGGGTTGCACACCAGACACCTGCAGCTACCAGATATGTCACAATACCTACGAGTCCGCCTTCAAGCACGTTGACATCAACTAGCCAAGCTAACACCCAAGCTACTTCACACCAATTCTGAGTTGCTAGAAGATAGTCGCTGACCGGCAAAAATCCAGCTATAGGAGCTGGGCAACCATAGTTCCAGTCAACTTCACACCTGAAGGCGTTAAGCACAGAAGCAGTTTCTTAAAATCATGAAACCCTCCCGCTCTTATTATGCAAAACATATGTTATGCATGACTTGTATCTCACTGTAGAGAGCTTTTTGAGAGAAGTAAACGTCAAAACAGGTATTTTTAAATATCAAAACAAGTATTTTCTAGTTAGTTGGGGTATCCCCCTGCTCTGTTCGGCAAAGAGTGAGCGCTGGACGCAACTAGACAGTACAAGTCCAGTTAGTTACTCTTACAAACCACCACACGACGACAAGAACCACCCCTTAGCTTCCAACACCAACAGTTGCCACCAGAGCCAACATCAACTACGCTAAAACAAGAGGCCTAAGAAGCTCCACGTTTGGTGATTACACTGTACTTGCTAAACGTCGCCTTATACCCCCGTCACGCACCCTAATGCGCTCGCAAACTCCTCTCAAAAGATTTTTATAAAAAGGGGCAAATCAAAGACGTAATTAGACGCGAAAACGTGGTCAATGTCGATAACCAACGCACGATAGAAAAAGGGGCTGGGCTGTTAAAACGCGTACTTGTATAGGTCTGCCCGTAGGGGTTTTGGCCAGCGGGGCGCTCCTGGTTTCTGAGCAGAGAAAGACCCTCTGGGCGTCTGTGACGTGTACGGCGAACCGGGCTTCTTTTGTTGCGGTTCTGCTGGATAGTACTAGACTCGTAGACACAAGCTTGGATTCCTTTCGCAGTAAGACACGAGACGGAATTTGTGAACCGGAAGAGTTACCGTTCTTCCAGTTCTTTTTTATCTAAAACTGCTCTAAGCCCGTTCTAAATTCTCTATCGGCTCCTTATGAATGGCTCGACCGCGCAACGCTTGCAACATATATCCCAGTGCTTATCGCGATAATTAGCAGAGCTAGCATCGAATAGTTACTGACAGCTTCGTTTATAAAGCCCATGCTTCTAGCAACTAGTAGAGATATACCGATAGCAAAAAATACCAAAGGCAGGATAATTTTATTTTTTGTTAGCACTTTAATTCAGCACCTTTATTGAGATGAACAGCCTGTAACAATTCCGTTGATTTCTGTGAAAGTGACCCCATTTCCATCTTGAGCACATTCTTTAAGCTTTTCCTGGTTATTCCAGGCCCATCCGAAGAAGATTCCGCCGCTACTCCAACAGGCCAATAACCCGAGCCCAAAAGGCCAGCAAGTCCTGCCGAGTCCTTTACCTGCCCATACCCATCAATCATTTTCTGGACTTTGCAGGAATCTAACTTAACATCATTGGTTTGGCCGCCAGTAATAAAATCAACTGATACGACCTCAGTTTTCGTTTCGCCCTTACACTCTTCCGCAACTGCAGGAGTGTATATTCCTCCTGCTAAGCCAAGAGTTAGAAATCCAACAACAAAACCAGTTGAAATTTTTTCATAAAAGTCATTGTTCTTTTTTCCATCTGAGCACCTCTACTCTGGTGGTTAGCATAATATTAATCCAATCATGGCAAAAATAATCAGTCAACTTATCACATCACAAATTGATAAAGCCACCAAACCCTCGTGTGTACGGGGAAATCTTTTTAGAGTCACGTATAAGGAATGAGAAATAAAATATCCCAAAATTCTTGATTCAAACTCCTTGACCACGCACAATACAATGTGCCATGTATGTTACATGGCTACTACATCAGATAGCGTACTCACAGTACGCATACCAACCACCCTCAAAAAGCGTTTAAATGCATTGGCTCAGCGCACTGAACGCCCTGTTGCTTTTTATGTCAAAGAGGCATTGGAACAGAGTATCTCAGAACTTGAACATGCTTATGAATTGCAGACTCGTGCTCAAGCAATACGTGAAGGTAGAGTCCGCACATATACCCTTGATGAAATCCGTACTGAATTAGGTCTATAACATAGCTAATTCTTTATGGATGAAGGTCTTTGATAAGCAGATAAAACACCTCTGAGAGGTGGCGAGTTATCTACAGCTTCTCACGCGCACGTTTAAGTACGAGGTTTAATGAAAAAACTTCTTGAAAGAAGCTTTTTTGTAGTGGAGTAAAAATAGGGGTAAAAACGGTTATTAACTAGGTTAAACAGTGCTTACATGGATTTTTAACTTCCACCCAAATGTCACACCCTAGATTAATGAGCTGTTTGCCTTCCCTATCGTGCAGTCAAAGAGAAAATCTGGCTTCGGGAAAACGGCTCTTGAACACTTAGAATCACCCTAAACGTTACCCAGCAAGGTGCAAGAGAAGCCGCCCATCACCACATCCAAGGTCAAGTACTTCATCTCCGTCGTTTACGATGCTCTCAGCGGCGGCAAAGTCTCATGTTGCTCGGACAGTTGTTGCTTCGTATTTATCAAACAAGGGCTCATCGAAATAGTATTGGCTTACTCGAAGTTTTGCTATTCCAGACCTCACGATTTTGTCTATTGGTGGTTGCAAATCAACGGCATCTAATGCTAATTGATTATGCTCGAATCTGCTTGTTCCAGCAGTCATCTCAGTATCCTCTTTTCTTTTTTTGAAAGTTGTTGTTTATTAGACCGATTTACAAACGCGCCAAATAATCCTACGAACGTAGCTATAAAACCGACTATAACTAAAGCAAGACCAGCTTAATCAACATGTATAAAAGCGGAACCAATAAAACCTATAAATACTGCAGTTTGCAGGAGTAAAACATAGGCAGGCATCTGAAGAACTCGCTTTGTCGAGTCTACTCTTTTGATGATGAACCCTGACATTAGAGTGTTTTGAACACCGTTAGCAACGCCAATGAATGCTGCTGCTACCACTATCTGCCAAGTAAGTTGTGTTGAACCTACTATTACGATGCTGAGACCAATTACGGCTACTGCTATAGAAGCACCAGACGCCTCGCCGATTTTCTTTCCTACAAAGCTAGAAAAATTACGGGGCCTGCTACCAGGCCCGTGCTCAACGTTGCAACGATAACTCCGTAAATCTCGGCGTTTATACCGAGTTCATTACGGATTCTTACCAGAAGAAGAACGTTTAATGCGCTAGTTACCAAAACTGTAATGAGGAGCGGAGTGATTGCACGAGATACTCCTTCAGTCCGGAGTAATCCCAATATATCTACGCTTTTACTATCTCCATAACTATTTTTCGTACCTACACCAACGTTCAATAGTTTAGGTAACGATATAGCAGTGCAGGCTACAGAAATAAGCATGAGAATAGCTACATACAAGAACCCCTGAGGCCCGGGTGATAAGGCAAAAAAGATACTTCCAATGAGTGGTCCAACAACATATCCAAGGTTACGTACCGATTGAATCACTCGGTTTGCTCTATCGATTCCTGCCTCATCAGTAAACAATGCGGGAAGCGCAACCATCACCGCAGACCAGAGTATAGAGCCTAGACACCCAAGTGCTGCGGAAACTATGAGACACCAGAACAGTGTATTCATAAATGATGCAACAGCAATAAGTGTTGCTTCAGCGATAAATACAATATTGATTACACGCCGAGCGCCGAAAAATGCAAGCAAACGAAGTGAAAAAGCCAGCTGATATACCTCCAAGAAGCCCAGCAGCAAGTAATGCAGATACTTGTGCAGGTGCAGTTTGACCTGTCTCTGAAAAACGTAAGGCAAACATAACTTGCGTTGCCTCATCTCCAAAGCTTCCTAGAAATAGTGCTACGCAAGCTATACCTGTGGCAATTTTAGTGTCAGACCTTTTAAAGAAATCATCTATGTAACTCATAAATGCAGCTCTTACCCTTTATCGTGGGGATTGTTTGTCCCAATCTAGTCGCTCTACAACCATCACCATGAGTACTGCTACCAGTATCCCAATGAGTCCCGGTATGACTGCCCCTACCGGATCATTGCCCCATTTTTCTGGCAATAGCGCTTTGACAACTACCGGCACACCCCATAGGAGACACAGTGCCCCTATAAGGGTGAGGGTAACTGTCTTTTTCTTTGAGCGACCAAAGAACTGTCGGGCTGGTTGTTCCTGCGTGTTGTTTTTGATTCCTAGCCATGTAAGCATCTGAGACTCCTATCAGCTGATGGATATTGATAAACAAATCACCAAAACAGGTAATCGCTCATTTTATTTAAACCACCTTGTTAAAGTGAGACTTAAATTTTCTCAAGAAAATTTATAAAATTATAATATTTATTCCATAAATTACTCTAGTTTTTTCATTGATGGCACAAGCGGCAACCCTATGACCAAATCTTTATTTGACGACCCGACGCCCCGTGTCTCAACGCCATGGCAGGAACAAGAAAAATCCATAAATTTTTACACTACTCATGTGTCGTTTTTATAGACATAACATCGCAACGGTGACCCGACCAGAAGCACCCAGCTTGTGATGTACCATTCCGGTATTTTGTTCACATTGATGATGTAACTAGGTTTGCACGCATTGAAGGATTCGCAT
The DNA here is from genome assembly GCF_048512865.1 of Rothia sp. P13129. Lineage (NCBI taxonomy): Bacteria > Bacillati > Actinomycetota > Actinomycetes > Micrococcales > Micrococcaceae > Rothia > Rothia sp. P13129. The sequence continues at coordinate 248,702 of NZ_JBLXYA010000001.1, forward strand.
GACAGGCAAGTAGCTACCGAAAAGTTCGGCTGAGTATCGCTACGGTAAAACACGATTTTGAAGACCCGCTGATTCTGATTGATAGGACCGCTAGCTGTCACCCGTTGTTCCTAACACGTACTTCCAACAAACAACCAAGCCTGCACATATAGACCATGTTTGCCAGACAAACGCCGGTTCCGCCACCAAACCCCTAATCAGCCTGAGCCTTTATAAACCTCGTTCTAACCTGTTTCCTGCTCCACATTGCTCTAAACATCCAATACCCAAGCAGTCCAGCAAAAGGCCATATACCAGAAAAGATATTTAATAACAACAATGCAATAGGAATTTGAATTGCCCAGACTGCTAAAGAGTTAGATTTAAAATCATCTATAGTAAACCCATAAAAGCGTTGTAATGTAATATTTGAGTACGCAACACAAGCAAAAGGAATAATAAACGTTAGGAATATAGCCAGCTTATAAAACGCATGAACAACGTCTTCATCTGGAGATATAAAACGTCCAAAGAATACACAGAAAATAATAAATAAGACAAGAGTAAAAGCAGAAACTCTAGCAAACACCCTGTCTATATACTTCTTGATAAAGATAAAATCTTCACCTTGGGTTTCTTCTTTATATTTACTCCCCAAGATAAATAAAATACCACTCGAGAAGCTTGAGATTATTATAAAAATAACGATGTGGAGTTGAACAGCAAACCTCATTCCTGCAAGTTCAACAATTCCTGCAGCAGAAATCAATGCGGTAAAGATTATATTACCCCCATAGTCTACGAAAGCAGACCCAAGTGAAGGTAAAGAAATTTTGCCCCACCCCTTATAGTTTCTTTCAACATTTTCTGAGTTTTCATTAAATTTATTCTTCTCTTTATTGAAAACCAGATAAAGGTATACAAGAGGAATAAATGAAGCAAGAGTACTTCCTAAGCCTGCTCCAACAACTCCTAGTTCGGGAGCAAAGAAGAGTCCATAGATAAGGAAAAAATCAATAATTATATTGAATGGCGCGGTTATACAGAATACAATAATTGGAACTTTTGTTTTTCCCCAAGAAACTAATTGTATTACGATAAGTGTTGAGATAGTCTCTGCAATAATACTAGGAATTCTAGCAGCAAAGTATAAAATCGCAGCAGCCCAGATAGAATCAGAACTATTCTTAGAAAGTAGTATCGAGGATACTATACCTACCAAAGAAATAAATAACGAAAGAGGAACAAATATTTTTAAAAATAGTTTAATTCCTATAGTCTCGCGGATCGTATCAGAGTTTACACGTGGTGCGAGAATTCTATAAGCCATTAACGCGCCAAGAATACAATTTACTGGAAGTTCGTAGAACGATGCTCCTAAAGAAACACCTGCAAGAGCATTAGTTGAGTAATAAGAAATCAATGCTGAATCTGTTAAACCAACAACGATACTTCCCAGCGATGCGAGAAGAGAAGGCCAAACATATTTCAGCAAATTATTTTTTTCAGTGTTCACGCTGCTACCCATGATTGTTTTCTGACCCTTTGAATAGTACAGCGCAGACAAGAATATAGCGAACCTCAGGAGTCTCTAGCCAACGATTAACAAGACTTCTTGAGCATATTTTGGAGAGCACATATGCTTCTGACAGCATACAAGCTGATTGTCTTATACCTCTTTTTCACCCTCACTCCCCCAACGACGAGAATCATTTATTACCCAATTAGATGATTCACATATATGCCACTATGTTTTGAATCTTATAGATACATTTTCCGGAACTAGCTGACACCTCTCTACTACATCAAGAACCGACTAGACTGAAAATATGAGTATTTTTTCTTCTGACCCAACCGAAAAAACATCCCAAAAAATAACACGCTACGTTCTTGGCACCGGTCTGAGCTTCATGGGTGCACTGCACTTCAAAAAAGATTCAGTCGAAAAATTCGCGAGCATTGTTCCACCCATAGTCCCAGGCTCAGCTGAAAATATTGTGTACCTTTCTGGCGTAGCAGAGCTCGCTATCGGAGGAACACTCCTACTCGCACCACGAGCACGAAAAGCTGCTGGTTTAGCAGCCGCAGCACTATTTGTGGCAGTTTTCCCAGCCAATATTTATCAATACCTTGAAGGGATTGATATTCCAGGTGTATTTGAGACAGATGCTCAACGGCTACGTCGTCTGCCCTTGCAGTTACCGTTAATTATGGCTGCCCTCTATGTGGCACAGCAGCGTTCAACTTCGTCAACATCTCCTGATACTCAGCTTCAGGATGAGAGTCGTAGACGATAGCGCCTCCTGCACTCACAGATATGGTGCCGTCAGCGTCGATAATGAGTGTTCGAATCACAATGGATAGCTCAGCCGAACCGTCTGCACTAAAAAACCCCAGAGCACCCGAATATACTCCGCGAGCGCGTTTTTCCAATGAGTCAATGATGCTCATCGTAGATGCTTTAGGTGCTCCGGTCATCGAGCCGCCAGGAAAACATGCGGCCGCTGCATCAACAGCAGTGATTCCCTCACGTAACTGTGAACGAATAGTGGACACAAGTTGATGTACCGTAGAGTAGCTTTCTACTCCCATCAGCACCGGAACGTTAACCGTACCTGGTTGGCTCACTGTTGAGAGATCATTTCGCAGTAGGTCAACAATCATCAGGTTCTCAGCCCGTGTTTTTGGGTCGTCCCTGAGCCATTGTGCTCGTTGTTGGTCTTCTACGGGGTCGTGACTGCGAGGAATGGTGCCTTTGATAGGTTTCGTTTCCACGATTCCGGTGTTTTTCACCTGAAGGTAGCGTTCTGGGGAAGAACTGAGCACATACCATCCTGCACAGTTGAAGAAAGCGGCGTAAGGGGCAGGGTTCTTTTCTCTTTGAGCGAGATAAATCCCTAGGGCTTCTTCTGCACTCAACGGTTTTTCTGTGTGTATGTGTGTGGCGGTGGTGAGGCATACTTCGTAACTGTTGCCGTCATGTATCTGCTCTAGGCATGTTTCTACATGCTGGCAATAGTCCTGTTTTGAGGGCGTTGGAAAGTTCAACTGAGGTGCCGGAATTGGCTGGTATATCGTGAGGTTACGAAGCTGCCGCTCCATGTGATGGATCCATGTGCTATCTCCAACTAGCCAGCTCTTTGCTGTGCGATGCTCATAGATGAGGTAGTTCGTTGCAGGAAACCATAAAGCATCTGGTGTAGTACGGGGAGCATTTTTTGCATGTGGAGTATTAGCACCGATGTCTAAATCGAGGTGTGTTTCGTACCCAAAATATCCGACGTATCCGCCCAGTAGTAGAGTCTCTTCAGGAGAGGACATGGTGCCCGATGCGGGGGTGGGTGCTGTCTCTAATTTTTGGTGGAGAACTTCCCAGATGTCACCATCAATGGTGCCGTTGGGTGTTCCGTTTCCGTCGTAGAGGTGTACTTGTGGGGTTGGTGTTCCAGCGTGAACATAGTGCAATATCTGGGAGTCTTCAGGAACTACACCAATATAAGAATAATGAGACATGCTAGAGCTGGCTAAAGCGCTATCAAGCCAATAAGAATACCTGCTATCAGCAGTAATAACCGGATAGGCTTGGGCAGGTTCAATAGGGTAGCTCAGAGCTAAAATCTCTAGTTCCACAGGCTTATTCACCCAATATATGCTACCGGATGTACGGGACTGATAATTTTCTTCTATCCGGTAGATTCTTTTGCCCTACAGACAAGAGGTGTTCTCATTAAAATACTTAGTGAGAACACCTCTTGTTCTCGATGTTCTCTAAGGCTTCATAAAAGGCGTGAAAAGTACAGTATTTTAGAGAACTTGAGGAGTGTCTCCATTGTCAGAAACCATAGGTTTTTGAGCATCTGCCCACGCGCCCATTCCACCAAGAACGTTAATCGCATCAAAACCGTACTGGTTAAGATAGGCAGTTGCTTTCAAAGAACGTCCACCGGAACGACAGATAACATACACATCAACGTCGGTAGGTACTTCTCCGTAACGTGCAGGTACCTCTCCCAGTGGGATATGTTGAGCGCCTTGAATATGGCCAGCTTCCCATTCGAAGTCTTCTCGAACGTCAAGAATTTTAGCGCCTTCAGGAATCTGTTCAACAGTTACTTGCGATAGCTCGTCATTCATGATTTTTTACTCCTAGAAATACGGACGTTAGATACAACTCTTCCATTAGATGGACGAACCAACAAGAGGATTTTTGAAGGAATGTTAAAAAGTTTCTCCTAATTTACGATGTGTTTCCTCGGATAAAGCATGTTTTACAAGGCAATATGCTAAGAATATGCAGATAAACCAGTTTTTGGACTAAGGTTTTACAAGAAAACATCTGTGTACAAGATGTATCAGTACCCCAAAAAAAATTTAGCGAGTTGATATGAATTCTGCAGCAGCAGGAAACTCTCCGGTATCGGATCCTCATAACCCGACCGGCAAAAAATTCTTTGGCCATCCCCGTATGCTGGCAAACCTTTTCTCCGTAGAAATGTGGGAACGTTTCTCGTTCTACGGCATGCAAGGCATCATGGTCTACTACCTCTACTATTCGGTGGCAGACGGTGGCCTTGGACTTCCAGAAAGTTCAGCTACCGGTATCATCGGCGCTTATGGGTCGATGGTTTACCTCTTCGCTATCGTCGGAGGGTTCTTCGGTGACCGCGTATTTGGGCCAGAACGAACATTGTTCTATTCGGCGCTTGCCATTATGGCAGGGCATATAGCTCTTGCATTACTCCCTGGTGTTGCCGGAGTTATTATCGGTATGGTTCTTGTCGCAATCGGCTCTGGTGGCCTTAAAACTAACGCGTCAGTGCTCGTCGGATCACTCTACTCACGAACTGACCCGCGACGAGATGCTGGGTTCACTATCTTCTATATCGGTGTTAATATTGGCGCTCTCCTTGGTCCTCTATTGACTGGCTTTGCATGGAAGACTCTTGGATTCCACTTTGGTTTTGGTCTAGCTGCCATTGGTATGGCGTTTGGTCTCATTCAATATTCTTTGACACGTAAGAATCTTCCCGCTGAGGTTCACACCATTTCTGATCCTCTCCAAGGACACGAAAAACGCCGCTACAGCATTGCAGCTATCGCGGTGCTCAGTATCATTGCGCTTCTTCTTTCCTTGGGTGTTGTGACTGCAGATAATCTCTCTAGCTGGGTCATGGGTCTTATCCTCCTTGGCGCTTCTGCGTTGGCGTACCAGCTACTCACCTCACAGCAGACCACTGAGACAGAGCATTCACGAGTTATTGCGTTCTTGCCGCTATGGGTTGGTAACGCCGTATTTTGGGCTCTCTACCAGCAGCAGTTCACCGTCATGGCAGTGTACTCCGATACTCGCCTTGACTGGAACATTCTTGGTTTTGAATTCCCTCCCAGCACCATTAACTCCATCAACCCTATTTTTATTATCCTTTTCGGTACTGTTTTTAGTACGATGTGGACCAAACTTGGTGATCGCCAGCCTCCAACACCTATTAAATTTGCCCTTGGCATCATTGGTGTAGGTATTGCGTTCCTGATCTTCCTGACACAGGCAGGTAACCCTTCTGTCAATGTTGGTTGGATTGTTCTTATCCTCTTTGTGTACTCCATCGCTGAGTTGACGATTTCTCCGGTGGGTTTCTCGCTAGCGACAAAGCTTGCCCCTGAGGCCCATCGAAGCAATATGATGGCGTTCTACTTTACGTCAGTGTCCATGGGAACGGTGCTTTCTGGTTGGTTGGCACAGTTCTATTCTGAGGAGACTGAGGTAGCCTATTTCTCCATCCTCGGTGTTGGCACCATTGTTATCGGCATTATCCTCTGGTTCTTCAATGGTTGGATTCTTCAGCGTATGAAAGGTATCCACTAATGAGCTGAGACCTATAAGCGCTCAAGAATTATTATTCTGCCGGTGGGTGCACCATGATGATGGTGCACCCACCGGTTGTTTATGTGGTGTTTTGTGGTTTAAGAGATGTCGTTATATGGCTCTTAACCGTTGAGTTCGGCATATGTTGGTGAAGTATTTTCATCTTGTATGTGTGCTCTGTCTATTGCTTTTCTTGGGTTCAGGTGGGGTTTCCTGTCATATTTTGGCGTACAATAATCAGCGGTTCTTTTACATACTCACAATCAGCAGGAGCCTCTTATGAGCTCAAATACCTCACCTCGTTCCCCGTTCCGTTGGGAACTTCACGGTAACGGTAAACATATTTCCCCCGGAAACGTCGTTGCTCCGCACGAACGACTCACATGGGGACGCACCATCGGAATTGGCGCTCAACATGTTGTTGCCATGTTCGGTGCAACCTTCCTTGTGCCTCTGATTACCGGTTTTCCGCCGGCAACGACGCTTCTCTTCTCTGGATTAGGAACAATTCTCTTCCTCATCATTACCGCAGGACGAGTACCTTCCTACCTTGGATCTTCTTTTGCTTTTATTGCCCCTATCGGGGCTGCGATGAATCAGGCAGGACCAGCTGGTGCTCTTGGCGGCATTGTCATGGCAGGTATCTCACTTTTTATAGTGGGACTTATCGTTCAGGTGGCTGGCACCGCATGGCTCACAGCGTTAATGCCGCCGCTCGTTACGGGCGCTATTGTTGCTCTCATCGGTTTCAATCTTGCCCCTAGCGCAAAAGATAACTTCATGAAAGCACCTGTTACGGCTCTCGTCACTCTTAGTTCCATACTTCTCATTTCCGTTATCTTTAGAGGGATGACAGGACGTTTGTCCATCCTCTTGGGCGTTATGATTGGCTACCTGACTGCTGTCATTCGTGGAGAAGTAGACTTTAGCGTTATTCATAAGACGTGGGAGGAGCAAGGGCTGATTGGCCTTCCTCATTTCCAAGCGCCTGAGTTCCATTGGAACCTAGCAGGTTTGTTCATTCCAGTCATTCTTATTCTGGTCGCTGAGAATATTGGACATGTTAAGTCTGTTGCTCTGATGACTGGTGAAAATCTTGATTCTTATTCTGGCCGTGCCATCATGGCTGACGGTCTTGCAACAACAATTGCGGGTATGGGTGGTGGCTCTGGTACTACCACTTATGCAGAGAATATTGGTGTCATGGCAGCGACTAAGGTGTATTCGACTGCTGCTTACTGGTTTGCGGCTCTTTTTGCGATTGCGCTTTCCGTATTCCCTGTCTTTGGTGCGGCTGTAGCGTCTGTTCCTGCTGGTGTTCTTGGTGGCGCAGCGACTGTGCTTTACGGCATGATTGGTATGCTTGGTGTGCGTATTTGGGTAGAAAACCGTGTAGATTTCTCAAATCAGGTGAATTTGAGCGCTGCTTCTGTCGCTCTCATTATTGGCATTGCTGACTACACGTGGGATATTGGTAATCTTCAGTTCGCTGGTATTGCTTTAGGTACTGCGGCAACTCTTGTGGTGTACCATGCGATGGCGTTTATTGCGCGTTCTCGTCAAAGTGCACCCGAACCGTTAGAGCCAATGTCTTCAGATTCTTCTGGTGATGGTTCGGATCGTTCTGCGATTCTCTAGGTTATTTCATTACATACAAGTTTCGTAGCTTGTTAATAAGGAAGAAGCCAGGCTCCCCAGCCTGGCTTCTTCCTTTTATCATCAACTCGAAAGTCGATAACATTATCACACACACATTTCGCTTCTCAGCAAGGGCTCTATCGAACCGTCTAATCAATAGTTAACACTGTTCACCTTTGGGAAGAATAGGTATAAAGTGAGAGAAACCTGAACATCTCATAACGATTCGATATCGAAATAATATTTATCCTAGTCAAGCTGATTATGCGAGGAAATATTTACGGCACAAAAGATAAAGAAAAGGGTTATTTTTCAGAATTATCACAGTGCGTACTCAAAAACTCTTCGATAATTTGAGCTACACCATCTTCACTAAAAGCAGGACAGGTACGTCCTACCTGCTCAATCAGAGCAGCAGAGCCAGAAGCCATCGCATACCCCTCCCCCGCCCATAACAACATCTGCGCATCATTCGGCATATCACCAAAAGCAACAACATCAGCAGCGGGAATACCACGTTCATACGCGAAACGTTCTAAGGTATGTCCTTTATGAACATCAGCACGAGCAATCTCAACAAGCGCCTGACCTTTCACGCCCAGTGTCGCTCCTAAAGATTCCCCGATCACCGCTTGTACACGTTCTAACAACTCGTACGGGTCCGCGTATGGATGGTGAATCAGATACTTCACTGCAGCATCTTCTTCGATAAACGCATCTGATAAATCACCAGAAATAATCGGGGCACCTTCTAAGACAGACGTTATTTCAAACTCACCCTGAACATAAATCTTCTCAAGCGTCTCAAGAGTAAACGTTGCTTCAGGAAAAGACTCTGTTAAACACTGATGGGCGGTGGCGATATCACGCATAGGAGTCAAAGAGGTTGAAACAATTTCACCCCGCCCCAGGTGATACACCACCGCACCATTAGAACAAATCGCATACGAATCATAGGCAAGTTGCTCATGCAAAGGGGTAAGCCAACGAATGGGACGGCCCGTCACAAAGACCACTTCAACACCTGCCGATATAGCTGCCTCTAAAGCAGCTATAGTACGGGGGCGAAAGCGAAAGTCTTCTCCAAGTACGGTGCCGTCCAAATCGCTAGCAATTAGCCGCATCATGAAGAGGGATGTTCCTCATAGGTCACTGTTAAGAAAGCACGAGCAATACCGTGGAAGAAAATGTTAAATTCCACGACGGCAGGGGCAGTATTCTCATCCACCTCAAGCTTTTCAACATCTAATGCGGTAACACAGAAAATGTAGCGGTGAGCACCATGTCCGGCAGGAGGAGCACAGCCAATAAAGGAGTCAGTGCCACCGTCATTACGATGCGCAAGCGCACCCTCTGGTAGCTTCTGTGCAGCACCGCGCTCTAAAGATGTCACCTGGGCAGGAATGTTTGAAACACACCAGTGCCAAAAACCAGAAGGAGTTGGTGCGTCAGGGTCAAAACATGTCACCACAAAAGATTTAGTTTCTTCAGGGAAACCCTCCCACGATAGCTGTGGTGAAGTGTCAGATCCTCCCTCAACACCAAAAAGAGCTGATGTGAGCCACTGCGGAGCTTTTTCTCCGTCACGAAGATCCTCAGATGTAAGCGTAAAAGAGGGCAGCTGTGGTAGCTGTGCATAGGGTTCGCGTTGAAGCATGGGGGTGCACTCCTATATGAGAGTAGTTTATATCTTTAGATTACCCTGATTCTGAACTGGCATAAACCTTTATCTCATGTTGTCAGCACGTTGAAGAACAACAGCTTGTCTCTTCATGACATCACCATAAAAATAACAGTATTGCTCATCGTGAATCAGAGTAAGGGCGTTCTTGGACTAACACGTCAAGAACATAGGAATCATCATAGAAGCCAAAGATGAGATTTACCTTAGAAAAATTTTCTACTTTTAGGCTTTCACCTGCTAAAACACACTAAATAAAGGTGAAAAGTGTATTTTTCCAGCCGTCCTTTACCATGCGTTCTCAAAAAATTCAGAGAGTATTTTCCGTTCTGTAAACACCTTCACAGAACTTCTTTTCAATGCTTCATAGAGTATGACATACATTCTGTACACAGAAGAAAGAACATATGATGAACACTCAATCGTTTTCTAACACCACCAAGTCCACCATTCTAGCCACTACTATCGGAGGGTTAGCAGGAGGCGTTATTTTTGGCATGATGATGGCAATGATGGGAATGCTCCCCATGCTTGCTAGCATGATTGGCTCAGAATCAGCATTTGTAGGCTTTGCAATGCACATGATGATTTCTGGTGTATTTGGTGCTCTTGCCGGCGCTATTATTCACTTCTCAGGTCAAGACCAATCACTTACTCACGTTTCCGGTGCACTCATTGCAGGTAGCCTTATCGGAGTGCTGTTCTGGGTTGTTGGACCTCTTCTGATGATGCCACTGATGATGGGAGCACCAGTATTCACCATTACATCCGCTACCTTGCTCTCTTTGATGGGGCACATCGTTTATGGTGTTGTTATGGGACTCACTGCTATGGTAGTTCTCAAACGCGCATAATATTTTCGGGTTCAGCGCACCGACTATCAGTAGCTTGGAGCAAATATGGATAGCGATTTTGCTTGTATTCGCGAATCAGATCTTTTCTCTCATTGTTCGCCCGAACAAATGAGCCATTTAGAATCACTTGCTCCTGCACAGTTTTTTAGCCGTGGTGAGCTGATTTTCTCTCGACAAGACCAGCAGCAAACGCTCTTTATCCTTAAAAAGGGAAGAATCCGTGTATTTCGCATTATCGATAGCGGTAAAACGTTAACCATCGCCATTTTGACCCCCGGAATGGTTTTTGGCGAGATGGCACTCATGGGACAGTCAATGCATGAAAACTATGCAGAAGCTCTCGAAGAATGTCAGGTATGCGCTTTAAAGGTCAGCCATATTGAAGAGCTCATGAGCACTGATCCACAGTTTACGGTGCAAGTCTCAAAAATTTTGGCTGAACGCGTTCAAGAGCTAGAGGAACGGCTCTCAGATAACCTGTTGAGGCCACTTCCAGCACGTATTGCACGGGTTCTTCTCAAAACATCAGAAAAAGCTCTCATCACAGGAAAACCTATCGTTCGTCTAACTCATGAACAGATTGCAAACCTTGTAGGTGTGAGCCGTGAGATTACAAGTAAAACCTTGGCAGATTTTGCTACTCAAGGAATAGTGCGACAAGGACGTGGAAAAGTCATTCTTACCGATATGCCAGCATTATATACGCAAGCATCCATTCACCCTTCAACCGATGATTTAAGGAAATAAACATGGTGACCCATCATTCAGATTCTTCTGCGCAACTTATTGGCGTTTATGCCGCAGACGGAGGAATTAAAGGGGAGCTTTCGTATGTGTGGGGAAAGCTCCGTCATACGCGCTCTTGTGCGCTTTGCGATATTACACATGGTCTTAACCCGCTCGGTAAAAAAGAATGGAAAACAGCCTGTGCAACATTGCCAGTTCCTTTTAGCGCCGTACATTTGAACGAACGAGATGACCTGTTAAAAAAGATTATTCCTGATACACAGGCTCCTGCTATTGCGTATATTCAAGACGGAACCGGCTTTATTTTGATTAATTCTGAAGAACTTGAACAATGCCATAAGTCTGCTGAAGCGCTAGTATCCCTTATCTCTCAGAAGCTCATGAACATTGAAAGGCAGAGCTAAAAGATGCGCCGTTATACGGTACGCGCAGTAGCATATGGTCAAGAGATTGCTCGCACCTCAGATGCACTGTTAATAGAGGGAAACTTTTATTTTCCCTCTCACGACGTTATTTCTGAGGCACTAGAGCCAGCACGGTTGCGCACACTGTGTGTATGGAAAGGCATTGCTCGTTATCAGCATGTGATAGTCAACGGTGAACGTATCTCTCATGGTGCATGGGTTTATCCATTGCCCTTGCCGTGGGCATGGTTTGTTAAAGGACGCGTAGCATTTGATGTCACTCAAGGAATTGACGTCGTTCAGGAGCCTACCCAGACAGACATCAACGTCCAGAGAAAGTAGAGGATGAGTTTGGTGGCTCTCGACAGGATATAGGCTTTCTAGCCTTTAGAGTTCCCCCTTGAGTCGCATAAGCCACACAAACACACCCCTAGTATGTAACGAGGAATCACAGACAACAATAGACATGTTCCTCGTCTGGAAAGATTCTAGCTACTTCATCATTTCACTCGAGTTGCTGCAGCACCGGGCGTCGCCTCAACAAAAGCAGGAGCACCAAAACCGTGCTGTTCAAAAGCATTCACCACAGCCTCGGCGATATCCTCAATTTTCTGTTGAGGGACCAAAGCAAGCACCGAACCGCCAAAACCGCCGCCTACCATGCGAGCGCCTAAAGCACCGGCATGCTCAGCAGCTTCGGCAGCGACATCTAGTTGAGGGACAGTCACTTCATAATCATCACGTAGTGAAGCATGAGAACAACTCAATAGCTCTCCTAGACGTTTCCAGCTCTCATCGGTTACAGAAGCAGAATATATATCGATACATTCTTGGACTCGCACCATCTCATGAACTACGTGACGTATGCGTGCTATGGCTTGTTCTGGGGTGGTGTCTTCAGGAAGTTCGACGTCGTTTAAGCTTTCTTCCCAGCGTCGAACAACGGCTTCTGCATCTGCGTAGCTCATATGCGTTGGCATAGCGTTACGCACGTTGTCTACGTTTAATGCCTCTGCTGCAAGCTCACAAATAGCGCGGCGGCGAGCGTATTGTCCGTCAGCTAGTTGGTGTGGTGCTTTTGTGTCAATCACGAGAAGCGCCAATCCGGCAGAAGCCACATCAACAGTGAGGGGTTTAGTGCTAAAATCACGGCAGTCGATGGTCAGTACAGAGCCTTCAAGTGCACGTAAGGAAATGGATTGGTCCATTCCACCTGTTTGGGCGCCGGCGATATCGTTTTCTGCGGTAATACATACCTGTGCCAAGGTTGCCCGCCCTGTATCAGTTTGGTGAAGTGGAGCTGTTTCTTGCGCTTGAGCGGTAAGTTCGTCCAGTGCAAGCACCACAGAACATTCCAACGCTGCAGAAGAGGAGAGTCCGCCTCCCACGGGAACGGCTGAGGTGATGGCAAGGTCGGCACCTACAACATCGATATCAGCAATTTTTTTCATCCCCCATGGGACACCAGCAACATAAGTAAACCAGCCGTTTAGTGCTCCTGGGGCAATATCTTTAAGAGCGATCTGCTCAACACCGTTAGTGTGATCTGATACAGCTCGTAGTATGCCGTCTTGGCGAGGGGCTGCCGCGACGAGGGTGCGATGTGGCAATGCCAAGGGCATAACGGTTCCGCCGGCATAATCAACATGTTCGCCAAGCAGATTTACGCGCCCCGGTGCAGCCCATACGCCAGTTGGTTCGTAGCCGTATTCTGCGATGAATGCGTCAATAACTGTGCGAATTTGGTCTTCTTGGGTGGGGTTGGTAATCCATTGTGGAGTGCTCATGGGAGTTCAACTTCTTTCAGACGAGCAGCAATTTCTTCGGGTGTCCGGTCGTTAATCCACGCTGCCATTGCAGATTCAGAACCGGCAAGATATTTGAGTTTTTCGGGGGCACGTTTGAGGGAGAATACGTGCAAGAACATGCGGGAGATATGCTCTGCACCGTCGGAGGGAACCTGATGCCATGCAGAGATATAGGGCAGTTCGATACCGTCAAAGTAGCGGTTAAGTCGTCCTAGTAGGTCTAAGTAGAATTCGCTTAGCTCATCAAGCTCTTCGGAAGTAAAACCCGTAAAGTTTTTGACTGCTTTATGAGGCATAATCATGAATTCGACAGGCCATTTAGCCGCAAACGGGACGTAAGCAGTAAAGTTTTCAGTTCGTCGAATGATGCGCCGCCCGTCTCGGACTTCGCTCAATAGCACATCGGCAAGAAGGTCTTTGCGGTTCTTTTGCGCATAAGCGTCTGTCTGTCTTTTAAGGGCTGTGGTATACGGGGTAAGGTACGAGTAACCGTAGATTTGCCCGTGCGGGTGGTGCAAAGTTACGCCGATTTCTTCACCTTTGTTCTCAAAGATAAAGACTTCACGTACGGAGTCTAAAGCGAGTAGTTCTTTAGTGCGGTCTTTCCATGCTTCAAAGACGGTGCGTGCTCGCTGTTGGCTCAATGTTGCAAAGGAGCCGATGGCGTTAGAGGTGAAGCAGACAACTTCGCAACGTCCAGCAGGGGTTGTCTCATAGTTGAGGGTATTATCGTTGAGAACTTCATAGGGCCCTTGTAGTGAGGGGAAGCGGTTTTCAAAAACAACGACATCGTATTCTGGTTCAGGAATTTCGCTGGGGACGCTTCCTTGTCCGGCAGGTGCTAGGGGGTCTTCATCTGCTGGGGGGAGGAAGGTACGGTTTTGTCGATGTGCTGCAATAGCTACGGGGTATCCAGTGAGAGGGTCGGTGCGTATGGATGCGGCGTCGTGTGGTGGTAGGGTTCGTGCTTCTAGCGGACGCGGGTCGTGGACGGTGCGGGTTTTTTCTCCGCTAACGTATGCTGCGGAGTCATCATAGAAGATAATTTCACGTCCGTCAGCGAGTGTTGCTGATGTTTTGACGACGGTTGGTGTGAGCGGTGTGCGCGTAGTGGTCATGATGCTAGAACTACCTCGTTAACAGTGTCTTTCAAAATGGTGAGAGTTTCGTCGGGGATATCTGCGCCGGTAATGACGGTGTTAATTTTTTCCCAAGGGGCAAATTGGCTCAAGCCTCGAATATCCCATTTACTGTGGTCAAAAACTGCCACAACTTGTGAAGCGGAGGATATGAGAGCGCGGTTCGTTGCGGATTCAATCAGTGTGGGGCTCATAAGGCCTTGTTTGAGATCTGCTGCGTAGGTACCAAGGAAGAGCACGTCCATGTGCAAGGTTCCTAGTGCGAGGTCGGCGATGGGTCCAACGAGGGCGTCTGAGGGGGTGCGTTGCCCTCCGGTGAGGATTACTTGAGCGTCAGATGGGGATTGGTGAAAAGTTTCATGGACGCGCAATGAGTTTGTAATGACGGTCAGTTCTGGAACTTTGAGGCAGTTCATGGCGATGGTTGTGCAGGTTGTTCCGGCGGAGAATCCGATAGTTTGCCCAGGATGTATATAGTGTAGGGCGCGTTGGGCAATCTGTTGTTTTTCGGGTTCGTGAAGGAGCATTTTTGTGGCGAATGTTGGTTCGCTACTGGCTCTGAAGGAGGTCGCTCCACCGTGGACTTTGACGAGTAATCCTAGGTCAGCTAGTTCGTTGAGGTCTCGGCGAATAGTCATGGATGAGACGTTGAGTAGTTCAACGAGTTCTCCGGTGAGCACAGTGCCACGGGCCTCGATTTCACGCAGAATCTGGCTATGCCGTTCTGATGCAAGCATGGGGCCTCCTGTTGTTGTGCTGTTGGCTGTAGGTAGAAGGATGTATCACCCTCCATTCAATCACAAACAAACATTTTTGAACACAAGTTTTTTATCTAGATGGAAAACATTCAGATAATTTTAGAAATATTCTTGATTAATCCTTGCATTAAAAGACTTATAGGGGTTTACTGGTCATTGAATTGGCAATGTTGCCGCACACCACATATAAACAAAAATAAACATTTCAACGTGGTCGTTGTTGTGTTTTCAAAACCCAGGAGCTCCACTATGTCTCTTGTAGCATCTGCTGATGGAGTGAGACTCGATCTACATTTTGTAGATTATCTAATGCTCATCATCTACTTCGTTACCGTCCTCGCAATCGGCATTATCGCCCGCCGAAGCGTCAAAACCTCCATGGACTTCTTCCTCTCTGGACGGTCCATGCCGGCATGGATTACAGGCCTAGCTTTCGTCTCTGCAAACCTTGGAGCCACCGAAATTCTCGGTATGGCAGCAAACGGCGCAGAAATCGGAATGTCCACCATGCACTACTATTTCATCGGCGCTATCCCCGCGATGGTATTCCTTGGCCTTGTCATGATGCCGTTCTACTACGGCTCAAAGGTACGAAGCGTCCCCGAATTTATGCTTCGACGCTTCGGACGACCAGCACACCTCGTTAATTCTTTAGCGTTCGCCATCTCCAACGTACTCATCGCAGGTATCAACCTCTACGCAATGGCGATTATTATCGAAGCAATGCTGGGATGGCCACAATGGGTTGCTATCATCGTCTCTGCACTTTTCGTTCTTGTATACATCACCCTCGGAGGACTATCCTCAGCAATCTATAACGAAGTTATGCAATTCTTCGTCATTATTGCTGGCCTCGTACCACTAACCGTTGTCGGTATGCACCGTGTAGGTGGTTGGAGCGGACTCAAAACAGCCCTCATGAACACCGAAGGCGTCAACAACCTTCACCTTTCCGCATGGCAAGGCACCGAAATTGGTCACGTCACCAACCCCATTGGTGCAAACTGGCTGGCGATTGTTCTTGGCCTAGGATTCGTCCTTTCCTTCGGTTACTGGACCACCAACTTCACCGAAGTTCAACGTGCATTCTCCGCAAAGAACATGTCTGCAGCCCGCCGCACCCCGCTCATTGGCGCTTTCCCCAAACTCTTCATTCCTTTCATCGTGGTTATCCCCGGAATGATTGCCGCAGCAACCATCGGTAACCAATTTGCAGATGGAACTCTCACCTACAACGACGCCATCCCAAAACTAATCCAGATGTATCTACCTTCTGGTGTCCTTGGTGTCGCTGTTACCGGTCTTATGGCATCGTTCATGGCAGGTATGGCAGCAAACGTCTCCTCTTTCAACACCGTATTCACCTACGATATTTGGCAAGAATACGTCAAACCTAAGATGAGCGACTCATACTATCTCTCTACAGGTCGTTGGGTCACTGTAGGAGGCATCCTTATCGGTATCTTTACCGCATTCCTCGCGGCACAGTTCGGTAATATCATGACCTACATGCAGACGCTGTTCTCTTTCTTCAACGCACCCTTGTTTGCTGTTTTCATCCTCGGTCTCCTCTGGAAGAAGATGACTCCGCAAGCAGGTCTTTGGGGATATGTCAGTGGTATTATCGCCCCAGCACTTGTGTGGATCTGGTATTTGAACGACCCCACGCTCTTCGAGACTGGTACTGCTGGAACCCTCTACATGGCTATTATTTCTTTCATCACCGTGATGGTTGTTTCCGTGGCCGTATCAATGTTCACCACACCTAAAACAGACGATGAACTTGCAGGGTTGGTCTATGGTATCGGCACCATCGACCTCACCAAAGATGCTGTCGCCAGCGATACCGTATGGTACCGCTCCCCAGCACTTCTTGGAACAGTCGCCCTCATCCTCTGCGTTCTGCTCTATCTTCCCATTATCTAAGGAGTCACTATGAGCAACAAAAACCAACCAACAGCTGTAGTGCTTAGCCCCGAAGAAAAAGAGCAACTCGTTCGCTCTACCCGCCGTACTGACCTACGTAATATCATCGGCGCGCTCTTCGTTGTTTATGGCGTCCTTGTAACAGTTACAGGAATTCTTGACCCAGTAGCAGACAAGGCATTGACCGGCGGTATTCCCATCAACCTATGGACAGGGTTGAGCATGTTCGTCGGCGGTATCCTCTTCTTCTTATGGGCGAGGCTCTCCCCCGTCCCCGCGGAGGATATTCTCGCCAATATTGAATCTATTGGAGAAAAAATTGCTGAAGGTGAAGCAAGCACTTTAGCTGAAGAACACTAAAAATAATGCTGTGGCTCAATAGTATGAACTATTGAGCCACAGTGCTATTTTCTTGCAAGATTCTCACACAATCGTCTATCTACGGAGAAGTTTATGTCTACATCATTTTCTGGGACAATCTACACGTTAAACGCTGGTGGGTATAGCGCCACCATTGCCGAGGTGGGAGCTAACCTAGAATCCCTTATATCACCCCAAGGCAAACAGCTTATTCTTCCAGCTTCTCCCAACGAATTACGCGCTGGAGCACGTGGCTCACACCTTGCACCGTGGCCCAACCGTATCGACGGCGGACGATACACTTTTTCCGAGGTCGAGCATCAACTACCAATATCTGAAGTGGAACGACACAATGCTATTCACGGGCTCGTGATGTGGCAACGATGGTCTTTTGAAGAGCCCGTCATAAACGCTCATCAGGCTCAGCTATCAGGCACTCTTGAGCTTCCACCATGCCCCGGATACCCTTTCTTTCTGAAATACACCGTGACGTATATTCTCAACGATGAAGGACTTCACGTAGAGTTTTCTGCGCAAAATGTGGGAGATGAGCCCGCACCCTATGCGTACGCTGCTCACCCTTATCTGAGTGCCGGTGGGAATGTTGACCAAGCATCAGCCCTAAACCGGTGGGTGCTAGAGATTCCTGCAGAAAAATATCTTGAAACAGATGAGCGCTTACTACCCGTAGCAGAACATTCTGTTGAAGGAACATCCTTAGATTTTCGTGATGGTGCGCTCTTAGGCAAGATGGAGTTAGACCATGCTTTTGGTTCGCTCTCTTACGCTGATAAGCGCGGCCATGTTCGTCTTTATGCTGATGTTCATCGTTCTTCTGGTGTGGAACTGACTTTTGATGAAAGTATTCGATGGGTTCAGATATACACCGACGGCTTAGAACGTCGGGCTTTAGCAGTTGAACCGATGACAGCACCTGCCAATGCATTCAATAGCGGAACTCATCTTGTGGTTCTTTCTCCTGGTGAAGAGCATATTTCACGGTGGGGAATTCGTGCTTTTGATCAGGCGTAGAAAATACACACCCTCTTTATATTCCCTAATCGGTATATAAAGAAAAACTCTGTAAAATACGGAATTACCTTATTTCTGCAGGTAAGCTGTGAAACGTTAGATGAACGCAACGAGGCGTACATCTAACGTTTTGCAAGCACATATGCTCGGAGAATACGAAGACGTATCACCGCAAGGAAGAAGGAAGCCGTGGCGCTCTCTAGCACCCTAAAAAACACTACATGGAACGACGCAGAATCAGCAGCAGAACAAATGATTCCGCTCATTGGAAAACTCAACCGAGAATACGGTGTAGTTGTCAGTATTCATGGACGTTCCCTCGTCAACCAATCTGTCATTCAGATTCTGAAATTACACCGATTTGCTCGGCAAATCGACCATGAAGAGCTCGACCCCAATCGCTCTCTAGAAATTTTACAAACACTCATCCAACTCCAATTAGCACCCTGCTCTATCGGATTAGCAGAACTATACCGACAATATGAGCGTTCTGGCTCAACAGAGCTCGAAAAATGGTTACGCGAAGAACTATCCCCCGTTGTTGAAAAAGCAGGAACACAAACAGCAACCAACCAAGACGTTGTTCTCTACGGTTTTGGTCGCATCGGCCGTCTTCTAGCCCGCATACTACTTGAACGAACAAGTGGTTCCGGGCTTAATTTACGTGCCGTTGTCGTCCGTAAAAATGGAGAGAACGATCTCTACAAAAGGGCCTCACTCTTGCGACGAGACTCCGTACACGGAGCATTCGCTGGAACTATCCGCGTAGACGAGCAGAATTCCACCATCATTGCTAACGGGACGCCAATTCGTTTCATCTATTCCAACGACCCAGCAACCATAGACTACACAGAATACGGTATTCGTGACGCTATCATCGTTGATAACACTGGGCGTTGGCGCGATTACGAAGGGCTCAGCCAACATCTCAAGAGCAAAGGAGCCTCTCGAGTATTGCTCACAGCCCCTGGCAAAGGAGATATTAAAAATATTGTTTGCGGTGTTAACGACTCTGTTATTACGTCCGAAGACACCGTTCTTTCAGCAGCATCGTGTACAACTAATGCCATCACTCCAGTACTGAAAGTTATGGACGAAAACTTTACGGTACTCTCTGGTCACGTTGAAACGGTTCATTCCTTCACCAATGATCAAAACCTTATTGATAACTTCCATCGTGGTGACCGGCGTGGGCGTTCTGCAGCGTTGAACATGGTTATTACTGAGACAGGTGCGGCAAAAGCTGTTTCTAAAGCACTTCCTCAGCTTGAGGGAAAACTGACCGGTAGTGCCATTCGTGTTCCAACACCAGATGTGTCACTAGCTATTTTGAATCTGCGTTTAGAAAAACAACCAGATTCTAAAGCGTCACTTAATGCTCTCTTGCGTGAGGTATCTTTAACCTCGTCATTACGCCGTCAAATTGATTACACCGATTCACACGAAGTGGTTTCTACCGATTTTGTGGGGTCACGCACGGCGAGCATTGTCGACGGGCTAGCCACGCTAGTCACCGAGGATACAACGGTTCTGTATCTGTGGTATGACAATGAATTTGGATATTCTTGTCAGGTAATCCGAGTCGTAGAGAAGATGGCAGGTCTGCATATTCCAGCATTCCCGCCCGCACGATAGAGCATGTACCCTAGAGGGTATGAAGATTGCTACCTGGAACGTAAACTCTATTCGCGCCCGAGCTGAACGCGTTGAAGAATGGCTAGACCGTTCTGACGTTGACGTGCTTGCTATTCAAGAGACAAAAGCTCAAGAGAAAAATTTCCCTTATGAAATTTTTGATTTTATGGGTTATGAAGTTGCTCATTTTGGGTTAAGTCAATGGAATGGTGTGGCCATTGCTTCACGCGTGGGATTAGAAGATGTTGAGCGGACCTTTGCAGGTCAGCCAAGTTTCGCTAAACCTGGTGACACTCCGGTTCAGGAGGCGCGTGCTATTGGTGCAACGTGCGCCGGCGTTCGCATTTGGAGCTTATATATTCCTAATGGGCGCGGACTTGAAGACCCTCATATGGCGTATAAGTTGGAGTGGCTCAAAGAGCTACGTTCTAATGTTGATTCTTGGCTGAGCGCGGATGCTCAAGCACAGTTTGCGCTGGTAGGAGATTGGAACGTTGCTCCTTACGACCATGATGTGTGGGATATTGACTACTTCCGTGAGCATCAGATGACGCATGTTAGT
This sequence comes from Rothia sp. P13129, assembly GCF_048512865.1. Classification (NCBI taxonomy): domain Bacteria; kingdom Bacillati; phylum Actinomycetota; class Actinomycetes; order Micrococcales; family Micrococcaceae; genus Rothia; species Rothia sp. P13129. The sequence goes on from NZ_JBLXYA010000001.1 coordinate 269,088, forward strand.
GGGCCAGAGCGCGACGCGTTCTTTGCTTTTATGAACAAGAGCGGACTATCTGATGTCGTCCGTCCGTTCACGGAGGGCGAGTACACGTATTGGGATTATACGAAGCTACGATTCCCGAAGAATGAGGGTATGCGTATTGATTTTCAGTTATATTCTCCGGCGTTGGCGCAACGTGTAAAAAGTGCTCATATTGATCGTGAGGAGCGTAAAGGGAAGGGTGCTAGTGATCATACGCCTGTTGTTGTAGAGATTGCAGACTAGCTTCTAAACCTTGTGGCAAGAGAGCGCTTGACCGAGAGCCTATTTTGGTTCTGGTTAGGCGCTCTTTTGATTTTAATGGCGCCCATAAGGAATGTTTCTTGGTGAAGTGTGTTAAATAGAAAATCCACCTGCACGTTAGAAGCCCGTGCAAGTGGATTTTGTGGCTCCGACCGGCGTCGATCCGGTGACCTTACGATTTTCAGTCGCACGCTCTACCAACTGAGCTACAGAGCCAGGCATATGCTGTAGATATGCCACAACCGCGATATTTCATCATAAAGAAATACGCGGTCGGAGCGACCCCGACGGGACTTGAACCCGCGACCTCCGGCGTGACAGGCCGGCGCGCTAACCAACTGCGCTACGGGGCCATAGCTGAAATTATCAACTAGGCTTTGTAGATGTAATCTACAAGTACCCCCAACGGGATTTGAACCCGTGTTACCGCCGTGAAAGGGCGGCGTCCTAGGCCGCTAGACGATGGGGGCCTGGACTGAATCAGCGGTTTTTTACCCCGCCGTTCAAGACTCAATAAGCTTACGACAGTTTTGGGACGCATGCAAACTCAAAATGGGCAAAAAACCATTTTTTCTTGTTAAAAACTGACCAATACGCGAGATAACAACACAATAAAAGCCACAAAAACCGCTAAAAATCAAGGAAGTTTTAGAAAATATACTTTCCTTATCAAGTAAAAAAATTTCTCAAAAAAGTTTTAAGAGACCGCAAAAAAACCGCCACCAACGCCTAAAAACACCTCATCCACGATGCCATTATCTCAAAAACGCCAGCGCACAATATTCACCTTTGTTACCAACGTTACTCCTGTTCACACAGAAACAGAATACTTTCACCCAAAACGCCCGGTTCGGAATAAAAAGCACCCACATCACGCTATACAGATAAACCACACCACATACATCAAACAAGAACAAAGGACACACATGAAGAACAAGAAAAATATTCTGCTCATCCTCTCCATTGCAGCACTCGTCGTATTAGGAATAGTCCTATCCCTCACCCAACCTTGGCGAGCCTTCACCAGCTCAACTATCGACGAAGCACTACCAGAATCAACACAAACACAACCAGCAACTAGTAACGCCCAACAGCCAACAGCTCAAAGCACACCAACACCACAAACAGCCACACAAGGAACATTCCACTCCATCGACCACGACACAACAGGAACCGCAGCAATCATCACCCTCAACGATGGAACACACCTACTACGCCTCGAAGATCTTTCAACACTAGATGGCCCCGACCTCAAAGTCATCCTCACCGACAAAACAGGAGACTTCACCACCCTCACCGCAGAGGACTACACCAACCTCGGAGACCTCAAAGCAACCAATGGAAACCAGAACTATCCCATTCCCTCCAACGTAGACATCAACACCATCAAGAGTGTTGTCATCTGGTGCGAACGTTTCAGCTCCCCATTCGGCGCTGCAACACTCAACTAAAAGTTATACGCTCAATACAACAGTGGCAGGTCAAGAGAGTTCTTGACCTGCCACTGTCATATACGTACCGTCAAACTCAACTACCGTTGACGTAGAACGCTCACTCTAACCCCAGCTAATATCCGCCGAAGGTGCAGTCTCTAAACGCTCATCTTCCATCTCAGGAACAATCATCACCGGACGCTTAGCATGGTGCAAAACCCCATGAGATGTAGAACCAAGAATCATCCCCACCAAACCGCCACGGCCACGAGTACCAACAACCACCATTCCAGCATCCTCACCAGCTTCTAAAAGCACCTGCACAGGAGAACCATCAACTAACTTAAACTCAATCTCTAAACGCGGGAAATAACGACGCAACCACTGCGCAGCCTTCCGTTGCAATTGCGCAATCTCACGATACATCGCTTCAAAATCAACAGCAGCAGGAACCCAATTCAGAGCACCCGTATAAGGCGCCAAAGCATTTACCAACGTCAGCTTTACCCCACGACGCTGAGCCTCTTCGGCGGCTTTCAACATAGCAACACGCGCCTGCGCAGAACCATCTGAACCAACCACAATAGGCTTCTTCGCGTCAGCATCTAAACTAGTAGATTGAAGATTCTCGCTATAAGAAGCAGGCACCGCAACCAACGGGCAATGAGAATGAGCCGGAAGAGACACCGAGACTGTCCCTAAAAGTCGCCCTAAAAAGCTTCCGTGAGAACGAGAACCCACAACAACTAGTTCAGCACGCTTTGATAGCTCAACAAGAATAGCGGTAGCATCACCTGTCTCAACGGTGGCACGTAGCTCAACACCCGTCGTATCAACACGGGAATACGCCTCATCAAGTATCTGAGCCACCCCTTCACGCAACGCCTGTTCATCAACAACCGAATACCCAGCCTCAAAACCCGTACCGGTAAAAATAGGCAAAGAGTACGCCGTCACCAAACGCACTGGAGTACCCCGACGTCGAGCCTCGTTCACTGCCCAACGCAAAGCGCCATAGGATTGCTCCGAACCATCAATACCGACAACAATTTCTCCCGAAAATTGTGTAACGTCATAGTTTTTCTCGCGGGATTCAACCGCCTGATGTCCAAAAGTTTTCTGAGTCGATTCTTGGGCAGTCATTATCGTTCTCCTTCTCATCAAGAGCCTTGAAGGGTACTAACGTCTTGCCATTAGCGTTTCAAGAACTCACTTTAATCATAGGTGCCGACCATCACATGTGCTAGGGTTTCGCAGATTCAAACTCCCAGAAAAAATTTCAAAAATCGACACCACAGAGAACGTCCAGAGCAGCAGTTATTTAACAATCCTCTTCAAAGATAACGCTGGTCTCTCGATCAAAAACCATGAGACTGATGCCAAAGCCACGGCTACAACGCATGTTACCAAAGCGTTGATTGGCCAGCTCAAAGTACTAAAACCAACCATAAGCAGGACTTGTTGAACAGGCCATCCATAGATGTAAAGACCATAAGAAATATCATTCTTTTGAGCAAAATCCGTCTTCAAAACAACACCTAGCGTCAGGATTGCATACGCGAACAATGGTTGCAGCAAGAGATTAGGAAGCTCAGAATTAAGAAGGAATATAACAATAGATAATATCGCGCACAATATAGACATTTCTCTTTTTACAATAATCTTATCGCCCCACACGTAGAATAATGATCCCATAAAAAAGAATGACATTAGGTGAGGAAGATTATTGAATCCAGGAAAAACAAAATCAGCCAGATAACTATAAGCCGCAAAAATAGCAGAGAACATTGCAAATATTGTTACATACAACCGCTGTTTATTTTTAATAAAACTCAAAAATCCAAAAGGAATTAATACAACATACAAAACAACTTCATATTTCAATGTCCAGATAGGACCATTCCAAACTCCCGGAACACCAACCCCCGCCGGAGAGCCAGCAATATCTGCAACATACGAGGGTGAGACAATCGTGAAATTACTTATCAAATAGCGAACAGACTGAGACACTTCCCAGCCATTCGATGGAAAATAACCCAGCAAAGACGACAATGGCGCAGCGATAAAAGCAATGAATAAGAGCATCCCCCAATAAGCGGGGTAGATTCGCAGAAATCTCCTCCACGCATAAGATTTCAAATTGCCATGTCTGGTACTTGCCAAAATAAGATAACCAGAAATAACAAAAAACATCATCACAGCATAGCTACCCAAAGAATTAACTTTACGAACCCAAATATCCGTTATGTTGCTATCTCCATATAACTGCAAGGGAGCATGACCAACAATAACTATTGCTGCTAGCACAAGCCTAATGAAATTTAACGAGTTTCTTCTATTTAACAATGAATCGTTAAGAGTTTGATGCCCCAAAATTGTGTCCCTTTAAATATATACGAAGTGATTACAAAATGAACATTTTTACTACACAAAAATATGCAATAAATAAATAGCCCAGCATAAGCATCAAACCCAACAATAGAATTAGAATAAATATATTACTAGGATTAATCTTAAAACTGTTCCGCAGTACCACTACCTTATGCATGATACCCGAAACATTAAGATACCCCATATCTATCCCCACAAACCATCACAAAATCCACCTGACGACACCTCAAAACCACGGTCAAAAGAAACCAGTATCCAAGAGCCAATGAGAGAATAGAAAAGGATACTTTATCCACATTGGGAGGAACAATGCGTCAACATCGCTGGAACACACAAAAACAGGAACACCGCACCATGGCGCCCCGAAATATTCAAGAAATACAAAAAACCATTAAAAATGCTAGCGAACACCAACAAACCATCACCGTGTTCGACACAGGATACGACTCCAAAAACATTACAGAATCTGAAACCCGCATACTCTCACTCAATCAGCTTAACGGACTCACAGACATCAACCCGCAGCAACAACAAGCTACGTTTCTAGCCGGAACAACCCTTAACGAAGCATCAAAAATCCTAGCAGAACACGGATTCACCTTCACCAACATGGGAAGGACTGGGGAACAAACCCTCGCTGAAGCAATCTCCACAGGCATGCACGGAACGGGCAACACCTATGGTATCTTCGCTACACAATTGCAAGAACTGACACTTATCACCGCTCAAGGAGACGTCCTCACATGCTCCCCGCATAAGAACAACGATATCTTCACCGCAGCACAACTCGGGCTAGGGGCCCTCGGTATCATCTTCTCGCTGACGTTCCGTATCGAACCGCTCTTTCGACTCCACGCAGCAGAACGAAAACGTGCGTACAAAGACGTCATCCACCATTTCGCAGAGCGTTCATCAAACGCAGATCATTATGAAACAACATGGTTCATAGGATCTTCACAAGTTAGAACTCGACGACTTACCCGCTTACCGTTACTCACCGATGGGTACATGAACCCTTCCGCCGTATTAAGCAAAGCCCGAAGACATCTCGGCGACAACACCCTCAATAACGGAGCATTTCACCTCATCAGTTATCTCGGGTATAAACAGCCTGCAACGAAACCAATCCTCAACAACATCTCAAACTGGGGCAAAGGCAACAGACGTTACGCAGATTTAGCGCCACAGGTCTACACACAAAAACGCACAGTCCGCCACCACACCATGGAATACGCTTTCAACAGAAGCCAACTTGCAACCATCATGGAAGATATCCGCGCCTCCTACCATGACAGCAACAAACACCTCAGCTACCCGCTTCTGGTTCGTACAGCAGCCGCAGATAACATTGCACTATCACCGGCATACCAACAAGACACCGTCTTCATCTGCGCACGTGAATACTGGAAAACACCACCACAACAAGCATTCAATACACTAGAGACAATTTTCAAAGCACACGGCGGGCGAGCGCATTGGGGACACTATCACACCAATAGTGCAGAAGAACTTCAGGGACTCTACCCACGTTTTGAGTGGTTCTGCGCTCTCCGAAAAGAGCTAGACCCTCAGGGGATATTTCTTAACGCTCAGCTACGCCGTTTACTTACCTAGTGTTGAAAGAACTTAACAGTTTGGGCCTACCATGAGAATTCTCATGATAGGCCCAAACGTTAGAGATCTTAGAGTGAACGTGAAATGCGAATCATCTCTTCACGGTCAGTCACCTTCACGCGAGCGCGTGGCTCACCGGAAGCGTCCTGCGCGGCAGCACCAAGTGCGCGTTCGTGTTCGTCCAGCTTATGCCAGCCTTCCCACGTGGTGTATTCGATGCCTTTAGAGTCAAGGTATGCGCTGAAGGTCTCGGCGCATGGCTCAGTAGCAGTGTAGAGGTTCTCACGGTCAGATAGTAGGTGGGTGATGGTCTCTAACGCGTCTGATTTAGTTGAACCAATCAGTCCGACGGGGCCTCGTTTAATCCACCCTGTTGCGTATAGCCCGGGAACAGGTGTCCCTTCATTATCGACGACGCGGCCTTCAACGTTGGTGATGACACCGCGTACGGGGTCGAAACCAACCTCAGGAAGTTCTGAACCGAAGTAGCCGATAGCACGGTAAACCGCTTGCATGGGGTATTCAACGAATTCTCCGGTGCCTTTGATACCACCGTTGCCGTCGAGTTCGTTACGTTCCATCTTTAGGGCGGTTACTTTGCCGTCCTCACCAAGGATTTCTGCTGGAGATTGCAAGAAGTGTAGGTGTAGTCGGCGGGATGCGGTTTGTGGTTCTTCTTTTTGTTTCTCAAGCCAGCTGTTGAGGGTTTTCATCATGACTTTAACTTGAGAGTTGGTTTCCATCGCTTCTTGTGAGGCTTCGTCGAATTGGAAGTCTTCTTCGTAGAGGACGATGTCTACGTCACGGGAGTGTGCTAGTTCTCGGAGTTCTAGCGGGGTGAATTTAATCTGTGCTGGTCCACGGCGTCCGAAGACGTGTACGTCGGTAACTGGTGAAGATTTTAGTCCTTCGTAGACGTGGTCAGGAATTTCAGTGACGAGTAGATCATCTGCGTGTTTGGAGAGGACACGGGCGACGTCTAGCGCTACGTTGCCGTTGCCGAGTACTGCGATTTCGCGGGCGTTAAGTGGCCATTCGCGAGGGTAGTCGGGGTGTGCGTCGTACCAGGAAACGAAGTCTGACGCGCCGTAGGAGCCGTCGAGTTCTACACCGGGGATGTCAAGGTTTGCGTCTTTGATAGCGCCGGTTGCGAAGATGATGGCGTCGTAGTGTTCGCGGAGGTCTTCGAGGGAGAGGTCTTTGCCGTATTCTACGTTGCCGAAGAAGCGGATGTCACCGCGGTCAAGGACTTTATGTAGTGCGGTGATGATTCCTTTGATACGGGGGTGGTCGGGTGCTACACCGTAGCGGATGAGGCCGAAGGGTGCAGGGTAGCGGTCGAAGATGTCGATGGATACTTCAAGTTCACCGTTTTTGACTTCTTTTGATTTGGTGAGGATATCTGCCGCGTAGATGCCAGCAGGTCCAGAGCCGATGACGGCAACGCGCAGGGGGCGTGTTTCAGACACAGTTTTTCCTTTCGGTGCCAGTTCCCTGATGTGGTGGGGCTGGCTGGATGATTTACACACTTGGGCATTAGTTTACCTATCAGATGCCTCTGTGTGGACTCTCTTGTGTGCTGAACCTCTAAAAACTTAGGTTTACTTAACTTTCGTGAGCTGGGTTGTTGTGTTCTGAGGTTTTTATGCTGTGTGGTTTGTGTTTAAAGAGCGTATGTCTTTTTCTAGCCAGATGTTGGGTAGAAGGTGCTGGTGCGTATGGGTTATGAGAATGATTGAGTGTCCTGTTAGCACGCACACTCTGCAACAGCGAGGTTATGGAATACCGCCAGTCAATTTTTATTTCTTCGAGGAAGTTAAATCATTGGACTAGTGGGTGGTACAGGTACTGATCTACGAGGGGTCAGGGCAATCACCCCGTTAGAATGCTTAATTTTTGTATTTTAAGTATTTCTTGTTGCAGAACAATTGAGCAACTGGTAACTTTAACACGGGAGCACTTGTGAAACTTTTTAACACAATATTCTATGTTTTCAAAAGTGCAAAACAGGAAACAAAAGACAGGATAAAACATGGAAAAACAAAACCCCCGCTATGACATCGCATTGCTCCTAACTGCGATCGGAATCCTAGCGCACCGCGTCACCAGCAAAACGACAAAGAAACTTCTCAACAACCAACGAGACAACGACTCTAAGGGAGCATTCCACCAGAAGATAGATAGCCTCTTTGGCACAATCCTAACTCGACGTTGCGCTGACTTGTACGCGAAGACCCACCCAGAGTTGCAGATTACAGTTGTTGACCCCAATAACGATGGGTGGAGCGAGTATCAAGTGCCAAAAGAAGATGAAGAAGGAATCTTACATATCTTCTACACCAAAAACACCAACAGAGGGTCTCAGCGCAAGCAAGAACTAACCTTCCACAACCTCATCTACGGCAAAGAGGAGTATAGACAAGACCAGCTCCCCTTATTCTCAAAGATGCAGGTATTGCCCTCAAAAGAGTTCAACATAGACAACAAAGACATCAAACATCATGGCGACAAAAACACCACTTTCTGCCAACTTTTCCTTCATGTCGGTCAGAACAACCACATCACCGGAGCTGATTTTACGGCTCCACTTCCAACTAAAGGTGAAACGTTGTTCTCTTATTCAATAAACATAAAAGAAGCCCTCGCAATGGCCGATGCAATGTGGGAGGAAGGTGCAGAATGGTTGATTCCTGCGATTGATCTTGCGACGACAAGCTTAAATATCCCCAAGCTTGAAAAAGCTAGCAACGAAGGAAAAACGCCCGCTGCCGAACCTAATGCTGGTCGTGAAATTGACACTTCTCAGGAGCCAATGATGGCACCAGTTGAAGACAAATCCCTTACCATAAAAGAAGGCGAAGAGAGGCAAACTGCATAAACAAGTATCAGCGACTCCCTAATTAGGTTCGCAATAATTGGATAAAAGCACTAAAATAGTGTCTATTTGTTTCATATAGACGCCGTTGTTGTGTGTAAAGCCAATTTATAAAATCATCGAGGAAGGGGATGGCGTTCATGGCAAATTTTAGTAACCACTTAGCCAATAAGTCTGACGAAGCACCTGAGCTTGTAGTAAATCCAGAAACGGCAAAGAAGTTGCGCCTCAGGCGTGGCTATACAATGGAATGGGCGTCAAATCAGATTGGCCGACAGAAAGGCTGGGTCTCAAAAATTGAGAACGCCAAGCTTAAACTAACTGGAGAAGATTTAGAGAACTACGCAAATCTCCTAGATGTCCCCGTATCTCTAATGACAAAGACTCTGCCAGAGGTCAGCGCTGAAGGGCTAATGTTTCGTAAATATAGAACCCCCAAGAAAGTTGTCTCCCGCCTTGAGTCTGAGGCAGAACTCAGAGTTCACATATTCAATTCTCTTTTAGATATCGCAAAGCAACCTAGGAAACCGACATTCCCCCAATACAACGTGGAAAATACCCCGAGAGGTCCTATTGGTGCGGCCCAGCTCATTCGTGAGCGTTGGGGCGTTGGCAACGAGCCAATTAATGATTTGGCCGGTTTACTAGAGCGTGAAGGCATCATTATTACCGATATGCCTATTAATGTTGAGAAGGTGGCTGGAGCGACTTTCTGGGAACTAGAAGATTCGGCTCCTATGATTATGTTATCGAATAAAATTTTGACTGTTACTCAGCGTTTCACATTAGCTCATGAATTCGCTCATCTTGTTTTGGATAAGACTTCACCACTGTTGGAAAACGCTAAAGACATTGAACAACGAGCCGATATATTTGCAGGTGAGTTGTTAGCACCCTACGAGCTGGTTTGTGATGATTTTTTGAAAATTCGTACGGATAAGGTTGATGATCTTTTAAGACTTGCTACTTATTGGGGTCTACACCCGAAGAGTTTTGTTATTCGGGCTGCTAAGGTTGGTGATATTTCAAAGGATCGTGCGACGGCTTGGTATAAGAAGTTGAATGGCACAGCGCGAGATATTATTGAGTTGAATCAGTGCCTTTATCCGGTGAAACCAACTGCGATTCCTCGTATTTTGGGTCGCTTATCCGAATTTAATTGGACTCCTGGTTTATTGATGAAGCAGTTAAATCTGCGTATATCTGATTTTAAGAGTATTATTGGTGAGAAGCATTGGAACTTTGACGATAGACCTATGCGTGGTGTTTTTAAAGTTGTTCAATAATTAATGGTTGAGAAAATTGCCTCTCTCTTGCTTTGAAGAAGGGTCTTCTTTACTTGATTCTGCAGGATTTAGATAATAGTGTTCCCCATTTTGAGTAGGTAGATTTTTCTTTTCTTGGGTAGCTTTGTTCCTACTATATTTAGAGTTATAGATAAGCTAAGGCGATCGAGTAGGCTGCTACGTTTACTACATTATATTCACCGAGCAGTGATGCTGCTAGGTGAGGAAATAAGCGTTGCGGGTGAGACGAAATTCTGGTGCAACAGCTCGTACATCTAATAGTTTGCTAGTTTTGATAAGAAGTATAACGTGGTGAAGCCGCCGGTCTCGTTGTTGTGTTCTCGGCGTAGCGTTGTGGCTCATGGGAATGTTCTTGGGCTTGTTTAAAATGACTGATTAGTGCGAGAGCGTTGCCTGAATTCAATAATTCCAATGAGGCAAAAGGTAAGCAACCAGAGAATTGAGAACACCATAGAGATGGTGTTCTCTGCCCGGCGGGCAAAAGCCGTTGTATACATAGAGACAGCTCCGCCAAGCAACAGGGAGACGGCTAGGGGAATGTTTGGTCCGAGTTTTAGGGTCTCTGTGAAGACATAGATGATGCTCAGAAGTACGGCGAGAGCGAACCACGTATAGGTGAGGAAAACCCAAAAGAGCTGAACTGATTCTAGAACATTAGTGAGGGGTTTAAGAGCATGATCAACCCTACAATTACGGCAAGGGCAATGAGAATTATTCCACGAATACGGCTAGTCATCGGCTTATTCCTATGGAGACACAACGGCATATTACATATTCATAATATTTATTTTTTAGTGTTAGGGTGCTCAACTCGCTCTGTATTCTAAAAAATAGCAAGGATAAAACGTGTACTCGGCAGGTTTCCCCGAATAGCAAAAAGCGGTGTTGTTGTGATGAAATCTCATCACAACAACACCGCTTTTTATCAAAGATAAGCCTGTTTATTGCTCAGCTTTTTGTAAACGACGAATCTTGCGTTCTTCACCATAAGCAACGATGCCCAGAAGGATAATCCCGATGATCAAGGCAGCATAGAATACGGTGAATACAGAGTCCCAGCCGTGTAGCACATGGCCAAAGACGGTAAGTCCAGAACGCTCAGGGTCAGCGATGGCAGCTAAGCCAACCTTTGCCATCGAGTCCCCTAGAAGATAAGCGAAAGTACCGCTCATGCCGTTTGCTACACTGACTGCACGTTTAGGGACAAAGCCCACCAAGGAAACACCAATCAGTAACTGTGGGCCAAAGATGAGCGCACCTAAACAGAAGAGGGCAATGTTAACTTCTGCCACGCTATGGGCGTTCTTATAGAGTCCGACGGCGAAGAAGATGAGGAAAAGGCAACCAACAGAGACCAGTGCACGGCGCCCTTTGAGCAGGTCAGAGATGTAGCCCCACGACATGCTTGCAACGAGGGCACCAATCTCAAAGAAGAAAATCGTGTTCACCGCGTCTGAAGTGCTAAAGTTCAGTTCTTCACTCACATATAGTGGCGCCCAGTTATCAATGCCGATACGCACGATGTACACGAAGATATTTGAAGTGCATAGAATCCAAATCCACGGGTTTTTGAGAACATAGGTGGTAAAAATCTGCCATTTGGTCAAAGACTCAGATTGGGTGTTTTCTTCTTCAATGGGTTCGTCAAAAATTTCTTCTGAACGGTTCCAGCCAAGCTCTTCGGGGTCATCTTTGCCGATGAAAAGACCTGCAATACCGATAGCGAGACCAATCAGCGCAGGAAAAATGAACATACCAACAACGTGACCGTTGAAAAAGACGTTCGCTCCCCATAGGGCAAGACCACCAGCAATAGCGCCGCCAATATTATGTGAAGCATTCCAGAAGCCGAGGTAACGTCCTCGTTTTTCACGCGGTGTCCACCGTGAAATAGTCGAGTATGAGGCAGGCCCACCAGCAGCTTGGAAGACGCCGTTGAGTCCCCATAGCACCACAAAGATACCGATCACAGAGCCGAATGCGCTCAGTAATAGTCCCATGAGCAGAACCATGAGGGAGGCAGAGACGAGCAGTGCAGAAACGATACGTTTAGAATTTCTGCCGTCTACGAAATACCCAACAAGGGTTTTTCCTAAACCGTAGGTGATAGAGAACGCTAGACCGATATAGCCCAGTTCGAGGGTGCTTAGCCCGTATTCTTCTTTAAGGAGCGGTTGAGCGGCTTTAAAGTTGTTGCGGATTAGGTACATTGACATGTACACCAAGAACACAACGAAGAAGGCTTTAAGGAATTCTCGGAGCCAGAGTTTGCGTTGTTCGCTGGTAGATAGGCCAGACGGTGGGGCTTTGCGGATTGCGAAGAAATCCAGCATGGTGTTCCTCCTAAATGAGACGAATACTATTCTGGCGAATAGTATTCAACGATTTAGGATTCATTAAATACGATATTTCATTAAAACACCTTGTCAAATGAACTTTTGTTCACGTCTCTGACGATATGTTACAACATATTCTCAAACGCTAAAATGAGCACTCAGCCCCTCACGCTCACCAAAACGTTCTAGATGTCGAATAAGAACACCCTTAACGCGTTCTAAGCGCTCTTTGTCCTCTGCATATGCCCATAAAACAAGTTTCGTCTCACCGGCAATATCTGTCACGAGAACATCACCATAGCCACTAAAAATACCTTCTCGGTTAAAAGTGATTCGATGGCCATCAACTATTTCTTCACAAGGGACTTTATGGCACATATGCGATATCAGCTGTTTTGCGTATCGTGCAGGACGAGACGTCTCAACAACAGCTTGGGCAGAACATGCCAGCTCTGAAATAGCAGGATATACGCTCACGAGGGTGTCCTTCAGGGTATGTCTATAGACCAAGAACTAACGGTTTTCTTCTCGTCTACACTAGCAGTCTGGCAACACCAAAAGTAACCCTGTATTTGCTGTGAGTTCTATAGGGTTGTCTAAGTAATTCGCTAGTAAGGTAACCTTCATGTGCCCTTTGGAAGCATTACTGTATTTTTATCAAGGTTTTCTCGAAAATTACGGCAGGTTTTACCACAAAATAGCCCCTCAAGACGTATTATTATCAGGTAATTATCAGCGTTGACATTGCGCATTTGCGCATCGTTAACGCTTTCTTCATTTTTGGGGCTTTTGTTCCCCTTCACACGAGAGTAACTACGGATTCAACGAATGTCTTCTGAGAACACCGCGGCTCACGCATCCGCATCGGCACCCACCCCTACTAATGGGTTAGACCGTTTCTTCAAAATTACTGAGCGAGGCTCTACCTTCGGAACAGAAATTCGAGGTGGTTTCGCAACCTTCTTCGCCATGAGCTACATCGTGGTACTAAATCCCCTCATTATTGGTACTGGAGCAGATTCTGCAGGCAACGTCCTCGGGCCAGAGAAAGTAGCAGCTGTTACTTCTCTTATCGCCGGCATCATGACCATCATGATGGGCATTTGGGCACGTCAGCCCTTTGCAATGGCAGCAGGATTAGGCGTTAACGCCCTGCTCGCATCAACCATTGCAACCACCCCAAACCTTACGTGGCCCCAGATTATGGGGCTTGTTGTTTGGGCAGGTATCATCATGCTTTTGTTGGTGCTTACCGGTTTCCGAACCGCAGTTTTTAACGCGGTACCGCAAAGCCTCAAAACCGCTATTGTTGTTGGTATCGGCATGTTTATCGCTTTTATTGGCTTAGTTGATGCCGGTATTGTGCGCCGTATGCCAGACGCAGCAGGAACCACCGTTCCTGTCTCCTTTGGTGTCGGTGGCCATCTTATGGGTTGGCCAACTGTCGTCTTCCTCTTTGGTTTGTTCCTCACCATTGCATTATTTATTCGTAATGTTCGTGGAGCTATTCTGATTTCAGTAGTGGCATCAACCGCGCTCTCCATTTTCCTTGAAACAGTCGCGCCTTCTGGGTCTTCTATTGATTCGCCAACGGGTTGGTCTTTGATGGTTCCGGGTGTTCCTACTCAGTGGTTCAGCTTGCCTGATTTGTCTCTTATCGGTTCAGCTGATCTTTTTGGTGCGTTCCAGTCTTTGAGCGGCGCAGCAGCATCCTTGCTTGTATTTTCTATCTTGTTAGCAGTCTTCTTTGATGCGATGGGCACTTCTGTTGGTCTTGCTGCTGAGAATGGCACTCTTGGTAAGGACGGAAAGATTGAAGGAATCAATCAGGTTCTTCTGGTTGATGCTTTGGGTTCTGTTGCCGGCGGTGGCGCTTCAAGCTCCTCTCACCAGATTTATGTTGAATCAGCAACGGGTATCGGCGATGGTGCTCGTACTGGTTTTGCTAACCTGATTACTGGTGCGATGTTCTTACTTGCGGTCTTCATTTCTCCGCTGGTTAATATTGTTCCATTTGAGGCTGTCGCACCGGCTTTGGTTGTTGTTGGTTTCTTGATGGTTCGTCAGGCTGTTCATATTGATTGGACAGATTGGGGTCTTGGCATTCCGGCGTTCTTGACGATTATTATGATGCCTTTCACCTATTCCATCGCTGATGGTATTGGTGCCGGATTTATTTGCTACGTCTTTATTCGTCTGGTTCAGGGTCGTACCCGCGACATCCATCCGCTCATGTATGCAGTTGCTGGTGCTTTTGTGCTTTACTTCAGCATGGGTGTTGTTGAGGGGCTCCTACACTAAACGTTTGAACAGAAGGTGCTATTTTTAGTTCTTCTAAACGATGAGGGTCGATAGCTGGTTAGGCTATCGACCCTCATCGTTTTGTGGTGAAGATATTTATGTGTTGGTGACGTTATAGAGCTGTTGTGCTTGTGCGTATTTAGTGTGTACGTATTGGGTCATGTCTTCGGGTGCGGTGAGGTCGTCCCAGTCGTAGAGTTCTTGGGAATCTGCGTTAGAGAGTTTCCAGCGACTTCCTAGCTCGAGTAGGGACTGGTGTTTAACGTCGTAGTAGTCGGGTTTTCCGCTCAGTGCGATTCCGCGAGCACCGGCGAGAGATGCCATGAGGTGGTGGTGGAATCGGCTAGTTATCCAGAGTTGTTCTGGTGAGAAAGTGAAGTCTTCGTCCCAGAATTGTTGGAAGGAGATAAATCCGTGGGGGTTAACAATGTCTTGTAGTGCTTCGTATCCGGCGTAGTCGGCGCCGGGGATTGCTTCGACGTAGTGGATGTTGTCGCGGGGTATGTCGAGTTTTTTGACTTGTGCGCGGACGAAGTTAAGCATTCGTTGGTGTTGTCCGTCTTCTACAGCATCGTTTTGGACGCAGAGGTAGAGCTGTGTGTTCTCTGGTGAGAATTCTGCGGTGTTTTGGGTGAGAGTGTTGGGGTTGATGAGGTAGGCGTCGTCGAGTCCGCGGGTAATGCCTAGGGCGTAGGAGCTGGGGGTGTCTCGTACGCTGATGTGTGAGAATCCGGTGAAGTTTTCGGTGATGCGTGGCATGAGTCCTTGTCCGGTGGCGATGAGTCGCGCTCCGGTTTCTTGGGCTGTTGCTTGCATGGTTTCGATGATGAGGGCGTTGGATGGCCAGACATTGTTGATGAATCCGCCGCCGAGGAGGTGTATGGTTCCGGCTCGGCGTAGTTGGAGTAGTCCTGCGTCGAAGCGTGGTGAGCCGAGTGTTTTGATGAGTTCGCTAGGGTGGCGGTTGAGGTTGTGTTCGTATTCGAAGATGGCGCGGAATACGGTGTTGACAACGTGTAGATTGGGGTGGATGTTTTTGAAGAGGGCGCTGGCTGTTCCGGGTTCGCGAACGTCGAGCCAGATTTCGGTGTTGGGTTTGTGTTCTGCAAAGAATTCGAGCCATCTGCGGGTGATGAGTTCGTCGCCGTAGTTGGGGTAGCCTGCCATGGAGATGAGGTAGATGGGGGCTTCTTCTGGTTGGTGTGTGGTGGCGGTGTTTTCGTGGCGGTGTTCTTCGGTAGTGTTTTTTGGTGTGGAGAACCCGGGGATTTGTTGCAGAATTTTTTTCACGGTACTACCTTACTCGTCTTTGTTTGTGCCGGTAAATAGGCGGAAGGTTTCTTATGGTAGTGGATGTTGGCACCAGAAGAAAATACTAAGTAGGTTGACTAAAAACCTTGTGTGATGTTAGGTTAGTTACATCTCAAGGAGGTTTTGATGTCTCAAAAAACAGTAGAAAAGCTCCCCCGAAACCTTGCGATTGTTTCTTTTATGGTTGCAATCGCTGTAGCGATTATGGTGACTGGGCGCTCTGGCATGGAGTTACAGAGTATGGCCGCTATCCTCAAAACAACATTTTTCATTCTTGTTGTCTGCGGTATTTTTTCTGCAGTTGTTTACACTTTTGCCTATTTCAGATTTCATTCTCGTATGCCTTGGACAAAAGGGCACAACACCCATCAGCTTTTTTAAAGTTGACTAAAAGTTTTATAGCGACATATCAGACAGAGGGTGCTCACCAGTTAGCTGGTGAGCACCCTCTGTCTTCCTCGTATAAAACTAGTTTTCCGTCACCGGCTTATCGTGGCGAGGGGTTGCACCTTGTGCAAATTTTCGTACCCAGCGGTCATCTTTATATTGTGCTGGTACGGCACCGCCAAGGAGTCTCTTGGTCAGTTGGGTGGCAAGATATTCGCCGTCTAATGGCAGTGGAGAGTGAGCACCAGCAATAATGATGTTGCCTCGCCTGCGGCCTTTGAGCATGGCAGGGTCAGCGATAATGCAGGTATGTTCAAAGACTTCTGCGATAGCGGCAGCTTCTGCTTTTGCTCCTAAGAGTTCTGGATAGTCACCACAGTTAATAATGTATAGACCTTTGTGAGATAGGGATTCTGAGGCGATGCGCGTGAATTCTAGTGTTGTGAGCGGTTCTGGGGTGATGTATCCGGCAAAAACATCACGAATGATGATGTCACGCGATTGGGCGGTAAATGTTTCTGTCACAGCTCGTGCTTCGCCTACTCGTATTTTAAGCTGTGGTGCTTGCGGTAGTGAGAACCACTGGCGTACGTATTCTGCGAGTTTTGCGTCAAGTTCTACCACCGTATTGCGTGATTTTGGGTAAACGTCCACAAAGTAGCGTGCCATAGAGCACGCCCCTCCGCCGAGGTGTGTTAAACGTAATTTTTCGGTGTCTAGGGTACTTTCTGCATAGGTTTCGACGGCGGCCGCTATCCATCGCATATATTCAAAGTCCAGTGCTCTGGGGTCGTCTAAGACGATATGTGATGATTCCATACCGTTGATTTCAAGGACCCATCCACCGGGAGTGTAGTCATCTTCAATGAGTTCTGCTACCCCTGTAGAGATGGGGTATTTTCCTTCGACGAGGGCACTTTGGTCTGTTGCGGTGTTCTTTGTTTTTCTTCTGCGTCTAGCCACAGGTTTAAGGGTACAGTGTTGAGGGTATCTATCCATGATGTACAGATGAGATAAGGGCGATGTTCGTGGAAGTCATTCACCGTCAGTATAGGCTTATTCCTGCCACTGTTGAGGATGTAGATGTGTATGTTGATTTGCAGTTGAAGTGTTTAGAGCAGACTTATGCTGGCTATGGGGACGAGGGTTTTATACAGCGTCAGTGTGATTCTCGTGATGAGCTAGTTGAAGAATTTGTGGACAATGTTTCTTCTGCTCAGTCGCGGGCTTTTCTTGCGTACGATACTTCTGCAGATTCTTTGTCTCCAGTAGGCCTTGGATTGTCTCGGCTAGGCCCGTTACCGTGGGAGAGTGAGCTTGATTTTGTGCAGGTTCCTGCTGGTTCTCGTGAGCTAGTTCAGTTATACACTCTTGAGCAGGCTCATGGTCAGGGGTTAGGTCAGGCACTTTTTGATGCTGTTCTCGATTCGGAGGAGCCGGCGTATCTTCATATTGTAGAAGGTAATGCGAAAGCGCAACGCTTCTACGAGAAGAATGGGTTTAGCCATGAGGGGTTTTCGTTGACGTGTTTGGGGTCGTGGCATAATCCTGATGGTCCGAGTATGCGTGTGGGGCGCATGTTTCGCGGAATCACTCTTACGTCTTAACACCTCGAATGATTTTATGCGTGGCCATCACAGCATAGGGTAGTTATAAGCCGTTGCTTTTGTCGTCCTGGTGAGAGTTTCTGTCGAGGGCACAGCATAAGATTGCGGCGACAGGAAAAACAATCCATGCTTCTGCCCAGAGGTTTCCGGAGAATCCCCAGAGTAGGAAAATGATGATGACGATACCCCAGTATGATTTTCTGAGAAGGTGTAGCAAGGGGGTAGAGCGTGTCTGATCGGCTCCCCAGTCTTGAGATTGCACGCAGATAGTGTCAGCGGCTCTTGTTGCCCAGGAGCAAAAGATGATAATCCATACGCCAGCAGCAACCATGCAGAGCAGTAGGATAAGTCCCACGGTGGATACTCGGTGGTTATCGGTCAAGATAGCAGGAGCGATGACGCCGATGGGTGAGGTTGCAATCAGTAGTACACCTGCAGCTTTGAGGGAGCGTGCGTGTTTTTTCTGTTCTTGTTCTTGTTCATGCACCCATTGTTTGACGGCTGGATCTGCCATGAAACCGTATTCTTCGACCATGCTAAAGGGGCTCATGTATTTTTTCACCCGATGGAGCAAGAAGCGGCCTATTACGATACAGAGGATAAGCCCTACCGTTGCAAGGGGTATTGATACGGTATGGTGCTCTCCGCAGATTGAGATACAAAGCAGGAAGAAAGCTAATCCGAGGATAAAGAAAATGGTTCCTGTTGCTCTTTGGGCGGAGCTTTCTTTGAGTGCCTGAGAATATTTTTGGGCGCATTCTTGGGTGACGAGGGAGTACATGGGTTGAGCAATTCCGTAAAAGCTTTTGCCCGTTCTATAAGAGATGATTTCTTCTGCGATGTTGAGTTCGTCGGCTAGAGCTTCTAAGGAGTTGTGCTCTGCTATGACGATGTTTTGTGCTTCACTGGGTGTTTTACCGTGTTTGATGAGTGTTTTTAGGCGTTTTTTCATGCGTAGTCGGAGTCGTTTTTTGGCATGTTTAAACGCTGGGGTTGGTGGGTATTCGGAAAATAGTGTTGAGAGGTAAGAGTCAATATTTTTCATAGGGGGCTTCTATTAGTGTGGGGCTGCGCGTACGGGGGAAGATGGCGCCGGCTCTGGGGGTGTTCTTCTACGGTGTGTGTTATGAAGACACTTCAAATAGGCGAAAAAATATACAGAATAAAATTAAAAAACATTTAAAACATTGGTTTAGCTTGGGGAAACTATTCCTACTGTATATAGAAAATAAAAAATCTACAACATATATTGCATATTTAAACACTTATGTCGTTTTAGTAAAATTTTCACCTCATACCACACCCACAAAAAAGCGGTCTATCGTTCGTCAAGAACAATAGACCGCTCACACGTGGCAACAAAGCCACCCAAAAATAGTTAACTCTCTTGAGACAACGCCTTATTCAAGCGCTCCACCTTACCGGTTATCTCACCGCTGTCGTGCCCTGGGCGAATATCAGCTTTAACCACCAAAGACACTCGAGGAGCAACAGCAGAAACCGCCTCCGTCGCACGCTTAATAACATCCATGCATTCATCCCATTCGCCCTCAATGATGGTGAACATTGCATTCGTCTCGTTCGGCAAACCAGACTCATTCACAATCTTCACAGCTTGAGCAACAGCAGTATGAACAGAACCATCTTCATAGGCACCACCAGTGGGTGCAACAGAAAAAGCAAATAACATATTTTCACCCTACGACACATCAGCACACACACTCAATACCACGTGTCAAAGCATCGTCATAAAAATAGAACATTCTCATGAGTTACCCCACAGAGGGAACTAATCTACCCCACCACCCGCCTATTAAGGCATAAAATTCAAATGAACTATCGACACAAAAGAGTGCCGTGACATCCGCCCCACCATCGGGACGTACAAGAGATAGTAGAAACGAGACATGACAACCGGTATCTACCTTTCAGCAATGAACCCGCTTTCTGGCAAGTCCTTGGTGAGCTTAGGTCTAGCAGACTCCCTCATCAAACGTGCAGATAGAGTCGGCTACTTCCGCCCTGTCTTCAACGGACAAACCGAAGCCCAGGACCCAATGCTTAACCTCATGCGGCAAAACTTTGGGCTTACCAGCCTACAAGCCCGCGGAGGAGTGTCCCTCGAACGTTGCCGTGAGCTTCTCGCTCAAGGCAACCACGAAGAAATGTCCTCTATTGCAGTATCTGTCTACGCAGAAATGGCCTCAGAATGTGATGTCATCATCGTCGATGGTACTGACCTTATGGCTCACAACGCAGTCACCGTCGAATTCGACCTCAACGTGCAGTTCGCTCGCGATCTTGGGCTACCCGTTATCGCAATAGTTGGTGCACGAGAATCCTCTGTGCAAGACATCGTCAACGCCGTAGATGTTGCACGCACCGAATTGACCAACGCCAAAGTCGACATTTTGGGTATTATGGTCAACCGTTGCAAACCAGAATTACGCGAGGAAATTCTCAAGAGCGTCAAACGCGGTCCTTCAAAACGCCCCGTCTACGTTCTTCCAGAAATTCCTGAGCTTACCCTACCTTCAATCTCCGAAATGGTGGCGGCACTGGAACTATCCGCTGAAGGAATCGACGAAGAGCACCTCAACCGCGATATTCACGACGTCAAAATTGCGGCAATGACCGTCGCAAACTTCCTTGACCAGTTCACTGACGGAGACTTCGTCATTGTCCCAGGTGACCGCACTGACGTTGTTGTCGCGTCACTTGCTTCAGCTCTTTCGCCTACCTTCCCAGCACCTGCTGGTATGCTCCTCACCGGCGGATTCTCTGAGGTTAAGAATGACACTGTCATTAGCTCCTTGATGAGCAATGCGCCATTCCCTGTCTTTGAGACCACCATGGACACCTTCCAATCAGGACGAGCAGTATCACGTGTCGAAGGCTCACTCTCTAACGGACAGCCTCGTAAAATTGCTGCAGCACTCGGTGAATGGTCCCGCTCTGTAGACCCTGATGAGTTGCTTGAACGCCTTGAGTTAGAGCGTCCTGCATCCATGACTCCGCTACGCTTCTTGCATAACCTCATTGAAAAAGCACGCCAAAGCCGTCGCACCATTGTCTTACCTGAAGGCCATGATGTACGTATCCTCCGTGCCTCTGAGATTATTGCTCGCCGTGACTTCTGCAACCTCGTTCTGATTGGTAATCCAGCAAAAATCTCTGAGATTTGTCAGGCTGAGGGCATTAACCTTCCTCTCGCCGGGGAAGATAAGAACGGTATCCGCATTATCGACCTCAACGATAATGAATACACCGAAGATTTTGCACAAGAATATGCTCAGCTACGCGCGCATAAAGGCATGACAGTTGAAGCAGCTCGCGGACGCATGCAACAGGATGCTTCCTACTTTGGCACTATGCTCGTCTACAAGGGCATTGTTGACGGTATGGTCTCCGGCGCGGTTAACACCACCGCAAACACTATTCGCCCATCATTGGAGTTTGTGAAGACTCGCCCCGGCGTAAAAATTGTTTCCTCCGTATTCCTCATGCTCATGGAAGACCGCGTCTTGGTTTTCGGTGACTGTGCTGTGAACCCCAACCCCAATGCAGAGCAGCTTGCTGATATTGCTACAGCGTCAGCAGAAACTGCCCGCCAATTTGGTGTGACGCCTAAGGTTGCGATGCTCTCTTACTCCACCGGAACATCCGGTTCTGGTGCAGATGTTGAGGTTGTACGTGAGGCAACCGAAATCGTCAAAGCTCAGCAGCCCGACTTTGAGGTTGAAGGACCTATCCAGTTCGATGCAGCTTCTAATATGTCTATTGCTTCTTCAAAGATGCCAGACTCTAAAGTTGCCGGACAAGCAACAGTCTTCGTATTCCCTGACCTGAACACCGGTAACAACACCTATAAGGCTGTACAGCAGACTTCTGGTGCCGTTGCTGTTGGTCCGGTACTTCAAGGACTACGTAAGCCTGTAAATGATCTTTCTCGCGGTTGCACCGTTGATGACATCATCAACACCGTTGCTATCACCGCAATTCAGGCTCAAACTCTCTAAAACGGATAACGGTGGCTCTGTTCAAAGGGGCAGGCTTATTGTTTGAAGCGTTTGTGTTGTGCAACAGAATGTTCTGTTGCACAACACCTTTAGATTCTCTATAGAAAAGGAAAATATTTTGCTCATTCTCGTTGTGAACTGCGGTTCTTCCTCCGTCAAATATCAGGCACGCGATACCTCTTTGCCAGAAGCTGAGCAGGTTCTCGCTAAAGGACTCATCGAAAACATTGGAACTAAGATTCCAAGCCACACAGAAGCTCTTGCCATCATGGCAGAAGACCTCAAAGAACCTCTCCACGGTCGTGAAATTCAAGCGATTGGTCACCGTGTTGTTCAAGGTGGAGACGTCTTTACTGAACCAGTACTTATCGACGATGAGGTTCTCCAAAAGATTGATGAGCTATCCCCGCTAGCTCCGTTGCACAACCCTGCACACGTTATGGGCATTAAAGCAGCAACTGAGACATATCCTGGTGTTCCTCAGGTGGCTGTTTTTGATAATGCTTTCCATTCCACCATGCCAGAGCATGTGTACCGTTACGCTGTTCCAGAAGAGTTCTACGAGAAATACGGTGTGCGCCGTTACGGATTCCACGGTACAAGCCACGACTACGTTACTGGTATTGCAGCAGAATTCCTCGGCATTGAGCGTGAAAAGTTCAACGCTGTTGTTGCGCACCTCGGCAACGGTGCCTCTGCTACCGCTATTGCTCACGGTAAGTGCCTCGATACGTCCATGGGGTACACTCCTCTTGCAGGTTTGGTTATGGGTACTCGTAGCGGTGACATCGATCCTTCTGTTCTCACATCTTTGATGATGCGCGACCCAGAACTTACTGCTGAGCGTATGGATCAGATTCTCAACAAAGAATCCGGTTTGCTTGCTATTGCAGGCGATAACGATATGCGTACTGTTGTCAATGCGATGGAAAATGGTGATCAGCGCGCAAAGCTTGCCTTGGATATGACCACTTATCGTCTTGCAAAATACATCGGTGGTTACCATGTAGCTGTTGGTGGTATGCAGGCGTTGATCTTTACCGCTGGTATCGGCGAGAACTCTTCTGAGTTCCGTGCCCTAACCATTGAGCGTCTCGGTGCTTTGGGTATCACTCTTGACCCTGAGGCAAACCTTGTTCGTGGTGATGAGCCACGTATTATCTCTACTGAAGAGTCTGCAATTCCTGTTCTTGTTATTCCTACGAATGAAGAATTAGCTATTGCTCAAGCAACCGAAGTGATTGTAGCTTCGGCATAATTATTTTGTTTGTGGATTCTATGCGGGGTGTATCCTCACTGTGGTGAGGATACACCCCGCATAGTATTTAAAAGTTTTTGATACGCAACAATTTTGAACGTTAATTACGTCCTTCGGATGAGGTTCTCCTTGTCGCTAATGCGTACTATAGTAACCAGTGAACACCCTTGTCGAGAGCGAAAGAAACAGCAATGAGTCAACCTCCCCATGACGACGGTATGACACCAGCGGGTCAGCCATCTGAGAACCATTCCTCTCAGAATTATCCTCCGTTGGGTGCTCAGAATATTACAGAGCACCCGTTACCTGATGACGTGTCACGAGGTTGGATTCCTGAAGACTCTCGTCAGCATCCGATTTCTCCGTTGCCGGCACCATCGTTGCTGAAGTATCAGTCGTTGATGCCGTTTAAGTTCATTAACTCTTTACGTCATCCGGGTGAGCTACCGTGGGTGATTGCAGCGTATTTATTGACTTTTGCGGTGTATATTGCTGGTTTTATTTATTTGGTCGTTAATTTTGTGTCAGTGATTACTGGTGCAGCAGAGGGTATGACGCCGGGGGCTACGCTTAAACAGCTTCTTCTCATCGCTATTTATGCCCCTCTAGGCATATTTATTGTGCGTGCTTTAACCTACGCAAAAATTCGGCTTATCGCGGTGCGTATTACCCCTACACAATTCCCCGAAGCCTACCAAATGGTTGTTGATGCGGCGCGTGCTAGCGGACTTCGTCGTGTACCAGATGCCTATGTGCAATTAGGCAACGGCCAGATTAATGCTTTCGCTTCGGGGCATGGACACCGCCGCTTTATTGTCATCTACTCAGACCTTTTTGAGATAGGTGGAAAAGCAAGAAACCCCGAGGCTCTACGCTTTATCATTGGGCACGAGGTGGGGCATATTGCCGCCGGACACGTCAGCTATTTCCGACTGATTTTTACGTCATTTTTTATGCAAATTCCGGTTCTTGGTTCGACGCTCTCACGCGCACAAGAATACACTGCAGATAATTTTGGGTATCGTCTTGCACCTCAAGGTGCACTCCAAACGATGGGTGTTCTTTCTGCCGGTAAATACTTGTGCAACGAAGTCAATAGTGATGAATTAGCAAACCGCGCAGTCTATGAAAAAGGGTTCTTTACGTGGATGAGCAACCTATCCTTGACTCATCCTCCAACGACGTGGCGTGCCCATGCTTTGCGTGACCGTTCTGAACCAGGACGACTTATTTGGCGTCCGAAGACCAACCCGCCATATCCTCTTTCTGCTGTTCCAGCGGCTGAGCCTGCTCGCCTATGGCCAGATCCGTTGCAGGCGACAGACTTCATGAATATCTACCCAGAACGTGCTGATAATGAGCATTGGGGTATCGTTCAGACGCAGAAGAAGGAGCCAGCTACCGAGCGTGACCGCCGCATATCGGATACCCTCTTCACGCTATGGGTTCCACCGCATTTGCGCCCTCAGATGCCAGCTGAGAATCATGTACAGGAATCAAAGAGTGAAGAAACGTCATATACTTCTACATCTGCAGAAGAAGGCAATGACGATGAGGGCCGTATCGTAAAATAGCCTCTATGGCTCTTCGTATTCCACGCATCACCGCTGACCCGCTCATCATGTTGATTGTGCTGGCAGCGGTGATTGCTTTTATTGCCCCAGCCACAGGCGCTTTTGCTGAGAGTTTTTCGTTCGCAACAAAAATTGCTATTGCTTTATTGTTCTTTCTCTATGGTTCTCGTCTTTCTCCTCAGCAGGCTTTAGAGGGGTTAAAGCATTGGCGTCTTCATCTGCTGATTCTTGCTTTTACCTTTATTGTTTTCCCTTTCATGGGGGTTCTTCTGTTCCCGATGGGTATGGTGCTGGGGCATGAGCTATATTTAGGGATTCTTTATATGACTCTTGTTCCTTCAACGGTGCAATCTTCTGTGGCCTTTACTTCTATTGCTCGCGGTAATGTTGCTGGTGCAATTGTTTCTGCCTCTGTCTCGAATATTGTGGGGGTCTTTGCGACACCTCTTTTAGTCATGTTTTTGATGCACTCTGATGGCATTACCATTAGTGGAAATATCTTTTTGGACATTGCTATACAGTTACTTGCACCCTTTATTGCAGGACAGCTGATGCGTCGTTGGAGTGCAGATTTTGCGCACCGTCCGGTGACAAAACAGGTGGATCGTCTCTCTATTGCCATGGTGGTTTATATGGCTTTTTCTGAGGGTATTGTTCACGGTGTTTGGAGCCGTATTAGCTGGTGGCAGTTATCTCTTCTAGTAATTTTTTCAATACTTTTTGTGTACGCCATGTTGTGGCTAACACGTGCGGTTGCTTCTCGTGCTGGGTTTAGCCGTCAGGACATTATCGCTATTCAGTTCTGTGGAACGAAGAAATCTTTAGCGACGGGTCTTCCGATGGCTGCTGTTATTTTTGGTAGTTCTCAGGTGGGTGTTTTGATTGTTCCGTTGATGATTTTCCATCAGGTGCAATTGATGGTGTGCGCTCATCAAGCCGCTCAATATGCCAAAAAAGGAATATAATCTATAACTCCTTCTTGACCACTGGTTATAGATTATATTCCTTGAAAGTTCTGGTGGTTATAAACCTAGAGCTTCTACGGTACGAATCAAAGATATATGCGCTAGAGAATGCGGGAAGTTACCTGTCATTCGCTCAGCGGTGAAATCGTATTCTGAGCTCATCAGGTTAAGGTCGTTCGCAACCCCCAGTACTGTATCGAGAATTCTTCGCCCGTCTTGTTCTCGACCAGAACGTATGTATTGTTCTGCTAACCAGAGCGAGGCGGCGCAGTGTAGGTTATCTTGGTCTTCAAAACCGTCAAACCCGTTGCGGTTAATGTAGCGATAAATCATTCCGCTAGCATGCTGTAATTCTTGTTCAATTCTGCGGACAGTGCCGAGCATGCGTTCGTCAGACCAATCTAAGAAGCCTACCTGTGGAAGTTGCAATAAGGAGGCGTCTACGGTGGTTCCGTCGTAGGTTTGCACGAAGGAATTCAATTCTGGGTTGTAGCCGCGTTCGAGAATTTCTTCTGCAAGGCTGTCTCGACAATGTGCCCATAATGCTCCGTCTCCAGCAAGACCATAGTCTTCAACCGCTGATACTCCGGCGTTAAAGGCTGCCCATAGCATGACTTGAGAATGAGTGTAGATGCGAGGTTCTGCTCGCATTTCCCACAGTGATCGGTCTGCTTGTCCGATTCGTTCAACGGCTGAGTTGAGGAGTTCTTTTTGTAGCGGCCATGATAGGTGGTCCTCCCCTACCCCGTTATGACGCAAGTTTGCGAAGGTGACGAGCATTTGCCCTAGAGCGTCTGCTTGGAAGTATTCTCCTGAGCCGTTACCTGAGCGAACCGGTTGTGAACCTTCGTAACCTGGTAATGCGAGGCGACGGTCTAGGTCGTCTTTTTCTCCGGCGACACCGTAGACGGCGTGAAGTTTTTGAGGGTTATTTGCTACGGCACGAAGTATCCAGTTTCTTAGCTGGGCAGTTTCTCGTTCGTGTCCGTGTGTAAGGGTCACGTCCATTGCCATGGCGACGTCTCGTAGCCATGAGAATCTAAAGTCCCAGTTTCTACTACCACCTAGGGTTTCAGGTAGCGATGTGGTGAGGGCACCGACGAGTCCGCCAGTTTCTCGGGAGATGAGGGCGCGTAGTGTGAGTAGTGCGCGTAGCCGTGCTTCTCGGTAGAGTGCATCGTGCTCATTTTGGGTGTCTTCTGCGGTGTTTGGCAGGATGGTGTGCGTTGCTGTTTGCGCGAGTTCGTGATAGGTCTGTGAATCAATTTCTGGTAGTTGCGTATTGGTCACAGGGTCATTTTCAGTGTTGAGAGCTTCACCGATAGAGCGTGTTGCCCAAACAGCGGTTTCGTTGGTGTTCGTTGAATCTGAGACAGCTTCTGTTGCGGTGATGACAGGGCGTGATGATGTTTCTGGTGCTGGTTCGTTGCGCCCTGTAGTGAAAAGTTCTGACCATTCGCTCCATTGTTCGTTGGCGTAGGTCAAGGCGGTGTCATAGTCGATGGGTGCGGGCGGGTTGTGGTTTGAAGCGAAATAGCTCAGGGAGAAAGAATAGTGTTGTCCGGCAGATACAACGAATGTGTCGGTATGGGCACCATGTTGGGTGTCGGGAATGGTATCTCCACGGAAGACGAGCGCGTGAGGTCCAGCCATTCCGATGACCATGGGGTCGGTGTCTCCGTCGGTGTAGCGGGTGACCCATGGTGTTGTTTTTCCGTTGTCGAATCGCATGGTGAGCTCGTGGAGCATGACGACCTCTCCGGTGAGTCCTTCGACGTTTCGTACGATGGAGGTTCCGCCGGTTAATGGCATAAAATCTGTGACGCGTACGCTGGCGTCTCCGATGTGCCAGATGGTTTGGAGAGTGAAGGTGTTTTCTCGGTAGGAGCGTTCTGTACGAACTTCTTCTACGGGGGCGGGGTTTACTGATTCTAGGGGCGCAAGCAGCCATCGTCCGTGTTCTCTGTCCCCTAGTAGGGCGGCGAACACGGCACCGGAGTCGAATCTTGGGGCGCAAAACCAGTCAATGGATCCTGCGCGGGAGACAAGCGCTCCAGTGTTCATATCAGATAATAATGCGTAGTCCTCGATAAAAGAAGCCATGGGGTTAACACTAACCTAAGCTTAGTTTTCTGGGGAGGGTAGAAGCGTCTTTCGTGGTTTTTTGCAGAAATAAATACATTCTTGACACCTCTTGTTTTATACCCCTAGGGGGTATATCTTGGAGGTGGGTGTTTTCCTCATCGAACACCAAACACTACGGAGGGAACGTGCAACATGTGCCAAGAAGAAATCCACTCAAAGACCTCACCGCCTCACGGATACACCTCTGAAAAAGAAGCGTATCTCAAAAGGTTACGTCGCATTGAGGGGCAAATCCGTGGTATCTCACGCATGGTAGAAGAAGACCAATATTGCATTGATATTTTGACGCAAATATCAGCAGCTAATAAGGCACTACATGCTGTTTCTATCGGCTTGCTCGAAGAACATATCGGACATTGTGTTGTTCACGCGGCAGAAGAATCTCAGCGCACAGGAGACCACCGCATCGTCGAGCATAAAGTTTCTGAAGCTAGTGCCGCAATTTCACGGCTTTTACGCTCCTAAATAAGCTTTCCTTGTACACCATAAAACCTAAGAATATGGAGAAAATATCATGACAGAAACTATTGTCAAAGCAACAGGACTGACCTGCAACCACTGCGCAATGAGCGTAGAAGAAGAGCTCAAAGAGCTTTCTGAAGTGCAAGAGGTCAACGTGGATGTTGTAAAAGATGGAGAATCCACCGTCACTATCTCACACGAAGAAGAGTTAAGTAGAGATAAGATTCGTGAGGCCATCGCAGAAGCTGGCTTCACCCTAGTGGATTAGTCCTCACTGACCTTGAGGGCACCTCATCGTTCTCATGGAGCTGAGGTGCCCTCTGCCTTTATACCCCTTCTTAACCTCTAGGAAAATAACTGTGAACGAGCAACAAAACCAACGCGTTATCAATCTTCATATTGGGGGCATGACCTGCGCTTCCTGCGTTGGGCGAGTAGAGCGCAAATTGCGCAAAATTGACGGAGTGGACCCTTCCGTTAATTTGCCGTTGTCTTCCGCTCGAGTACTTGTTCCAGAAGGTGTAGAAGCTGAAGAACTAATTCGCACGATTGAAAAAGCTGGGTATACGGCACAACTTAAAGAACCAACGATGAGCCAAGGAGCGTCTTCTTCTCCTGAGCATACGGAGTTAGATTCTCTCAAACAAAGAATCTGGGTTACAGCAGTATTTGCTGTTCCGGTGTTCTTTATATCGATGTTTTCTTCTGTTCAGTTTCCGCATTGGGGTTGGGCGGTTGCACTCCTTGCGAGTGTAGTGGTGTTTTGGTCAGCGATTCCTTTCCATCGTGCAGCATGGACCAATCTGCGACATGGCATGTTTACGATGGACACTCTCATTTCGCTAGGTGTTCTTTCTAGTTATTTCTTTTCTTTAGCTCAGTTATTGATCGACCCTGCAATGACAGCAGCTGTGCATGCTCATTCTGCGCATAGCCATCAACTTTATTTTGATTCTTCGACGATGGTTGCGTTTTTCCTCTTGATAGGACGTTACATCGAACAGCGTATTCAGCAGCGTTCTTCTCGCGCTCTTCATCAGCTTCTTGAACTGGGCGCTAAAGAAGCTCGTATTCTTCGTCATGGTCAAGAGGTCAAGATTCCAGCTCAAGATGTTCTGCCAGATGATGAGTTTCTTGTCTTACCTGGGGAAAAGATTGCCACCGATGGTGAGGTCGTTGAAGGACGGTCTTCTGTTGATATGTCTCTCGTGACCGGTGAATCTGCTCCGGTTGAGGTTGGAGTGGGAGATACCGTCACAGGTGCTACGGTCAATCTTTCTGGTGCTTTGACAGTCAGGGCCACCCGCGTGGGGGAAGAGACGACTTTAGCTCAGATAGGTGCTCTTGTCTCTGAGGCTCAGGCAACTAAAGCACCTATTGCGCGTCTAGCAGATAGGATTTCTGCGGTTTTTGTTCCGGTAGTTCTTGTGATTGCGGTGCTGACATTCCTTGCATGGTGGGTGTTCTCTCAGGACGTCAATAGCGCTTTCATTGCCTCAGTATCTGTTTTGGTGATTGCATGCCCTTGTGCCTTGGGTCTTGCAACTCCTACTGCGCTTCTTGCGGGAACCACGCGTGCTTATCAGCTAGGTATTCTGATTCGTTCTGCACAAGTGCTAGAAGATACTCGCGATATTGGTGCAATTATTTTCGACAAGACAGGAACAGTTACTGCAGGAAAGTTTAACGTTGTTCATACATTGCCACTCAGCGGCAGTTCCTCGCGTCTTACTGTTGAGCAGGCTCTTACCTATGCTGCGTGTGTTGAAAGACGTTCAGAGCATCCTATTGCTCAGGGAATTATCCGTCATGTCAACGCTGATTATAGTTCTGTGGTTGAGCCAGTTGTAGAAGATTTTACGATGACCGCAGGTGGTGGCGTACAAGCATGTGTACGGTCTTCGGGGCAAAAGCACACTGTGATGGTTGGGCAGCGTTCTTTCCTTGAGGAGCATTCAGTGCAGTTGAGTGAGAAAGATGCCCTCTTATTACGGCAGGAGCAAGAACGGGGCTTAACGGTGGTCATGGTTGCTGTTGACGCTACCCCAGTTGCTCTCATCGCGCTTCAAGATACGCCAAAAGATGATGCAATAACGGCTATTGCCTCATTAAAGAAGCAGGGACTACGTCCAGTGTTACTAACCGGTGACGCTCAGCCTGTTGCAGAATCTATCGCACGTCAAGTGGGTATTGCAGATGAGGATGTTTTTGCTGGGGTATCACCATCTCAAAAGGTAGAGACTGTTAAACGCCTTCAAGAAGGTGGGGTACGCGTTGCCATGGTGGGTGACGGTGTCAATGATGCAGCTGCTTTGGCGCAGTCCCATCTTGGTATTGCGATGGGTTCTGGAACAGATATTGCCATGGAAGCATCTGATATGACGGTGATGCGTAGCGATGTACGTTCTATCGTGACAGCAATTGAGCTTTCGCGAGCAACATTGAGGCTGATTATGTCTAATCTTGTGTGGGCGTTTGGGTATAACTTTATTGCTATTCCTGTGGCTGCTTTGGGATTGTTGAACCCGATGATTGCTGGCGCTGCGATGGCTTCTAGCTCGGTGATTGTGGTTCTTAATTCTTTGAGGTTGATGCGTTTCCAAGAAAATTCTTCAAAGTAAAACAGCTAGTAAATCAGCAAAAACATAAGTCCACTGAACATTTTTGAGAAAATACCGTGACATTTTCTCTTGTCGTTTCGTCTTATTAGTGACGGCACCTCAGGCGCTTCGACCAATATCTCTTGGGGTGCCGTTATCTAAAATTTTTTAGCCATTATGACAATAAACTCGCAAGGAGAAAGAATCATGGCACAGAACACTAAGGTAACCCCTGCAGATGTAGAGTCCAAGAGCACTTCAGCTTCCTCTGGTCCTGCAAAGAACATTGGCGCAGATAGCGGTCAGGGTACCACCCACGTCAATGACGCAGTTATCGCTAAGATTGCTGGTCTCGCTCTTCGCGATGTAGAAGGCGTTTACGCACTTGGTGGCGGCGCAGCTCGCGCATTGGGCGCTATTCGTTCCTTCGCTGGTCAGGAAGAAAACCTTAAGCAGGGTGTTTCTGTAGAGGTTGGCCAGACTCAGGCTGCTGTAGATCTCTCCCTCGTTGTTGAGTACCCTTACCCCCTCTACAAGGTTGCTGAAGACGCACGTAACTCCGTCATCAAGGCAATTGAAGACCTCGCTGGTCTTGAGGTAACTGAAGTAAACATCGAAATTCTCGATGTTCATGTTGCTTCTGAAGATGACGAAGAAGAAGTAGAAGAAGAAACCAAGACTGAAAGCCGTGTTAAGTAGTGAGTAAGACTCTAATCGGATTATTAGTAGCCGCAGTGCTTGCATATGCAGCACTTGATCATGGATTTGGCGGATTCCTCCTCGCTGTAATTTTCCTTGCAGCAGGTGGATTCCTCGGGGCAATGCTCGAAAACGGTTCTTTGAACCTTGATGAAGCATGGAAGTCTCTCGTAAATAAAAAGGGCTCTTCCTCCAACTAATCCATGTCACTTCGGTGAATAGTCCACGAAAGTACAAGCAATGAATTCAAGTAGTCGCGGAAACACGATTGTTGCCCGCAAGGCTCTGGTTACCGTGTGCACTGCTGTTGCTTCTGAGGCGTTCGGTGTGGCGTCATCTGATATTAAGACGACGCTCACCGATCACTCAGGTAAGCTCGGCGTGAACATTTCTATACCGCTTCGTGCTCCACGTCTCGACGAGATTCCCACTTCACCTGACTTTCTTCAAGAAATGGGTGGCACGGTCTTTGATTTGGTGGAGCGCGCTCGTGCGCTAGTTATCGCACAGGCCAGTGAGATTACTGGTCGTGAGATTGGCGCAGTAAATGTCAGCATTTCAGGTATTACCGAGTACGGAAAG
Source organism: Rothia sp. P13129 (assembly GCF_048512865.1). Lineage (NCBI taxonomy): Bacteria > Bacillati > Actinomycetota > Actinomycetes > Micrococcales > Micrococcaceae > Rothia > Rothia sp. P13129. Next base: position 301,233 of record NZ_JBLXYA010000001.1, read on the forward strand.
CAGGTGCGTGTTCAATGAGTCGTCATCAAGAATATGTCGAAGAATATCCCACCGCTCGTCGCGCTCCAGGGCCGTTTGTTAAATATATGGTTCGTCGCGAAACGCACTCTTCACGTGCTGGCGTCTCCATCTTCTTCGCGGTCTTATTGCTCGCCGTCATTCTTTGGGCTGGTATTGAACTAGTTTTGAGCATGGCAGGGCAGAAGGCTCTTTTGCTCAGCGGTGAACAGATGTTTGATGGTGTAGCTCAGCTACCTTCAGGCATACCTGACTGGGCACTCTACCTAACGGGCGCTGTTCTTGTCATCCTCGGTATCTTCGCTGTTCAAAAGGCGTTGTCGCCTGGGACTTTGGCAAAGCATTCTTTAGGATCTCGCCAGAGAGTCGCTTTTGTTGCAGATGATAAAGTCATCGCTGCGGCAATGAGCGAGGCAGTACGCCGTCAATTCGGTTTCAATCAGGAGCAGGTCACCACAAGTATCTACCACGCTAAGGCTGTTGTAGAGATTGTTCCGACCTCTGGTTCGGTTGTACCGACTCAAGAAATCACTGATTTTGCACAAAAAACCTTGGACGCATACGGTTTTGTACCGACAATGCGCGCTTCGGTCACTGTTACTGGAGAAGGGCTGGTGGCATAAAGATGGGTAACGCACCTCGCGCACTCAATAGAATCTTACTGACCCTCTTCGGCTTAGTATTCCTTGCTTTAGGTGCAGGGCTTATCGCGTTGAAAGTCTCTGAGCCTTTGGCACAGTACTGGAATGATGCTGTTGATCAGGTAGAACAGCCAGCACGCGATGTGTTTGCGGCAGCTGCAACTCCTTGGGGTTTTAGCTGGGTAACAGTCGGAGTTGTTGTTCTAGCGGTCATCGCCGTTTTCCTTCTGGTACGTTGGATTTTTGCTCAGCATGGTAACCGCGCTCATTCTGTAGCTTCTAGTCAGCACTCGGTAAAGTCGCAGGGCTCTCAGGGACGCACAGAACTTGCTGCTAGTTTCGCTAAAGACGCTGTCAAAGAGTCTTTTGAGCAAAACCCTGACGTTCTAAGTACAAGTGTTACGGCACTTAAACTCCCCAAGAAAACCTCTGGATTATTTGTCAAGGTTGAAGTTCGACAGGGCGCAAACCCGCTCTCACTACGGGAAACAGTTGATAAGACTGTTGCTGGTTTAGATGCCCTTACAGGACAAGAAATTCCTGTAACGGTCTATTTGACCGGCGGGATTCGCGCCATGATGTCCAAGGACACACAACGGGTAAACTAACCCTTAGAACACATAAGGCAGAACCACACGAGTTATTAATGTTGTTGGTTCTGCCTTGTGTTTTTGTGAGACCGGGAAGGAAAACACATGGCATTACTCACCCCCGATAGAGTAGCAGGACTATCTGACGCATTATTGTGCGAAAGATCTGCAAACGGCGATTCAGACGCATTTCAAGCTCTATTACGTAGACATGCTCCTTCCATGAGGGCCTACGCTATTCGGTTAACAGGAAGCACCGCTGACGCAGACGATGTTCTCCAAGAAACCTTTATTCAGGCGTGGAAGAAAATGGATACGGTCGAGAACCCTGAACGTGTTAAAAGCTGGCTCATGATGCTTGTCAACCGTAAAGGAATCGATCTTATTAGAGCGCGTAAGCTCAACGCCGACATTGATAATTCACCCGAACCCGTCGCTGCAGGAGCTACTCCTGAGCAAAGTGCTATTACGGGTTCACAGATGGGTGCGCTCTCCGAAGTGCTCAAAACATTACCCGTTCAGCAACGGCAGATATTGGTGATGAGGGAACTTGGTGGAGCCTCATATAAAGAAATTGCACAGACATTGATGATTAGCGAATCTAGTGTTCGAGGAAAACTTGCTCGAGCAAGAATCGCACTGCTTGATGGATTGGAGGGCTGGAAATAATGTCTGATTGTAGAATCCCTCTCAGCGTCTTAAGTGACTGGTTGGATGATGAACACGAAAATAATGAAACGGTAGCCCATAGAAAAACAACAGAACATATTGATCAATGTCCTGTATGTACACAACGAGTCAAGGCGCTACGTAAGCTCGGCACACTCACCGCTGAGCTCTCTGAGCATGACCTTAAAGAGCAAAATAAGGATACGAGCTGGATTGATACGCTCTTGAATAATATTGCTCTCGAAACTAAAGCTGGACGTTCTATCCCCCTACGCTCAGATAACGAGTTTGACCGTCTAACACAGACGGAGGGTTCAGTTATCTCAGCTATCCGTTCAGCCGCTGATGAGTTAGAGGACGTCGTTATTGGTAAATGCCATCTTGATGGTGATGTGACTGTTATCGATTCCCCCATTACGGTTAATGTCACTGCATCTATTCGTTTTGGCACAGTTATTGACAACGCTGCTGAAGAGTTACGAACACTGATTCTCAAAGAAATTGAGCGTATTAGTGAGCTGAACGTTCAGATGGTGAACGTGACGATTCAAGATATTTTTGATGCTGCTCAAACGCAACACACACGTCAGAAGAAAACTGGTGCTTGGGGGATGCTCCGCGACGAAGCTGCCTTCGAATACCGGAAAGGTGCGTGATATGCCACAAATCATTCATATTGAGCCACATTCCTCCCACGATTCTGATTCCCAAAATAACACGCAAGAAGAATACCAAGGTTCTGAATTATCAATTGATATTTCTCGGATACGCAAGGAAGTATTAGCGGTAGAGGGTGTAGAGAAAATCTACCCTCATTATGCTGGTGCTACACGTATTTTGCGGGCGATGAGCGCGGTTAACTCTACGGTGGGTTCAACGGTTCGAGAAACCCTTAACGGGTCTGCCTCATCTGAGCAGAAAAAGGGTATTGACTCTAATCGTTCTCGTTCTTCACAGAGTGCGTTGCAGACTCCCCAACTAAATATTGTTCTTCGTTTAGGAACAACCTCGAGTGCGAATGTTCCAGATACCGTACGGACTGTAGCGCAGGTTGTCCGTCGTATTGTGAAAGAGCCAGTGGTTCTTCATATAGACATTGTCAATAGCTAAAAATATGCTGGTGACGAGCTTTCCCTCGTCACCAGCATATTTATTTTAAGTTTTATCGCCACAACGTCTTTAGCGCTCTTGAGAGTTTTTCTCCTCTTGAGAGGTTTTCTGTTGTGCTTTTTCTGCGCGTGCTTGGGCTTCACGTCGGGCACGGGCTTCGGCGTAAAGTTTTGCTGAAGAACGGTTGATTCCGGTACCTTGCCCTAGTTCAGGAGAGTTCGGTTTTTCAACAAGAATTAATGTTGCACAAACAACGATGGTAACGATAAAAACTGCACCAGCAACCGTAAACGCTAAAACATATTGTGGGCGGTTATTTGTTCCACCTGTTGCAGTGATGAAGGTTCCCCAAAACGCAACGACGGCTAGAATTGAGGCGATGACGAGCGGCCCTGTCACCTGCTCTTTGAAACCTCTAGGGCGCTGTTGTACCACTAAACTTTCCTCCTGATGTGTCTCATCCAGTCTACTCGTTAACCGGCGAGCATGCAGAGAATGTTAATCTTTCAGCTTGTCGTGTGTATTTCCCCAAAGAAAACTTCAAGCTACTGGGAACTTGGATGAGGTAAGAGACGTCGTTTTGTAGGTGTTCTATATTTCTAGAGGTTTCCCGAGCCGGTGCCACGTGATAACACCGGTGCTTAGAAACACACCGGTAATGATTGCGCCACAGCTGAACACTCCAAGCATGGCTCTATCGCCGATACCGCTCACAGCCCAGAAGCTCAGCCCTGTTGCAAGCATCATGATTCCTTCAAAACGCCAATCTTTAGCAAGTGCGTTGTTGTTCTTTAACTTGTTTGAAAAGATGGTTTGCGCAGCACCAGAAATACACCATCCTATTCCGAGGATAACTCCGGCTGAAGTTTCTTCCCGTGCAAAAAATAGATATATCAGCGTAGTTATGCACAACACTACGGATGAGGTGACAAAGAGAAACCGACTCTTGTCTTTTTCTGTTGCAGATAAAGTTTTGTATAGGTAGCTATGCACAACTGCCAATATGACCATAAATGGTGAAATCGTATAGCGAAGTACGTCAAGACTGGGGTTCACCATGAATAACGTGATGAGACCGAATACAACGTATATTGATGCGTGGACGGCAGTCCACTGGCTTAGCAACTGTTTTTTCTGCTCTGATTGGTTGTTTGAAGATTTTGAGTGGGTACGGTTTTGAGTCACGGTATAAGGCTATCGGAAAAGAGTATTTTCGTGCGAGTAGAGAACTGATAATTCTCAGAGTCTGTTTTAGGGATTGCAGATGATGCGGGTTAGCAGTGTCATTGCTTGTTCGAGGTACCGTTCTGATACTGCACCGAAGCCGATGATTAGCCCGTAGTCTTGACGCGGCATACCATTATGCGACCAGTATTCTCCTAAGCTTCTGACGGATACTCCTTGTTCTTTAGCTCGCGCTACAACCTTTTGTTCTTTGAGGTATTGTTCTTCTGCGCTGAGGTGATTTATTGACGCAAATTTGAGGATAGCGTGTAGTCCACCGTCCATGGGTAAAAGTGTGCACTGTTGAGAGAGTTCACTGTGGTCATAATAGTTTTGCACAAGGCGTCGTCTTGTGGCGTAAGTTCTTCGCATTTTTGCAATATGACGGCGTACCGTACCGTTTTGTAGGAGGAGTGTCATCGCTTCTTGAGTAATGGCAGAGACAGGTGAACCGAGCTGGGTTCTGAGGGCACTTAGTGGTTCTTGCAAGTGTTGTGGGGCAAGCAGGTACCCTACCCCGACTGCTGGAGAGAGTGTTTTAGCAAACGAGCCGAGGGTAACGACACAATCATGGTGCGATGCTAGATGTTGTGAGCGGGTCAGTGAGGCGAGTGCAGGTACGGGGTCTCCTGTGTAACGCAGTTCGGAGTCGTAGTCGTCTTCAATGATGAGGGCTTTATTTTTGTGTGCCCATTCGAGCAGTTCGAGCCTGCGTGTTACAGGCATGGTCGTGCCTAGCGGGTATTGGTGGCTTGGTGCAAGAAGGATAATATCTGGCGGGGTGTCTTGAGGTAGATGTTGGGGGTTGAGTCCTTGTGTATCGAGGGGTATCGGCATGATGGTGTGTCCGAAGGTGGCAGGAATTTTTTGTAGCGAGGGGTACCCAGGGTTTTCAACGGCGATACGTAGTGGACGATTTTTAATGATGGTTCTAAGTGTTGAGAGGACGAGCCTAAATCCGTCTCGTGCTCCTGATGTGATGAGTAGTTCTTCGGGGTGAGCGATGAGGCTTCGTGTTAGTCGGAGGTGTTCGGTGAGTTCTTTTTTGAGTGCAGGTGAGCCGGTGGCAGGGTATGTTGTTCCAACGTTGGCGACAGCGGTTCTCCATGCTGCTCTCCATGGTGTGCTGGCGAGCGTGGAGGTATCTGGGGTGCCTGGGCGTAGGTCGATAATGGTGTTTTGAGGTGTTCTCAGGTGACTAGTGGAAAGGCGTGTTGGTGTGGTGGGCTGTGGTGTGTTGGTGTGGTGTTTGTTGTGGGGGTGAGGGAGGTTGGGGTTGATAGTTGTTCCAGTATGTGTGGTGTGTAGGTACCCTTCTGTGATGAGTTGTTCGTAGGCGGAGACGATTGTTCCTCTGGAGACGTTGAGACGTTGAGCGAGTGTTCGTGTTGAGGGTAGCGGGTCTGATGCGATGAGTGTGCCGTTGAGGATGAGTTCGCGTATTTTTTCTGCCAGTTGGCTTGGTAGTGAGGTTGTGAGGTTGCGGTTGAGGGTGATGGGTAGTTCTACGGAAGCTGAGGTGTGCATAGGAGTGTGGTAGTTCCACCTAGTGGTCTAAAATTTTTGTTGATTCTTGGCTCTATCTTAGACCAGCGTTTTAGGGCACAGTAGAGACCATGACTGAAAATACTGAACTTCATGGATCTCCCCTCGTCAAACGAGGATTAGCAGATATGCTCAAAGGTGGCGTCATTATGGACGTTGTCAACGCTGAACAAGCAAAAATTGCAGAAGATGCTGGTGCTGTTGCGGTGATGGCACTGGAGCGTGTGCCTGCCGATATTCGTGCTCAAGGTGGCGTTGCTCGTATGAGTGACCCCGACATGATTGAAGATATTATTAACGCGGTGTCTATCCCTGTGATGGCTAAAGCACGCATTGGACATTTTGTTGAGGCGCAGGTTCTTCAATCTCTCAAGGTGGATTACATTGATGAATCTGAGGTTCTTTCTCCTGCTGATTATGTGAATCATATTGATAAACAGCAGTTCACTGTTCCCTTTGTGTGTGGTGCAACTAATTTGGGTGAAGCACTTCGCCGTATTGCTGAAGGTGCGGCGATGATTCGTTCTAAGGGCGAAGCTGGCACGGGCGATGTTTCTGAAGCGACAAAGCATATTCGCACGATTAAATCTGAGATTGCTGAGCTACAAGCACTATATGCGACCTCTCCTGACGCGTTGTATGTGAAAGCTAAAGAGCTTGCTGCACCGTACGACATCGTTGTGGAAGTGGCACGCACAGGAAAACTTCCGGTGGTTCTTTTTACTGCTGGTGGTGTGGCAACCCCCGCTGACGCTGCAATGATGATGCAGCTTGGTGCAGATGGTGTTTTTGTTGGTTCTGGCATTTTTAAGTCTGGTGACCCTGTTGCTCGTGCACGTGCCATCGTTAAGGCCACTGCGTTCTATAACGACCCTGCTGTTATCGCTGAGGCTTCTCGTGGTTTGGGTGAAGCGATGGTTGGTATTAATGTTGCGGACCTTCCAGCACCTCACCGTTTAGCTGAGCGCGGCTGGTAAGAATTGTAATTACACAAAAATTCTTGTGGTAGTTGTGCGTATTCTTCATCGAGGATGTGCACAACTATCACGTTAAAACACTGACTTGATACGTCGAAGGGTTAAAACAGTAAGTAGCAGAGCTATGCGCTACCGGCTTATCCGTCCGAGTTATCGCATATCAACTAGATATTTCCAAAAGCAGTGTCGCACGATATATTAAAGAATTCGAGAAAGAAAATAATGTAAGCGTATAAAGGATTGATGAACATATGAAGAAATTTTATTTTCTGACTACTTTTACGCTATTTTCTTTAGCTATTACGTCTTGTGGATTTCCCTCATCTTCATCACCGTCCAGCGCTGGAACAAAAGTTCCTGAACTGTTTTCACCAATTGAAAAGGATGGTTCTTATACCAGGACTTTCTATAGCAATTTTCCGCTGGACAATCCGAAGAGTTCTTTAGTCGCTTCTGACGCTTCCGGAAAAGGCCCTTTCACTGCTTATATAGCATGCAGTGAAGGAGAGGAGATGGCTGTATCTATCGATTCAGAAATCGAAAAAACTGTACCTTGTGATGAATCAGTTTATGAGATTCATGAAATCCAAAAAATTGCACTCTCAGGGGGTATAAAAGCTACTGTAGAGTCCTCTAAAAAGTCAGGAAGCTGGCAGATTCAGTTCCTAAGTTCTAGAAGCTTTAACTAGACATTATAGTTTTGCAATCAGCACCAGCGCGCAGGCGCCACCAACCCAATACCTCAGACCGAACCCGTACCATCTACTCAACACATCGGTGCTCTGCACCGAGTATTGTCCACGCACAAAAAGTTGCGCACGGTTTTATGCTGAGACCAGCGGGATATATCAAAAGTTAGGGAAAGGGTGTGCACAACTACCACGTTAAATACATAAATTTAGCGTTCTCGACTCAGATACTCAGTCTTACGCAAAAGCATCACTGCAGTGACAACACCAAGAACGACCCATAACCCCGCACATAAAATCCCCAAAGAACTCATCTGCCTCAAAACACCAACTTGATACGTCAAAGGGTTAAAACCAGCAAGAACAGCAAGCCAATTTCCCTGAATAGGGTAAAACAAGGGAGCAGTAAAAACTACTGGAAGTGACGTCACAGTAACAACAAAATCACGTGTAGCGTACGAGTCCACTTTCCCGCCTAAGGCTGCACCAAAGCCACACCATCCAGCAACAAAAAGAACGCCCACACCTAATAAGGTTAAAACCCTCCACATATCTGGTGCAGACTCAGGGAAAATAAGCAGAGAACACGCAAACAAGAGCGCAAACTGAGCAATAAATACCAATGCACCAAAAAGCACAATGCTTAATACATACCCGACTACCGAACCGCCTTGAAGGATATATAAGGCCAGCACTCCCCACTTACGGTCATTAGCAACATCACTCATACTTGCTGTAGCAGAACGAAAGGCCAGCAAACATACCAGTCCTGCCAACACAAATTCGCTATACACATCGACCTTATTTTCCAATGAAGGTCGAAGCCCTGTAGACAGGAAAACTAAGTAAGCAACAGGTTCTATAAAACGGCCAAGATAGGACGTACGCCAATTCCACAAGGAGAGGATATGAAATTTTATAAGGATTAAAGGGCGTAGCATTAGAAAACAGTCTCCCTAATATGTGTGTAAATATCCCATAAATCATCTGTCTCTCTAGGGGAAAGGCTTAGATAGTCTTCAACGGGTAAGTCAGCGATTATTTTTCCGTGGTCGATAGCCACTACTCGGGTGCAGTGTTTCGAGAATCGTGATGTTTCGTGAGTGCTTATTAATGCTGTTGATCCGTGTTCTTTACGTTCATCAAGATATTTAAAAACTGTTTCTATACCTTCAGGGTCAAGACCGGTAGTTGGTTCATCAAGAATCATTAGTTGGGGGTTTCCGACGATTGCACGTGCAATTTGAGTTCGTCGTAGCTCTCCCCCAGACAGAGTTTCTGCAGTTTTCCCGAGATATTCGCTCAGCCCAAGGGTGTGAGCGACTTCGTCTATGGACACACGCTGTGATTTCTGTAAGGCACTACGTCGAAGCTCTACACCAAGTGCAATATTTTGATGCACGGTAAGAGACCAATCGATGATTTCTCGTTGAGGACACCACCCTATCTCTGAACGGTTGATATTCGTTGATAGTGTTCCTGCTGTTGGGTGTGTAAAACCGCTGACGAGGTCAAAAAGGGTTGATTTTCCTGCGCCGTTATGTCCTACTACTGCTATGACTTCTGCTGGATTGATAGTCAGGTTTACGTTGTCTATTGCCGGTGTTGTTTTCTTAGGAAATTTTTTGACTAAGCCTTCTGCAACAATGATTGGTTTCAAGGTATCAGCTTTCTCGAAGTGCTTAATGAATATTCTCTTCTATATAGGTCTTTCTAAGACGTCGTTCTCTCTCATATAAGTTTGATAATACATTTCTTATAAACCGTAGAGACATATTTCCTTATCAGAACGAATCAATAAAACGAGTATGCTTAGTTTAGCCACAGATTTTATCTGTATAAGTTTGCGCGAGAAAAACACGAAGGGTACAAACATTGACCACTATTGTTAACAATTCTGGGAACGGTAAAACTGTTGGTGTTCTTGCCCTTCAAGGTGGCGTCGCAGAACACGCACAAATGATGGAATCTCTGGGTGCGCAGGTAGTTCTTGTTAAAAAGGCTGAGCACCTTCATGGGTTAGACGCGTTGATTCTTCCCGGTGGAGAGTCTTCTACCATTGACCGTCTTACGCGTATTTTTGGGGTACGGGATGCCTTACGCGAAGCTATTATCTCAGGTGTACCAACGTTAGGTACTTGTGCTGGGCTCATCATGCTAGCGCACACTGTAGACGACCCTGCACCGGGTCAGCAAACACTCGATATTCTTGATATTTCTGTAGATCGTAACGCTTTTGGTTCGCAAGTTGATTCTGCCGAGACAGAGGTTCTTTGGCGTGGGGCAGATGAACAGCTACACCCTGTTCACGCGGCTTTTATTCGGGCTCCTCGAGTGAGTCGAGTGGGTCAAGATGTTCAGGTAACAGCTCATCATGGTGGGCAGGTTGTCGGTGTTCGGCAGGGCAATGTTATGGGTATTTCTTTTCACCCTGAACTTACGGGTGACACAACAATTCACCGTGAACTTCTTGAGATGGTGGACGCTTAAACTCGTTTTTTCTATCTCATAACTCTTGGTGTGCTTCATGTTCATACCAGTATCTTGAAGATGAGTTATGTTTAGTTTTATGCTCCATACTTTTAGTTCCCGCTTATACGGTATTTTGTACGCTGTCGCATTGACGATGGGAGCTTATCTCATCACGTTTATTCCGGGGTTTCAGCTTGTTAGCATTCTCCTGTTGGCGATTGTTCTCGGCATTTTGATGCGGAATGTGGGTCTTATCCCCGATTCTTGTTCAGCAGGTTTGACGTATTCGAGTAAAACGTTTTTGAGGGTTGGTGTTGTGCTCTTGGGGTTGCGTCTGGCAATTCCTGACATTCTTGAGCTAGGTTGGGGCGTGCTTTTTATCATTGCGGTCACGGTGCTGAGCACGTATCTGGTGACGTTGTGGTGCGGACGTTTGATGGGTGTTGCCCATAATTCTCGTATGCTTATTGCGACGGGTACAGCTATTTGTGGTGCTTCTGCGGTTGCTGGTATGTCTGCGGTGTTAGAGAAAAAAGATGATTCCGAAGAGGATGTGGAGTCTTCTGCGACTACTGCTATTGCTTGTGTAACACTGTTTGGAACATTTTTGATGTTTCTTATTCCGGCTTTAGCTGTTCAGTTTGGTCTTTCGTCCGAGCAGGCTGGGGTTTGGATTGGTACTTCTATCCATGAGGTGGGTCAGGTTGTTGCGGGTGCTGGGTTTATCGGTACGGATGTGGTGGCAACTGCTACGGTGACGAAGTTGGGTCGTGTGGTTCTTCTTGCTCCTTTGGTTGCTTATGTGGGGTATCGGCAGGGGCAAGAGAAAGCTCGTCGTGGGGTGTCGTCTCAGAAGCGGCCACCGTTGTTGCCACTTTTTGTGGTGGGTTTTCTTGTTGCAGTATTTTTGCGTTCGGTGTTGACCTATATGGGGTTTGATGGTGTTCTTAGCAGCGTGTTGAGGGGTGCTGAAGTTCTGTCAACGGTGTTGATTACTGTTGCGATGGGTGCGATGGGCACTAATGTTCATCTTCGGAAGATTATGACGACGGGGTTGAGTGCTGTTGTTTTGGGTGCTGTTGCGAGTGTGGTTGCGGCTGTGGTGAGCCTTGTCTTGGTCTTAGTCATCATGTAAGTTTTCAAGCATCTTAGGTTCTATGAGCATTCGATGTGGAGCAGTCCTACCGAACCCATATCTCAGTGCGAGCGCGTCGGCCAAGAGTCACGGCACGAGCACCCATGAAAACCGTAGAATACGCTAACCATAGAGCGATAAAGGCCGCACTCTGCCCCATGAGCGGGGTGAGGACGTCAACGAGTAGAAGTGACGGCACGTAGGCACCTAAAACAATGAGTGAAGCAATGCCAAGATAACGCATGTCTTCTGCGCCCATCAGCACCCCGTCTAGAACAAAAACATATGCGGCTAATGGTTGGGTGAGTCCCACAACTAGTAAGGACAACGCAAAAAGGTGTTGAACGTGCGGGTCAGAACTAAAAATCCAGCTACTGGTAAAACCGATGAGTGCACAGAAAATTCCTGTAATTACACCAAAATAAAGACTCCACCGCACCAAAGCATTTTTAAAATCAAGAACAGCGTTCTTTCCTTGTGCCGTGTTGAGGTTCTGTGCCCCCAGTTCTTTACCTAAAAGAGCCTGTGCAGCGATAGCCAAAGAGTCGAGTGCAAAAGCAAGAAAGCTGAAAAAGCTCATGGTGAGCTGATAGGTTGCAAGAGCTGTCTGCCCTTGATGTGTGGCAACAATAACCGTACCGAGTAACGCCACTCGCATAGAAAGCGAGCGCAACATGAGCCATGAGCCGAGAGCAAATACGTGGCGAAGCCCCGAAAGTTCGGGGGCAAGTTGCACACCGTATCGGGTGATACCCCGCCACAAACTCACACTGAGGACAGCGAACATGCCCCATTGTACGGTGGCGGTAGCAATAGCAGAGCCGGCAAGTCCCCACCCCAGAAGGTAAATCATCACCCAGTCGAGGACGATGTTCACAATCGCGCCGACGGTGGCAACATAGAGCGGGGTTTTTGTGTCTTGTAAACCTCGTAGCACCCCTACGATGGCGAGTACACCGAGCATGGCGGGCAGTCCAAGTAGTGAGGGGTGTAAGTATTCTTGGGCGTTGATGGTGGTGGCGGTGTCTGCTCCTAATGCGGTGAAGAGCTGTTGAGAGAAAACCCACCCTAAGATGCCAAGTAGTGCCCCTAGTCCGAGGGCGACCCAGAGCGCGTTTCGTCCTGCAGCGTAGGCTTGAGAGAGGTTATTTTTTCCGTAGGCTCGGGCAACTGCTGGTGTTGTGGAGTATGAGAGGAACACCATTAGCCCTATGACTGTTTGGATGATGGTCGAGCCGAGGGTGAGTCCTGCTAGTTTGTCGGTGCCGAGGTGTCCGATCATGGCAGAGTCAGCCATGACGAAGAGCGGTTCAGCGACGAGTGCGCCAAAGGCTGGTATTGCTAAGTGAAGGATTTGTCGGTGCAAGGTGTTGGAGGGTGCAGGGCGGGTAGCTGACATAATCTTTACTCTACTTGTGTGGGGCGGGTGTTTAGAGGTTGAGACGGCGTATGACGTCGTCTCCGTAGATGTCTTGGGTGAGGTAGAATTTGCGTTCTCCGACGATACGGAAACCGTATTTTTCGTAGAATTTGTTGGCACGTATGTTGAGTTTTGCGGTGCCGAGCCATAGTGTTGTGAATCCTGCTTGTCGTGCTTGTTCACAGACGGCATCCATCATTTTTTGGGCTGTTCCGTTGCCGCGTACGGATGGGTCTAGATAGAACTTGCTTAAGCATGCTGCTTCTGCAACGATTTCGGGGTTTTCGGCGGTGTTGGTGCAGAGGACGGTGTACCCGACAGGTTCTTTGTTCTTTTCGAGGATGCCTACTTGGTAGTGTTCTGAACGGATGTATTCTTCAAAGATTTTTTGTGAGAGTTTTTCGTTGATGAAGGTTTGCACTGCTTCTTGGGGAATGTAAGACGGTGTTGCGTCAGGGAACATCTTTTGTGCGAAGGTGTGCAGTAGGGGTGCGTCGTTGAGGTTTGCTAACCGGTAGTTTGGGGTTTCTTCATGTATCACTCGCTCTATCCTAGTGGCAGGGGTGAGTCGACGGAAGAGAGCTTTTCCTCTCTATAGGTTGAGCATCAGATTTTAAGATTTTTCGTATCCTCGAAGTTTGTTGAGTTCACGACGTTGAGCTTTTGTTGGGCGCCCCGCACCAGGTTCACGGCGGGGAACACCGCCACGCAATAAATATGATGGGTATGGTTCGGATAAGTCCTCGTAACAGGTCACCGCAATAGGTGCGCCTACTCGACGAGAAATGGTACGAATAACTTTCAGGACCTTCTCATATCCGGGGTATCGTACACGTATCACATCTCCCGGTTTTACTGTTCGCGAGGGTTTAACAGCGCTATCGTCGATACGTACGTGCCCTGCTTTACATTCACTCTGCGCTAAGGATCGTGTTTTAAAGATACGCACAGACCACAACCACACATCAACCCGAACTGGTGGATTATGTTGATGAGATGAGCTGAGGTTGTCCTGACTCATTTTCTGTGCCTTTCCTCAAAACAAACATGACTCTCTTAGCATACCCAGCTAAGCTGAAGATATGACTACCACCCTCTCCCTCCCACCCTGCTCGCATGAGGAGATTCTTTCTACTATCCGTTTCCCTGTTCTTCCACCAGAGTCTTGTTCTCAGAATGTTGCGGGGGAAACTTATGGGACGGCTACACGTACCCGCGGATGGGTTGGTGTTGAGGTGCCAGGGCAGTGGGGGCGAGAGATCCTCAAAGGTGGCAGTGTTCATTCTGCACTTGCTCGAAGAATTGCGCGTAAGGTTAAAAAACTTCGCGGATATAAGCTGTTGTTTATTAGGGAGCCGGCTTCACGTGGAAGTCAATCTCAGCAGAAGCGTCAAACACACCGCATTTTTATTGTTAATAGTGCACAGGGGAAGCAGCGCACGTACCGTTTTGAGGTTCCTCATCTAGAGAAGATGCTCTCTCTTCCGTTGCACTCACCGCAGAAGATTAAGGGTGTTGAGAAGGTTCCTCATAGTCTCATATTTTTGTGTACTCATGGTAAGCGTGATCGGTGTTGCGCGTTAGCAGGACGGCCTATTGCACAGTATCTCAGGCAGGTTCGCCCTCCGGAGACGGTTTGGGAGTGTTCGCATATTGGTGGGCATCGTTTAGCTCCCACCGGTGTGGTGTTGCCTGCTGGTTATATGTATGGTCGGTTGACTCCTGCTACTGCTCTTATGGCGGTGGTGTCTTTAGAGGAGTATCAGGTTCCGTCGTTGGCTGGTATTCGTGGTTGTTCTTCTCTTGCGGCGGTTCATCAGGTGGCAGAGGTTGCTGTTCGTGAGTATCTTGCTCAGGGTGGAGAAGAGCCTACTATTTCTCAGCTGTCGTTTTCTTCTGTTAAAAGTGAGAAGTCCTCAAAGAAAAAGAAGAATCTTAAGAAGTCTCGAGAGTACCGGCAGTTGAAGAAGAAGTATGCGCGGTTGCGTAAGAGTCGACTGTGGCGTGAGCAGAAGGCGCGGGCGAAGGTTCTACGCAAAAAGTTGTCTTATGGTCAGGCATGTGTTGAAGAGCTGGTAGAGCTCAATGAGCTTAATCGGCGGTATCGTGAGGTTAAAGAGCAGTACCGTCGTGAGAAGTATGCGTTGCTTCATGGTGGGCAGGATACTGGGTCTTCTCAAGTTTTTTCGTCCGCGCATAAGGGTGTTCAGCGCTCTATTGTTCGCCATGAGGATGGTCGTTCGTGGGTTGTTGTCACAGCTAAAACGAAGACTGCTCCGGCACGTGAGTCTTGCGGTAAAGGAGAAAAACCGCTTTCAACGTTTAAGGTTCTCTCGGTGGAGAAGGCGTCTCATCGTTAGTCAGTTGCTGGTAAGTTTTCAGGTGTGGTTCTGAAGATTGCAGTTTTTCTTGTTAAAGTGTTGTCCCCGTAGCATGCGCGCTACGGGGACAACACTTTTAGAGTGTAGGAATGTTTTAGATTGAGCGGATACCTTCAACCAGAATATCTAATGCCTGTTCAAGGAGATTTTCTGGGATGGTTAGAGGAGGTAATAGGCGTACAACGTTGCCGTATGTTCCGCAGGTGAGGATAAGCACTCCGCGTTCTAGGCAGTAGCTTGCAATATCTCGTGCTGCTTGCGGGTGTGGTTCTTGTGAGTTGGTATCGAGAACGAACTCTAGTGCCATCATGGCGCCGCGTCCACGTACTTGACCAAGAATAGGCAGTTCGGGGACGAGTGGTTCAAGTTTTTGGCGGATGAGTTGTTCAATACGTAACGCGCGTTCGTTGAGGTTCCACTCTTGCATGGTTTCAATGGTGGCGAGAGCTGAGGCGCAGGCGACAGGGTTTCCGCCATAGGTGCCGCCGAGTCCGCCTGGTTGCACTTTTTCGAAGAGTTCGGCTCGTCCGGTAACGGCTGATAATGGCATACCACCGGCAATGCCTTTTGCGGTGGTGATGAGGTCTGGTTCGATGTCTTCATATTCGCTGGCGAACCATCGTCCGGTACGGCAGAATCCGGCTTGTACTTCGTCGGCGATGAAGACGATGTCTTTGCTCTTTGCCCATTGTGCGATGTTAGAGAGGAATCCTTCTGCGGGGACGATGAATCCGCCTTCACCTTGAATGGGTTCGATGAGCACGGCGGCGATGTATTCTGCTCCGACTTGTTTTTCGATGATGTCGATAGCTCGTTGTGCCGCTTGTGTGCCGGTGAGTTCTTCACCGTCACGGTAGGGGTAGCTCATGGGAACACGGTAGATTTCTGGTGCGAATGGGCCAAAGCCTTTTTTGTAGGGGGTGGCTTTTGCGGTGAGTGCCATGGTGAGGTTGGTTCGCCCGTGGTATGCGTGGTCGAAAACGATGATGGCGTTACGTCCGGTTGCTGCGCGCGCGATTTTTACGGCGTTTTCTACGGCTTCTGCGCCAGAGTTGAAGAGGACGGATCGTTTAGGGAAGTTACCGGGGGTGAGTTCGTTGAGTTTTTCTGCTACCGCAATATATCCCTCGTAGGGGGTGACCATAAAACAGGTGTGGGTGAAATGTTCGCTGGCTTCTTGGATGGCTTTGACCACTCGTGGGGCGCTTGCGCCTACGGAGGTCACGGCGATACCTGAGCCGAGGTCTACGAAGGAGTTTCCGTCGACGTCGAGGATTACTCCGCCGTCTGCGTCTTGTGCGTAGATGGGCGCGGTGGAGGCGACTCCGGCGGGTACGGCGTCTGCTCGTCGTTGCGCTAGTTGTTGTGAGTGTTCACCGGGGAAGGTGCCGTTGAGTTTGATTTCTTGTGGTAGGCGGTAGGTTATGTTTGTCATTGATGTACTTTCTCTTAGAGGAAGCAACCGAGAAGAGTTGACGTTTCACGTGAAACGTTTGGGGCTCTTCTCGGCAGCTTTTGTGTTCAGTCACTTCACAAGCAGGAGCTAAAGACTCCCGCCGTAGAGGAATTACACGCTCATATCACTCATCACGTGTTTGACGCGGGTGTACTCTTCTACTGAATACAGGGATAGGTCTTTGCCGTATCCAGAGAGTTTGTATCCTCCATGTGGCATTTCTGCGGTGAGCATGACGTGAGTGTTAATCCATACAGCACCAAAATCCAGGTCACGAGACATGCGCATGGCAACACCGTGGTTGTTTGTCCACACAGAAGAGGCCAAGGCATACGAGACGTCATTAGCTAGTTCTAGAGCTTCTGCCTCATCACTGAAAGGTTGCACAGTCAGAACCGGAGCAAATGTTTCTTCTTGGACGATAGGATCTTGCTGTTTGACGTTACTAATCACGGTGGGGGCGATGAAGTATCCGCGTTCAGTGCAACGAACACCGCCCGTATCAACAACCGCGTGCTCAGGAAGGTTCTCTAGCTTCTGCATAACCGTCTTGAAATGGTTGACGTTATTGAGCGGGCCATAATAGTTCTTTGAGTCGTCTGCGTCTCCGGTCGTAATCTTTTCGGCTTCTTGCACCAGCAGTGCACGGAATTGTTCGTAGACAGACTCTTCAATAAGAACACGAGTAATAGCAGTGCAGTCTTGACCAGCATTAAAGTACCCGAATTCGGTGAGCATACGAGCTGCGCGAGGTAAATCTGCATCAGCGAAAACAATGGCGGGAGCTTTACCACCAAGTTCAAGGTGTGCACGTTTGAGGTCTTTTGCGGCGCTTGCGGCGACTGCTTGGCCTGCACGCACTGAACCGGTAATAGAGACCATGGACGGGGTGGGGTGTTCTACCATCTGAGCCCCAACACTTGCGTCTCCTAAGAGTACATTCACCACGCCGGCAGGGAAAATATTCTGAATGAGCTGGGCCAGCACCAGAGTGGATTCTGGGGTAGTGTCCGAGGGTTTAAGAACAACGGTATTACCGGCCGCCAAAGCTGGCCCCAGTTTCCATACGGCCATTAGGAGCGGGTAGTTCCATGGGGCGACTTGGGCAACAACACCTACGGGTTCACGGCGAACATAGGAGGTATGGTCGGCCATGTATTCGTAGGCCGCTTTGCCTTCAAGGGTGCGTGCGCAACCAGCAAAGAAGCGCATTTGGTCTGCACCGGCGAGAACTTCTTCGTTGCGGATGATTTCTCGTGGCTGACCGGTATTGCGGTGTTGCGCTTCAACCAGTTTGTCGGCGTTTTCTTCCATGGCTGTTGCCAGCTCAAGGAGGTATTTTTGTCGTTGTGATGGGGTAGTTCGTCGCCAACTAGTGAAGGCTTCACGAGCAGCACTCATGGCAGCTTCGATCTCTTCTGCTGTTGCAATAGGTGATTGTGCGACAGTTTCTTCGGTTGCGGGGTTAACGATATCGAGTGTCTCGACTGAAAGAGAGTCGATAAATTCTCCGTTAATGAAGTGTTGTAGGCGTTTCATGGGGTGAACCCTTCATTGTGTCTTGGGGTGACGTGCATTACTTACAGCATATCTGCTAAAGAGCGTAGGGGTCTTTAACTCCGATATATTGCGTGTAGGTGTATTCATCGATGCCTTCTGCGGCTCCTTCACGACCTAAACCAGAATGTTTAACTCCGCCAAAGGGTGCAGCCGCGTTAGAGATAACCCCAGCATTCCAACCCACCAAACCAAATTCTAGGTGGTCAGCGGCACGCAGTTGACGCTGATAATCCTTAGTGTAAACGTAGGAGGCAAGCCCGTATTCGGTGTTATTAGCCATGCGGTAAGCTTCATATTCATCGCTAAAGGTCATAATGGGTGCAATAGGCCCAAAGATTTCTTCACGAATCACAGATGCTTCTGCTGGAACGTTAGCTAACACGGTTGGTTCAAAGAAATATCCTGCACCATCTATTGCATGACCGCCCACAACGATACGAGCACCGTGAGCTACCGCGTCAGCAACTTTTTCGCTCATCTGTTCTTGTGCTTTCTTTTCAATGAGAGGACCGCAAGTAACCCCTTCATCCATGCCGTTGCCGACTTTCATCTGACGGATTTTTTCGGCAAATTTTTCAGTGAATTCTTCAGCAACTGATTCGTGCACAATAAAACGGTTTGCAGCGGTGCAGGCTTGACCCATGTTTCGCATCTTTGCGCCCATTGCGCCGTTGACGGCGTCATCAATATCAGCATCGTCAAAGACGATAAATGGCGCGTTTCCGCCGAGTTCCATGGAGGTGCGCAGAACATTTGCGGAAGCTTGTTCGAGGAGTTTTTTGCCGACTTCTGTTGATCCAGTAAAGGACACTTTACGCAGTCGAGAATCAGCAAGCAGGGGTGCGCTAATAGCAGATGCTGAGGCTGAGGGTACGACGTTGAGCACTCCGTGAGGAAGTCCAACATCGAGCATTGTTTGCGCAAAGTATTGTGCGGTCAAAGGGGTGAGTCGTGCTGGCTTGAGAATCATGGTGCAGCCAGCGGCGATAGCTGGGGCGACTTTGCGTGTTGCCATAGCAAGAGGAAAATTCCATGGGGTGATGAGCAAGCACGGACCAACAGGTTTGCGGGAGGTGAGGATACGGTTTGTTCCTTCGGGTGTGTTAACGTATCGCCCGTAGTTGCGAACGGTTTCTTCAGAGAACCAGCGAAGAAACTCAGCACCGTATTTTACTTCTCCGTGAGCTTCTGCAAGCGGTTTACCCATTTCAAGTGTCATAAGTTGGGCGAAGTCTTCGGCACGTTCTGTGACGAGCTCGTAGGCGCGACGAAGGATTTCAGCTCGTTCACGTGCAGGAGTTTCAACCCACCCCTTGTTTTTATATGCGGCGTGATATGCGGCGTCTAACGCTTCAGTAGCGTCTTGAGAAGTTGCTGAGGCAATAGTTGCTAGTTTTTCTTCAGTTGCAGGGTTGAACACGTCAAAGGTTTCTCCGGTGGAGCTTTCTTTCCACTGGTCGCCAATGAGCAAGCCGGTGGGTACTTTGTTGATGAGTTCGGTGATTGCGGTGTTCACGTTAGTCCTTTTCTCCATGTTCTTCGTTGAATGTTGGAATGATAGGGGGAAGATGATGATTCTTCTATCACACCCCAACCTAATGCGTTAAGGCAATTTTGGCGAGGTTTTATTATTTTTGCTACCGTTATCACGATATTAATGGCTTTTGTTGAAGGTATTTTTAATCTTCCTATCGCAAGAGTCTGTACACAATGCGACGGTATGAGAAAATGACCCCATGAGTTTGAACAGCTCCCCCACAAACACTGTAGATTTATCGGCTCTGACCTCACTTCTAGAGAATTACTCACAGCAGGCACAAGAGCCTATTCACGCGCACCTTCATAGCTCTCGCGGTGAAATAATTGAACTTTCATTGACGAACGACGGCGGAAATATCATTATTGACGCCACACTCACGCAGAACTTTCTTGTGACTGCTCAAGAGTTGCGAAATAGTGGTGTTATTCCCCCTAACGCTACGATTAGTATCGACACCTCTGCTTCTCACAACAACTCTGATGTTGAGACTGTTAAGTCTGACCCCGGAGATTTAGATTCTGTCCCAACCACGAAGAATGACGGTTTAGCCCTTCATCGTGCATTGACACGTTTGGGACATAGCAAGGGTTATTCACCGTCAGATATTGATTACATCATCAAAAAACGTGGGGGTATTACTCTGCCGGAGCTACGTTTTTATCGTTCGACGGTGCGTGATGGAAAAATTGCGGACGGACCCCACGGGGATATCCTTGCATCACACATTGAAGAAGATTTTGGTACGAGCGACCTTGCAGATGCTCAGCTTCCACATATTCCAGCGCAGCCGAGCGATATTGTACAGCCGTTGTTATCTCATCGGCTGTGGGTAGAAATTGCCCATGATACAGATACTCTTTATGCGGTAGATCTTGCCCCTGGGGCCTCTGGCGCAAAGGGACAGGTTATTAGCCGTGACCCGCGTATTGCAGAGCCGCCTCGTCTTCTTGCTCGTTCGTTCTCAGATTTTGTGACTGGCAACTGGGTCAGCGAAGAGGAGCGCGGTAAGAGTTGGGGCGTATCGGTTGGTTCTTCTTCTGTTCAGTGGACGAGCTCTACCACTGTCAAAGAAGATGACAGCACACACGAGAGTCAACCACAGCAGGAGCAGGCTGTTCCAGCAGTGACGATGGATTCTCTTACAGAGCCTGCATCTTCTCAGGTTCTTTCAGATGATTTCCTACCTGCTGAAGAGTCTGCTGCTTCTGAGCAAGTTACGATATCTTATCGTTCGCAGGTTGATGAATTTTTACGGCATACCAAGCAGAATGAGCAAAAATCTCAGGAAGAGTTTGCTCAAGATTTTGCAACTCATGCTTTTGGCGATACCGAAGAATCTTCTGCTGTTGAGACAGAGGCGTCATCATCATCTTCAGATGAGTCACTTCCTGTTTCTGCTCAGGAGAAGAATCTTGAGGCAGAGCGTGATGAGACGAAGAGACGTCATTTTGCAGAGTCTGAACCGGAGAGTGTTCTTAAAGCTGCGGTTAAAAAGTTTTTCCTCGGTTAGGTCACGGGTTTTATCGTGGCTTAGTGTAGCCGATGTGCTCTCCGCTGGAGACCTCACGTACGTCATTGTTGGTGATGTTCACGCCGAAATTCTTCATGTTGGTGACCATGACCATGACTTCTGGCAGTGGTGTCGAGGCGTATTCTTTTTCTCTGCTGATGCGTAGTAGGGGTTCTCCGGCGGTAATCTGAGTTCCTGTTTCGACTAACGC
The DNA here is from genome assembly GCF_048512865.1 of Rothia sp. P13129. NCBI lineage: Bacteria > Bacillati > Actinomycetota > Actinomycetes > Micrococcales > Micrococcaceae > Rothia > Rothia sp. P13129. Next base: position 322,381 of record NZ_JBLXYA010000001.1, read on the forward strand.
TTTGAGCCCGTAGTGGTTTCGTTGGGCGACGTCTACTCCAATGTGTATGAGCACTTCTGCCCCTTGCGGTGTGCAGATGGCGCATGCTTGGAGGGTGTTTTGAATGAGAACGATGCGTCCACTCACGGGTGCGTTGATGGTTTTTTCTGTCGCTTCTACGGCGTAGCCTTCTCCTAGTAGCCCGCTGGAGAATACTGGGTCTCCGACAAGGTTTAGTGGCTTATATGTTCCTTGTACTGGAGAGAAGAGTTCTTCTGGCGTATATGATGCGGTTGAGAGCGTGGCTGTTCGCTTTTTTCGTCTGAATCCAAACATCGTTCTCCTTTGGACGTATGTTGTTTCTCTACACACCATGAGAGTAACCTGGAACACTCTTGAGTGGTATTTAGCCACTCATAGATACAGAAATTTTACGCGTTCTTAGCTTGTCTCGACATTGTTATATACAAAGTATCTTCTGCACGGGTAACGTTGATACGAGTTCTATCATGATGAGGAGAATTGTGGCTGATACTGTACAGAATGCTGAACTTGAGGTGTTTATTCCCGCTCCGGGAGAGAATCCTGACGACCCGCAAGATATAGAACGTGAGGAGTTTCTTAGGATGGCTCAGCAACTCCTTGATGAAGGTTTAGATATTGTTGTTTATTCAACAGATTCTTATCCGAGCGCTTTTACGCAGTGCGTTCCGGTAGCTGATCAGATTGAGATATCGGGTGCTGATGTGCTCCCTATTTTGTTGGTTGATGGCGAAGTGAAAGTTTCTTACCACTATCCTGATGCTGAACAGTTACAGCGTTTTTCGCGCGCTCGTAGTGTGCAGCAGAAAAAGGTATCGGCGACTGCTGCCGGTTGTGGCCCTGTCGCCGCAGAGTCGGCTCCCCCTGCAAAGCCTTCGGCTCCGGCAGGTTTTGCTGCAACGTTAGCGGGTCTTTCTCAGAATCCTTCTGGGGCACCGGATATTGGTCAGCGTCAGAACCTGATGGAGTCTGTGGAGAATCAGGATGAGTTTTCAGACGAAGAATTATCTGAGGTAGAGCGTCGACTCTCTGGTGCGCCAGCTTCTGGGGGTTGTGGTTGCGGTGGTTGTGGTTGCGGATAACTGCCTGCGTGTTCATATCGCCTAAACTAAAGTATTGAGAATTATTAGTGTGTTCTTCGGCAGTGATGTTGAAGTTCTGTATGGTCTTTGAAAGGACGCTCCTATGACAAGCACTCCTCATATCAACCCTCAGGGTGTTCCTATTGCAAAAACTGTTCTTTTGCCGGGGGATCCTCTTCGTGCGCAGTTTATCGCGGAGAATTATCTGAGCGATGTTCAGCAGTTTAATACTGTTCGTAACATGTTTGGGTTTACAGGAATGTTTAATGGTCAGCAGGTTTCTGTGATGGGCTCTGGCATGGGTATTCCTTCTGCGAGTCTTTATGCTTATGAGCTGATTCATACGTTCGGTGTTGAGCGCCTGATTCGTATTGGTTCTTGTGGTGGCATGCAAGATCAGCTTGAACTATTCGATATTGTGGTTGCGGCTTCAGCTTCTACAGATTCTCATTTCATGCATCAGTACAAGCTTCCTGGTACTTTTGCCCCGACTGCTTCGTGGAGTCTGCTTTCTGCTGTGGCGCAGGAGGCTGAGTCTCAGGGTATTCAGTTGCATGTGGGTAATGTTTTGTCTTCTGATGTGTTTTATCGTCATGATCCTTCTGATGCTCAGCGCTGGGCTCAGATGGGTGTTCTTGCGGTTGAGATGGAGACTGCTGGTATTTATTCTGTTGCGGCACATGCTGGTGTTGAGGCGTTGGCTTTGTTCACGGTTTCTGATCATTTGTTTAAGGGTGAAGAGACCACCAGTGAGCAGCGTCAGAAGAGCTTTACTCAGATGATGGAGCTTGTTCTTCCGGTTGCTGCACGTTAAGGGATACTGGCGTTTATGATGTCTGATTTTGCGCGAGTGGAGCATCGCCCATCGCTTGTTCTTGCTGGTTTACGTGAGACGATTGATCCTGCTGTTGGCAATGCTGATGTGTGGGAGCGTGTTTTGAATACGGTTAAGCTGGCTGGTTTTAGTACTGAGGGTACTCAGCAGGTTTCCATTATTTTTGGTGCTAATATGCGTCAAGAGTTTGATTATATGGCTGGTTTGGTGGTGAATTCTCGGGATAACGCGCAGGCTTTGGGTTTGAATGCGGCAGAGGTTCCTGCTGGTGATTATGCCATTGTTGATGTTCGTGGCCCTGCCCCGTTAGCGTCTATGACGGGTTTGGATTATCTTTTGGGTACGTTTTTGCCTGAGAGAGCTTTGACGGCGTCTGGTCCTGCAATGGAGGTGTATGGTCCTGGGGATACTAGTTCTGAGGATTATATGATGCAGGTTTGGGTTCCTGTTAAGGCACTTTGAGAGGGTAGTTCTTCTCGTGTTTTGGTATGGAAGGTCGCTTCACTGTTTGGTGGAGCGACCTTTTTCGTATGGTGTTTGTTTGGTATGAGTGTTTTTTCAGTTCTGGTGTGCACAGTGCAAGTTGGGTATCACGTTCTGGGGCTGAGGTGTATGGGGTAGGTGGAAATGTTCTGCTAGCCAGATGGTTTATGCAGGGTTTTCTAGGCGTTCTATTGCGGCAAGAAGTAGGGGGTTCTTGTTTTTTCGGGCGGGGTATCAGGGTGAGGTTTTTTGCAATTTTTTCCAGTCTTTAACGCAAAATAAAGAAACTTTGTAACTATGTCAGTACAAACATTGACATTTGGGTGTGTGATGGGGCACGCTATAACTAACAGCTTTTCGGCGAGGACGCCAAACCCATACGACCCCACTAAGGAAAGATTTCATGTACGACCTTCTCACCATGGGCCGCATCAGCGTTGACGTATACCCTAACGACATTGGAGTCGGACTAGAAGACGTCACATCATTCGGTAAATACCTCGGTGGCTCCCCTGCAAACGTAGCGGTAGCAGCTGCCCGTTACGGACATAAAACTTCGGTCATTACCCGCGTTGGCAATGACCCTTTCGGCACTTTTCTTCGCCGTGAACTCAAAAAATACGGTGTAGACGAAGCTCATGTTTCAACTGATCCTCAGCTACAAACATGCGTAACTTTCTGCGCTATCAAGCCTCCAGAAGATTTCCCTCTATACTTCTACGGCCGCTTCCCCACCGCACCAGATTTACAGCTCACCGAAGCAGACATCAACAAAGAAGCTGTCAAAGAGAGCCGTATCTTCTGGAGCACTCTAACAGGAATGTGCCAAGAACCAGCTCGTAGCGCGCAACTTGCAGCACATGAGGCACGCCCCCGTGATCTCCTCTCCGACGAACAACACACCATCCTCGATCTAGATTACCGCCCCATGTTCTGGAAGAACATTGAGCAGGCACAACAAGCTGCTCAACAGCTTCTCTCCTATGCAACTATCGCGATCGGAAACCGTGAAGAGTGCGCCGTAGCAGTTGGAGACGGCACCCCAGATGAACAAGCAGACCGACTCCTTGAAGCAGGCGTCAAACTTGCTGTCGTGAAGATGGGTGCCAACGGTGTTCTTGCAAAGACCGCAACCAGCCGTGTGGTATGCGCACCAACACCAGTTGAAACAGCTAATGGTCTTGGTGCTGGAGACTCTTTCGGCGGAGCTTTTGTGCACGGCGTACTCTCTGGCTGGGAACTCGATAAGGTACTCGACTTTGCCAATGGTGCAGGCGCTATCGTCGCATCACAAATTGCATGTTCGGATGCTATGCCTACCGAATCTGAAGTACAAGAGTTCCTCGCTCAGTATGGGCGCAACTTCTAAGCACCGCACGAGCCAAATTTTTCAGGAGATTACAATGTCCCATTCTCATGATGAAGAGCGTGACCCTAGACGATATGAGCATCTCACGCGTATCCGTCTAGAGGATCCTCAAGCTATTCAACGTGCAGCCGACAACCGTGTTCGCCACGAAGGCCCACGTTATGGAAAACAAAACTTTATCGTCGCTGCAGATCACCCTGCACGCGGAGCAAACCGCGTCAAAGATCGTGCAATGGCGATGGCAGATCGTCGTGATCTTCTTGACCGCCTACAAATTGCACTCAAAAACCCAGCGGTGGACGGTGTTCTCGCGTCTCCCGACATTCTCGACGACTTGCTCCTTTTAGGTGCTCTTGACGGAAAGCTCGTCTTCGGGTCGATGAACCGTGGTGGTATTAGTGGGCTTGTCAACGAAATGGACGACCGCTTCACCGGACACACTGCCGAATATCTCAAGCGTATTGGCGCTGACGGCGGCAAAATGCTCACCCGCATTCACTACGGTGATGAGAACACTGTAGCTACCCTAGAGGCTTGCGCTCAGGCAGTTAATGCTTTAGCAGAACAAGAACTCTACGCGATGGTTGAGCCTTTTATCTCAGAAACTCATAACGGCGCTATTCGTAACAATCTCTCTGCTGATGCTGTCATTACCTCTATCGGTATTGCTGAAGCTCTTGGAACTAACACCGCTTATACGTGGATGAAACTTCCTGTTGTTGAGGAGATGGAACGAGTCATGGCAGCTACGACGATGCCGACTGTTCTTCTGGGTGGAGATCCTTCTGGTTCTCCCGAAGAGGTATTCTCTAGCTGGGAAAATGCGTTGAAGCTCCCTGGTGTTCAGGGTCTTACGGTAGGGCGTACCTTGCTATACCCTGCAGATGGCAATGTTGCTGGTGCTGTTGAAACAGCCGCTTCACTTCTACATCACACCATCACCGATTAATCTTCTTTCATTCACCTTTTGACGTATAAGGACACAAATTATGGGTTTTCAAAAACTCTCTGTAGCTCAGACTGTGGTGAAGTTCTTAGCGAACCAGTACACCGTAGACACCATTGATGGGCAGGAATACTGTGAGCGCACTATTCCTGGTATTTTCGGTATTTTTGGGCACGGCAATGTTGCCGGCATGGGGCAGGCTCTTCGCCAGTATCAGGAATTAGATCCTTCCTTGATGCCGTACTATCAGGGTCGTAATGAGCAAGCTCAGGTAGACCAAGCTGTTGGGTATGCTCGCCATACTCGTCGTCGTGCAACCTACGCGGTTACCACGTCAATTGGCCCTGGTGCTTCAAACATGGTTACGGGTGCGGCTCTTGCGACAACGAACCGTCTTCCGGCGTTGCTTTTCCCATCAGACCAGTTCGCTACTCGTGTTCCGGATCCTGTTCTTCAGCAGCTAGAACGTTTTGACGCAGCAGATGTGACGGTTAATGATATTTTCCGTCCTGTAAGCCGCTATTTTGATCGTGTATGGCGTCCGGAGCAGGTTTTCTCTGCACTTTTGAACGGTATGCGTGTTTTGACTGACCCCGTGGATACAGGTGCAGTGACGATTGCTTTGCCTCAGGATGTTCAGGCAGAAGAAATTCTTGTTCCTGATGAGTTCCTTGCTCCTCGCCATTGGCGAATCCGTCGCCCTGAGCCAGAAGACGTTGATATTCAAGCAGCGATGAGTGTTATTCGCGAAGCGAAGAAACCTGTCATTGTTGCTGGTGGTGGCGTGCATTATGCGTTTGCTCAAAATGAGCTACGTCAGTTTGCAGAAGCAACAGGCATTCCTGTCACATGCACTCAGGCTGCTGTTGGTGTGATGGATTGGGATCATCCTTTGTGCTTGGGTGCTGTTGGTTCCACTGGTTCTACGGCATCTAATGCTCTTGTTCGTGATGCTGATGTGATTATTGGTATTGGTACTCGTTACGAAGATTTCACGACGGCTTCTCGTACGGCATTCCAAAATCCTGATGTTAAGTTTGTCAATATCAACGTTGCAGCATTTGATGCGTATAAGCACAGTGGTGTTGTTGCGATGGTTGCTGATGCGAAGAAGGCTCTTATTAAGCTCAATGACGCATTGAGCGGTTTCAAAGTTTCTTCTGCTGTTACTGAGGAAGTTGCTTCAGAAAAGGCTCGTTGGAATGGCATTGTTGATGATGCTTTTGCTGAGCGTTATCGTCCGTTGATGAGCCAAAACGAAATTATTGGTGCTGTCAATGAGGCAATGGATGACCGCGATGTTGTGGTGTGTGCAGCGGGTTCATTACCTGGTGACCTCCACAAGATGTGGCGAGTTAAGGACGCTTATGGTTACCACGTTGAATACGCGTATTCATGTATGGGCTATGAGATTCCTGGCGGTTTGGGTGTGAAGCGTGCGTCGTTAGATACCCAAGATGGTCGTGATGTTGTGGTGATGGTTGGCGATGGTTCTTATCTGATGATGAACACTGAGTTGGTCACTGCGGTAGCAGAAGGTATCAAACTGATTGTTGTTTTGATTCAGAATCATGGCTATGCGTCTATTGGTGCGCTCTCTGAGTCTGTTGGTTCTCAGCGTTTTGGCACGAAGTACCGCACCTTGGATAAAGAGACTCACAGTTTTGATCATGGCGATACTTTGCCTATTGATTTGGCAGCGAATGCTCAGTCTTTGGGTGCGAAGGTTATTCGTGTTGAACCGGGTGAGGATGTTCGTGAGCGTTTGCAAGATGCTGTGGCTCAGGCGAAAGCAGCACCAGAAGGTTCTGGCCCGATTGTTATTCATGTTGAGTCTGATCCGATGATTGATGCACCGTCTTCTGAATCGTGGTGGGATGTGCCTATTACGGGTGTGAGTGAGCTTTCTTCTACTCAGAATGCTTATGAGACCTATCGCGAGAAGAAGGCCATGCAGCGTCCTCTTCTTGGACCTTAAGTTTTAGTTGTCGTGTGTGCTGTGGCGCATGAGTGTTACAGCACGCATTATCCCGATATTTTTCTATCTCTATACAAGGAGTAAATATGTCATACGAAGTTCTACACTTCATCAACGGCGAAGAAGTACCTAGTTCTGGTTCTGCTCGTCAGGAAATTTTTAACCCTGCTACCGGAGATGTTCTAGGGTCTTTGCACCTTGGTTCTCAGGACGAGCTTGAGAAGGCTGTTGCTGCTGCGAAGACTGCTGCGAAGGGCTGGTCTGAGCTATCTTTAGCGAAGCGCACTGCTGTTCTTTTCCGTTTCCGTGAGCTTCTTGTAGAGCGCACTGGAGAGTTAGCAGAACTTGTTGTTTCAGAACACGGTAAGGTTCTTTCTGATGCTCGCGGTGAGATTGCTCGTGGTCAGGAAATCGTTGAGTATGCTTGCGGTATTACCAACCTTGTAAGTGGTCGTTTCACTCCTCAGGCCGCAACTGGTATTGATGCGTATTCTGTTCGTGAGCCTTTGGGTGTTGTTGCTGGTATTACTCCGTTCAACTTCCCTGTCATGATTCAGTTGTGGATGGCGCCTTTGGGTATTGCTGCTGGTAACGCTTTCATTTTGAAGCCTTCTGAGCGTGACCCCTCTGCTGCAAACTTCATGGCAAAGTTGTGGAAGGAAGCTGGTCTTCCTGATGGCGTTTTCAACGTTTTGCACGGTGGTAAAGAGACCGTTGACGGTCTTTTGACTCATCCTGATGTTGATGGCATTTCGTTTGTTGGTTCTACTCCTATTGCTCGTTATGTTCATGAGACTGGTACGAAGCACGGCAAACGTGTTCAGGCTCTTGGCGGAGCGAAGAACCATGCGCTGATTATGCCTGATGCTGATATGGATGTTGTTGCTGAGCACCTTAACGCTGCAGCTTTTGGTGCAGCAGGTCAGCGTTGCATGGCTATTTCTGTTGCTGTTGCTGTGGGAGAAGCTGCTGAGAAGACCATCGAGAAGGTGACCGCTTTAGCTCGTAACATCAAGGTTTCTAACGGTATGGATAAGGACGCTGATATGGGTCCTTTGATTACTCCGCAGTCTTGTGAGCGTGTTCAGCGCATTATTACCGAGGCTGAGAAGGCTGGCGCTACCGTTGTTATTGATGGTCGTAACCTTGTTGTACCTGGCCATGAGAAGGGTAACTTTGTTGGCCCGACCATCTTGGATAATGTTTCACCTGAGATGAGCGCTTATGGTGAAGAGATTTTTGGTCCCGTTTTGGTAGTTATTCGTGTTGATACTTTGCAAGAAGGTATTGATTTGATTAACTCCAACCCCTTCGGAAATGGTACCTGCATCTTCACTTCCTCTGGTGCTGCAGCTCGTACCTTTAGCCGAAAGATTAAGGTCGGCATGGTTGGTGTCAATGTTCCGTTGCCTGTTCCGTTGGCAAATCACTCTTTCGGTGGTTGGAACGATTCGCTCTTTGGTGAGCACCATATTTATGGTGAAGATGGCCTTCGCTTCTACACTCGTGGCAAGGCTATTACTCAGCGTTGGCCTGAGCCGAAGCAAGCTTCTGGAGCGAACTTTAATTTTGAGTCACGTAACTAGTGACTAAAAAGGATCCTTTATTGGATGTGTGATGGTTGTGAGGGGTTAGTAGCTAGTGATTACTGGTTACTAACCCCTCCTCTTTTGTGGTTGTGGCTAGGGCTGATGCAGGTTCTTTGAGGGTTCATAATTTTTCTCAAACTTTTTCTTCTACTATGTTCACCACCACACATTATTTGATAGTATGTCTTTACATAGTTAAGGGTTTTTGAAACTCTTCATTTTCACCCAGACAACACTTTTCAACGATGAAAGCGTGAGAACATGACCGAGAATAACCTCATCATTGGCACAGCCCCCGACTCTTGGGGCGTATGGTTCGCCGACGACGACGCTCAAACACCGTGGCAGCGTTTCCTAGATGAAGTTGCTGAAGCTGGCTACAAGTGGATTGAACTTGGACCTTACGGCTACCTCCCTGCAGAACCAGAGGTTTTGGCTCGCGAACTTAAAGAGCGCGATTTGCAAATTTCTGCTGGAACTGTTTTCACAGCTTTCCATCGAGGCGGACAGGAGCAGTGGGATATCGCATGGGAGCCCGCTCGCAAGGTTGCTGAACTAACAGCAGCTATGGGCGCAAAACACATTGTTGTTATTCCGGCTCTTTGGCGCGATGACAAGACCGGCGAAGAACTAGAGCCATCAACCTTGACCGAACAGCAGTGGGATAATCTTGCTCAAGGACATAACAAGCTTGGCGAAACCCTTCAGCGCGACTTCGGCTTGTTCCAACAGTTCCACTCCCACGCAGATTCTCATGTTGAGACCATGGAAGAGATTGAAAAGTTCCTTGCTGTAACTGACCCGAAGCTTGTTACTCTCTGCTTGGATACCGGACATGCCCAGTATGGTGGAGCTTCTTCTGTTGAACTAATCGAAAAGTATCCTGAACGCATCGGGTACTTGCACTTGAAGCAGGTAGACCCTGAGATTCTTCGCCGAGTACGTGAAGAAAACATGACCTTCAAAGATGCAACCGCAAGTGGAGTGATGTGCGAACCACCTCACGGATTGCCTGACTTGTCGAAAGTTATTGAAGCTGCTGAGGCTCTCAACCGACCACTCTTTGGCATTGTTGAGCAGGATATGTATCCTGTGAAATCTTTTGATATCCCACTACCTATCGCTCAGCGCACCAAAACTTATCTACTTGGTTGCGGTTCTCGCACCGTAATTGGCTAAAGATAACCCAACTTCATCTGTTATTGAAAAGGAAGTAAAGATGTCTCAGGATATTCGTGTTGCCGTTGTTGGCGCTGGACGCATGGGATACGACCATATTCGTCGTATTCACGAACGTATTGATGGCGCACGCGTTAGCGCAGTAGTAGATATTGATGAGTCTAAGGCTATTGAAGCTCTTGAAGGTATTGATGGAGCTCAGGTTTATACTGATTTCCACAAGGCTCTTGAGTCTGACAGTGTTGACGCTGTTTTAATTGCGACTCCTGGTTTCTTACATGCACCTGTTTTACAACCTGCATTAGAGGCTGGATTGCCTATTCTTTGCGAGAAGCCACTCACCCCAGATTCAGCCTCTGCATATGAAATTGTTAAGGCTGAAGTTGCTACCGGCAAGAAGTTGATTCAGGTTGGCTTCATGCGTCGTTTTGATGGCGGTTACCGCACTATTCGTGCAGCTGTTCAGGCTGGTTCTTATGGTGAACTTTTGCAGCTGGATTGCGAACATATTAATCCGTATGTGTTGGATTCTTATACGGGGCGTAATCTCATTGACGACACTGTTGTTCACGAGTTTGACGGAGTTCGTTATCTGACTGGTGAAGAGATTAAGACAGTCCGTGTAATCTCTGGCAAGAAGACCAAGCATGCTCAAGGTGAGCTTGCTGATCCGACAAAGGTCATTATGGAGACTGAGTCTGGCGTACTGGTAACGGTTAGCACTCATGTCACTGCTCGTTTTGGATATTCTGTAACTACTCGCGCAGTATTTGAAGAAAACCACATTTCTGTCGGTCAAGATTTGACCTGCCCCAGTTTTGAGCCGCGCTTTGTTGATGCATATGATCAAGAAGTTCAGGCATGGATTAATGCCATCAGCAAGGGTGAGCATACTGGACCATCTGCTTGGGATGGTTACGCGGCGGCTGCTTGTTGTGAAGCTGGTTTTGCGGCGTTGAATTCCGGAAATATTGAGCAGGTTGTTCTCGAAGAGAAACCTGATTTGTATCGCTAAAGATATTTTCGGGTATCTACGCTAGAGGGGGTACCAACATGTTGGTACCCCCTCTTCGCGTATCTGCTTGTCTTTGCACTCTTTTTCTTGGATTAGGGCTGATTGTCGTTTCAAGAAAAAGGGGATAAAAAATTTTCTTAAAAAGATTGTCATTATGTCATGACAAATATATAGTGTTTAGTAACACATTGGGTTCTCTGTTGAGTAATTGGTTACTAAAACCACACACTCTATAGAGCATGAGGTTAGGTAAGCTCGCCTACAGAGACTATCGTTTAACCTCATATATCTACTATCGACATTTCTTATAGACGAAGGAGTCATAATGTCAGGACACTCTGTTAGTGCGTCGGAGGCGAACTTACCGCCTCTCACCAAGGGGCCTCACAGTAAACGCCTCGGCCAGGTCGCCGTTGTAGCAACTCTCGGCGGTTTGCTCTTTGGTTACGACACCGGTGTCATCAACGGTGCTCTACTTCCTATGTCAGAAGAGCTAGGCCTCAACGAAAAAACAGAAGGTATCGTTACTTCTTCACTCCTTTTCGCTGCAGCATTTGGCGCACTCTTCTCCGGTGGCATTTCCGACAAATTTGGTCGTCGTAAGACCATCATGGGGCTCGCAATTATCTTCTTCCTCGGCGCATTAGCGTGCTCCTTCGCACCAAGCCTAGGCCTACTCGTCCTTGGACGCATCCTACTCGGTATCGGCGTCGGTGGCGCTTCCACCGTCGTTCCCGTGTTCCTTGCAGAACTTGCACCTTACGAAATTCGTGGTTCCCTCTCTGGACGCAACGAAATGATGATTGTTGTCGGTCAGTTGGCAGCATTCGTCATCAACGCATTTATCGGCAACGTATGGGGCCACCTTGATGGTGTCTGGCGTATCATGCTCGCTATCTGTGCAGTTCCTGCAGTATTCTTGTTCATCGGCATGCTCCGCGTTCCAGAATCTCCTCGTTGGCTAGTTTCTAAGGGACGCCTCGATGAAGCAACTGAAGTTCTACGCCAGATTCGTTCCGAAAAGCGAGCTGAAGCTGAGGCTAAGGATATTCAGCGAACCCTCGAAAAAGAATCCACCATGGTTGCTCCTAGCGTGTCCTCCATGCTCAAAGACAAATGGATTCTTCGCATCGTCCTTGTTGGTGTTGCACTTGCGGTATTCCAGCAGTTCACCGGCATCAACTCCATCATGTACTACGGTCAGATTGTTCTTCAAGAATCTGGATTCTCTAAGAACGCAGCTCTTATCGCTAATATCGCTCCCGGTATCATCGCTGTTATCGGCGCATTCATCGCATTATGGATGATGGAAAAAATTAACCGTCGTACCACCGTTATCACCGGCTACACCTTGGTTACTATCTTCCACCTCCTCATCGGTACTGCAGCATTGGTACTACCTACCGACTCTGCAGCTCGCCCTTACATTCTCTTGCTTCTCATCGTCGGCTTCGTCGGTTCGATGCAGACCTTCTTAAACGTTGCAACATGGGTTCTTCTCTCCGAGATTTTCCCTCAGCAGATTCGCGCATTCGGTATGGGCTTCGCAGTTCTCTGCCTCTGGCTTGCAAATGCTGCAATCTCCTTCGCGTTCCCTTCAATCCTCAAAGCAGTTGGACTAAACTCCACCTTCTTCGGATTCGCCGTCATCAACGCAATCGCAGCGTTCGTAATGTTCAAGTTCCTACCAGAAACCCGCGGTAAGAGCCTTGAAGAAGTGGAAGTTGGCGTCACTACCGGTGCTATCTACATTGTCAAGAACAAATAAACTACCACTGAATAACCTCTCTTGATGTTCCGTAGCCTCTATTGCTCACGATGGGCATAGGGGCTACGGTTCCATTTTCCTCAGTTCTACACATCTACTACTTTTTTGAAAAGGTCACATCATGACAACAACACGTACCATCAACGTTGGTCTTATCAGTGTCGGTTGGATGGGAAAAGTCCACAGCAAAGCCTACGCAGCAGTTCCACAGGTCTACCCAGAACTAGGAATCAAAACTCGACTCGTTCAAGCCGCAGATACCTCCGAAGAACGCGTCGATTACGCGGTTAACGTTCTTGGCTTTGAAAGTGGAACAACCAACTATCAAGACGTCCTCGCAAACCCCGATATTGACGTTGTTTCTATTTGTGCACCTAACTTCTTGCACGCACAAATCGGTAAAGAAGCAGCAGCTGCAGGCAAAGCATTCTGGATTGAAAAACCAGCAGGACGCTCCGCGGCAGAAACCCAAGAAATTGTTGATGAAGCTCGTAACAGTGGTGTAGTCACCGCCGTTGGATTCAACTATCGCAACACACCAGCTATTGAATACGCTCGTCAACTCATCAGCGACGGAAAACTTGGAAAAATCACCAACGTTCGTGGTTCATTCTTTGCAGATTATTCTTCAGACCCCCGCGGAGCGCTCTCTTGGCGTTTCGTACGAGACCTTGCTGGTACCGGCGTATTAGGAGATCTTTTAGGACACCTCGCAGACCTTATTCACTACACCGTCGGCCCTATCACTGAGGTCTGTGCGCTCACCCACACCGTCCATACCGAGCGCCCCAAACTGCCTATGGGAAGCGGAACCCACTTCGCAGTCATTGAAAATGGTGAAATGGCACCGGTCGAGAATGAAGATTACGCCGCACTCTTAGTACGTCTTGGTGGCGTAGGCGCGGTAGGAACTCTTGAAGCCTCTCGTGTGAGTGTTGGCCCACGCGCCCAGTACGCTATTGAAATTTACGGCACTGAGGGCTCCCTCAAATGGGATTTTGAGCGTATGAACGAACTCGAATTAGCTCTTGGATCAGCTGGCGAACAAGTTGGATACACTCGTATTTTTGCCGGCCCAGGCTTTGGAGATTTCTCCTTCTTCCAGCCAGGGGCAGGAACTTCCATGGGATATGACGACCTAAAAATTATTGAAGCGAAGAAATTCCTTCAAGCATATCTTGGACGAGAAAAGATTCACGCTGATATTCACGACGCACTCCTCGCTAACCGCGTCATCTCAGCGGCAGTAGACTCTGCGGAAACGCAGACATGGCAGGTAGTGGAACCTGTTACTGGCACTAGTGCCAGCGGAGAAGACCTCTCCAAACGATAAGAAGAAAATAACTCCTAGAGATACTTAAGGCTCTTTGAAACTGGCGGGGAAACCGGTTTCAAAGAGCCTTAAGCATACTCAAAACTTTTTAGAAAACTAGGTAAAGAGCCCCCACCCACGTCACAACAATGACAAGACGCTCAAAAACTTTTTGTGGAATACGTCGAGCATAAAACCAACCTATAAAACTTCCCAGAAGCAGCAGGGGAAGTAAGACTAAACCTAATGTTAAGGTGTGAGGGTTCGCCAACCCTAAACTCACAGAAAAAGGAAGTTTCAGCATGTTCATCACCGCAAAAAACCAAGCTGTTGTCCCTAAGAAAAGCTGAACGTTAAAACGGCGCGCCAAGAAATACATGTTCATGACTGGCCCACCAGCATTAGCGACCATCGTGGTAAAACCACCAAGTCCCCCATAAAACCAAGCAAACTTCTGCGAAGTATTCTGTGCTGAATGACGGCTCTGACGCTGAAGAAGAGTCAGCACCATCAAAGCCAATAAAATCCAACCAATACTACGACGAATCACCTGATCATTAGAAACAAAAAGATACGCAGCACCCACAACTAAGCCACAAAGCACAGCCGGCACCAAGGTCAAGAGTGTTTTCCAATGAGCATGTTTTCTATACGCTACTAACGCTGAAATATCGCCGATGATGAGCAATATTAATAATGCGCCCGTTGATATTTTTGCTGGCATGAGAGAAGCAAAAATAATAACAGAAATAAGATTAACTCCCGGAAGCATCGTCTTAGAGATACCCACTAAAAAGGCTGCACATCCTAGAAGAGCCCAAGAAATTAGAGAGTACTCCCCTATAATATTCAGCATTGTTTTTGCCCCATCATGTTAAAGCCAGAGGTGCTAAAGAATAATTCTTTAGCACCTCTGGACATATTATATTTTTATTGTTCTGCGGTGAAAGGAAGACGAGGATCAATCTCCTGATTGTCCCATGTCGAACGGACCCAGCCATGGTGTGGGTCATCGCTAATCAGCCAATCACGAACAGGTCCAGGACCTGCCATAACATTCAAGTAATACAAATCGTAGCCAGGAGCCGCCATGGCTGGCCCATGCCAACCATAAGGCACCAACACCACGTCACCGGTACGCACTTCAGCGTTGACATCAATGGGACGTTCATCTGAAGCATATACACGCTGGTAGCCAATCGCGTCCTGCGCTTCTGCCGGTGCACCTACTGCAGGGCGAGTCTCAAAATAATAAATCTCTTCTAACGCAGTTTCCCCTTCTTGCTCCACATCATGCTTATGAGGAGGATATGAAGACCAGTTACCAGCAGGAGTAATCACTTCACAGACAATGAAACGGTCTGCTTCTAATGCTGCTGGAGTACCAAAATTATGAACCTGACGAGAACAATTACCGGCACCACGGAGCTCTACAGGAATCTCACTCTTTTTAACATGACGAACCGGATAGTGTGCACGTGCTGGTGCAGAAGAAATAGAAACTCGCGCACCTTTGACTCCGCTAATCACCACAGGGGTATTAATACCGGTGTATAAGATATCTGCAGGGCCGTGGAATACAGATTCGCGACCTTCAAGAAGGTACTGTTGCTCACCTATCGTGACGTGAACATCACCGTTCAAGGGCATGATGATACGCTCTTCATCTGCTGCATCTAAGCTCAGAGGCTCTTCCCCCAAAGTAGCAACACGAATACCAGTATGTTTCCAACCTTCTACAGTCGTTGTAGAGTCAGAAGCCCCTAAAGAAACCTCCCATTGGTCTTGGGAAGCAGAACCTGCTGGGTAGAACCACTGCTGTGTCACGGTACTCTCCTATCGTAGAGTTCAGAATTTTAGTTTGAAAGCGTCATTTCAAAGGAATATAGGTCTGCTCGGTATACGTGCTTTCCTGTTTCAACACGAACACCGGTGTCATTCATGGTGGTGCGGAACATCGTCACCAACGGCGCACCCTCATGGGTATCAAGCTCTACCGCCTGATACTTATTAGCTATAGTGGCACCAATTTTTTGTTGAGCAAGAGAGAACGTCACCCCACGAGATCCCATGAGCTCATACAAACCGCGTTCATTTAATTCGTCCTCCGTCAAAGAGACCGCACTAACAGGAACCCAGTTCTCCATTAAAGCTAGTGGAGTACCGTTTTCGTAACGAACACGAACCAGATGATAAACCGATAAATCATCAGTTAAGGCAAGTTTCTCTGCAATTTGCTCATCAGCTTCAACCACTTCATAGGTAATGACACGTGTTGTTGGTTCAATACCGCTTCGTTGCAAATCGTTGTATAGAGAAGACAGGCTCAAGGGGCGACGAATCTCGTTTGAAACAACCTGTGTACCTACCCCACGTTTACGAACAAGTAACCCGCCACGAACAAGCTCATCCATAGCTTTACGCACAGTTGGACGTGATAGATGCAGCTGAGCAGCAAGTTCTAGTTCGTTAGGGAGCATTGAACCAGTAGGAATCTTTCCCTCAGCAATATGGTGGTTAATGCCGTTAACAAGCTGATGGTACAGGGGAATAGGGGAAGAACGATCAATAGTAATTGCAGGAAAATCTATAGTAGCCATCATCAACCTTGCTGGGGATAGTGTCTATATGTCCTTTTGTAAAGACATAACTATTCTAGAGTAGCATTGTGATTCATTCCAAGGGTGCTAGCACATCAACAAATGCAAGGAAGTCATCGCTATTGATCAAAATAATAGCGATGACTTCCACACCTGAACCACAGTGTCTGTTAGTTCAACGCACCACGCAAAGCACGCAACGCAACAGAGAGCACATCAAAACGGGGGCGACCATCAGACCCAGTAGCAGCCTGAACTACCTCAGCTAAAGTATCATCAACTCGTTCCATACGAACAGGATGTTCTTTGACCCATTGTTGAACGGCAGAATCTCCTTGTTCCACCGAGCGAGCCGAGGCATTTTCACCTTGAGCCTTCAAAATTGCTAGGGCAAGGCCAGCAGCAATCTCATAGAGGTCATCGCGAAGAGCTGAACGAGCAAGAATCTCCCAACGGTCAGTACGAGGCAGACGGCTAATGAGCGTCAACAAAGAATCTACTCCGAAACGGTCATACACCGAGAAGTAAATCAGGGCAACAGCATCAACACTGAGTTGATGAGCCTGAGCAGTCCGCACCACATCCATCAATGCGAAACCTTCAAAACCACGAATCCAGACAACTAACAATTCTTCAGGAAGACCCCATTGCTCACCCTGCTCACGCAAAGCACGAACGCGAGCGCGAGAATTATCAGAAAGATAATCAGGGAGGTTGCGTCGCAGTCGCAGAACCTCTGAATAGGTGTTAATGATGTCAAAGATTGGTGCTCCTGTAACAACAGAACGCTCAGAGATAAACCAGCGTACGAGGCGGTCAAGTACGCGTTGCCAGTCTCGCATTGTTGCCTGCCAACCCTGAATCGGGGTGCGTGCAGGAAGCCCGCGATGCACCGTAGAAGCCTTGTCAATATCGAAAAGGTCACGGGCAACGAAGAAGGCTCGTGCGATAGTGTCTACGCTGGCGCCTGTTTCTTCTTGAACCCTAAAGACATGCGTAATACCAGCAGTGTTCACTATCTGGTTTGCAACCCGCGTGCAGATAATTTCTTGACGTAGCGGATGGGTGTTTAGGTCTTCTCCGAATCGCTCTACAAGTGCTGGAGGGAAGTACTCTTGCAAAATACGGTGCAGATAGGGGTCTTCTGCAAAAGATGTTTTGCAAAGCTCCGCAGTGAGGTGCATTTTGACATATGCGGTAAGCACTGAAAATTCAGGGCTAGTGAGAGTAATTCCGGTCTGTTCATAGCGTTCGCGGATGTGTTCGTCGTCAGGGATGAACTCTACTTCACGCACCAGTCCGGCATGTTTTTCAAGGTCGTGGATGAGTCGAATGTAGGCGCTTACCCCTGGGATAACACCGTGCCGTTCTGCTTGGAGTAGAACATTTTGTTCACGGTTTGTTTCAAGAACTTGTTGGCCCACATCTTCCCGTTGAGCTTCAATAAATGTTGCTCTCTCCTCTGGCGATAGTTTGCCTTGAGCGATGAGTCGGTCAATTAGGATTTTGATGTTGACTTCACGGTCGGAGGTTTCTACGCCGGCAGAGTTGTCAATAGCGTCAGTGTTGAGAAGTACCCCTGCTTCTGCTGCTTCAATTCTGCCGCGTTGGGTCATTCCGAGGTTTCCGCCTTCACCGATAATGGTGGCTCGTACTTGGCAACCATTGATACGAAGTGCGTCATTGGTTTTGTCGCCAACTTCTGCGTGAGTTTCTGCAGACGATTTAATATATGTACCGATACCACCGTTGTAGATGAGTTCAACGGGAGCTTTGAGAATAGCTGAAAGCAGTTGAGGTGGTGACATCTCTGTGATGTCCTCATCAATACCTAGGGCGGAGCGTACTTGGGGTGTCAGCGGAATAGATTTACTATCGCGAGAGTAGACTCCGCCACCTTCAGATATGAGTGAACGGTCGTAGTCCTGCCACGAGGAGCGTGGTAATTCATAGAGGCGTACGCGTTCTTTGAAAGAGGTTTCGGGGTCGGGGTTGGGGTCTAAGAAAATGTCGCGGTGGTCAAAGGCGGCAAGGAGTTTGACTGTTTGTGTGCGCATCATTCCATTACCGAAGACGTCACCGCTCATATCTCCAATACCTACTGCGGTAAATTCTTCTTGTTGGCAGTCTTTACCGAGTTCGGCAAAGTGACGTTTAACAGATTCCCATGCGCCTTTTGCGGTAATTCCCATTGCTTTATGGTCGTATCCGATAGAGCCGCCGGACGCGAACGCATCACCAAGCCAGAATCCATATTCTTCACTGATGCTATTAGCTGTATCAGAGAACGCTGCAGTCCCTTTATCTGCGGCTACAACAAGGTAGTAGTCGTCTGCGTCGCGAGCAATAATACCTTCGGGGCGGATGATGTGTTCTACGCCGTTCTCATCGATACGCAGGTTGTCGGTGACAGAGAGGAGCGCACGAATAAAGATTTTGTAGGATTCTCGTCCTTCTGCAATCCATGCGTCACGATTTTGTGCTGGGGAAGGAAGCTGTTTCGGGAAGAACCCGCCTTTAGCTCCAGTTGGGATGATAACCGCGTTCTTGACCATCTGGGCTTTGACAAGGCCAAGGACCTCAGTGCGGAAGTCTTCACGACGGTCAGACCAGCGGAGTCCGCCGCGTGCAACGGAGCCAAAGCGTAAGTGCACGCCTTCTACTCGGGGAGAATACACGTAGATTTCAAATTTAGGTCGAGGCAAAGGCGCAAAATCAATGTATTCGGGAGAGACTTTTAGCGCGAGGAACTCATCTGGTAGGTACGCGTTAGTGCGTAAAGTAGCTGCGATAACGGTAGCCATTGAACGCATAAAACGGTCTGCGTCAAGAGTTGGTATCTTACCAAGTTCTAAGAGGAGCTCTTCCCATGTTTTTTGACGTGCTTGTTCTCGTTCTTCATCAGTGTTGTACTGGCGTTTCGGGTCGAAGCTGATAGCGAAGAATTCGTTAAGTAGACTCGTAACAGCAGGGTACCCTAGCAGCGTGTCGGACATGAATTCTGGGGTGAATCCGCATCCAAGTTGACCAAGGTAGTGTGTGTAAGCGCGCAGAACAGTCACATATTTCCAACTCATTTTTTCTTTGAGAATGAGACGGTCAAGGGTGTCTGTTTCACGGCGTCCTTGAAGGAATGAGCTTAATGCTTGTTCGTAAACATCTACGACTTCTTGTGCATCAATCCCTTCAGGGAATACCACACCGAAATCATAGAGGATAAAGTCTCGCCCGTCTGCAGGGGTGATACGGTAGGGTCGCTGATCGATTACGATCAGCCCCATATTCTGCATAACCGGTAGCAGTTCGGTTAGTGTGTGTTGGCTATTGAGATACGTTTTGAGGCGAGTTTGCCCATCTTTTGTGTAGAGTCTGACTGCTACAGGCTTTTTATGTTGTGTTGAGAGCTCTTCAAAGATGTCAACATCGTTGACGGCTTCTTCAACGGAATAGTCGGCACGATAGGTTGCAGGAACCGCATCAGCCCATAGCTGAGAAATCGTACGGGCTTTATCTTCTGGTTGGGCTTTTTCTAGTGCCGAAGCAGTTGCTTCTGACCATGAGCGCACAGCTCGTTGGACTCTTTGTTGGATGTCCTCAGTGTTAATCTCGAGGGTCGTATTGGGTTGATTCAACCGAATACGAAGGAAAAGACGAGCTAAGGAAGAAGTCGACAAACGTACGTCATAGTCGATGTCTGCGACATCAAATTGTTCGCAGAAAACAGATTCGATTCGTTGGCGGACTCCAGTGTTATAACGGTCTCGCGGTAAGAAAATAACGGCACAAATAAACTGCCCTAAGCTATCGGGGCGGATAAAGACCCTCGTAAGGCGTCGTTCTTCAAGCCCCATGATGGCTCGGAAGGTTTCGCTGAGAGTTTCAACGTTGGTGTGGAACAGTTCTGTTCTAGGGTACTGCTCGATCATTCCGGTAAGAGTTTTTTCTGAATGGGAGGAGCAGTGGAACCCGAGTCGGTGACGAATAGAATTAATACGTTCTCGTATCAATGGAGTTTGCGTAGCTGGCAGTGTATACGCTTGAGCAGAGAACAGCCCTAAGATAACGTGCTCTCCGATGATTGCACCGGAGTCGTCCACAATGCTGACACCAATATAGTCGAGATACTCGTGACGGTGAATGGTTGAGCGAGAATACGCTTTCGTGATGTGTAATGGCTGTTGGGAATACACCGTTGTGATGTCGAGGGCAGGTAGTTCGACGTGATGTTCTTGGCTTTGGGTAAAGATTCCTAAACGATTCTGCGGTGAGGTCTCTAGTGTTGCTGTTGCGGGGTTAATGCGCCGTTCTTCCATCCCCCAGAACAAGAAGTTTCCTTCGGTTAACCAGTTAAGAAATTCTTGAGCAGTGCTTATTTTTTGGATGGGGTCATGGGCGCTAAAGGTTTGTTGTGTGGTGTTCGTGCGCTCGCTGAGTTGTTGGGCGATGGTTTGTACGTGTTGTGCCATGGCGTCAGCGTCCGTAACGGCGCTACGTACATTTTTGAGAATCTGGTGAATACGTGTTGTGAGTTCTTGTTGCGTTTGTGGGTCAAGAGTTTTGATGAGCTGGATGGATATCCATGATTCTACGGTGAGTGTGTTGCCGTTCGAGGGTGTTTTTTGGTCTAGTACGGGTAACGCTGCGGTGTCTCCGCTGACGACCGGTTGTTCTACGCCTGTTCCTTCTAGGCTGATGAGTGTTCCGTTATGGTCTCGTTCAGCGATGAAGGTGGGGTGGTTCAATGTTGCAATACCGCCGTAGTGTGCGGCAATCTCGGCGGTGATGGAGCTGACGAGGTAGCTCATATCATCGGTGGTGATGAGTAATGTGGTGGAGGTTTCGTCCTGTAGCGTGTTGACGAGGGATTCGCCGTGTTGACGGGTCTGTGATAGACGTCGGTGTTCTTGGGCGAGACGTTGGCGGTTGTGAACGTTATTTCCTTCTGCCTCTGTAGAGGTGTATTGGTAATACTGATCGATCCATGTTGGGGTGGTCAGTTGTTCTGTTGATGCGTCGTCGCGAGCGTGCAAAATATGCCTCCGGTAGTAGTACAATCACACCTTTGTGATATGGTCAACACGCTGAGTGTGCGTGTTATAGGTAATACCTTATAACGTGACTCCACTAACACAAAACCCCTAGAGTACTCTCGTGAAGAAAATTAAAAAAACTAACGTATCAGCTAGATAACCCCATATTTTAGAATAACCAAGAAGCATTAAAGTCTGTAACACTTTTATTCGCTACTGACATTCCTCAAAAGACACCCAACCACAAGACCTTGCCACATCACGAGACATGAGAGAGCTCCTCTAAAGTCCAAGCTACACTCTAAAAACACCTATAATCATGGGTACATGTACTTTTGAGACAAGGGGGCACTCATTGACTGTGCGAACTACCATTATTATGCCGGTCTACAACACCGCTCATGCGGTTATCCGTGCCATCGATAGCGTTCTGCATCAGACAGACCCAGATTTTGAACTCATCATCGTTAACGACGCCTCCCCAGACCACGCTGATCACATCATCACAGAGCACCTCAAAAAAGTTAATGATTCACGGGTACGCTACTTCCTCAACGAACAGAACATTGGATTATCCGAAACTCGCAACCGAGGACTTTCTCAAGCTCGCGGACAGTGGCTTGCCTTCTTAGACTCAGACGATGCCTTCACACCAACTTTTCTTGAAAGAATGCATCATTGGACGAACGATGAAATAGACGTTGTTGTCTGCGCTCATGATGTCGTCACACGAGACGGAAACCAACGCACCCGACTCCGCGGAAAAACTGGAATATTCACGGGACATGAAGCGATGCTCAAACTTCTACGCGACGAAACAACACCCTATGTGTGGGACAAAATTTTTCGTGCCAGCACCGCAACTGGACACACCTTCCCCACTATTAACCGTATTGAAGATGCCGCCTACATTATTCCGATTTATCAAAAAGCGCGAAAAGTGCGCTTTATTGAAGAATCATTATGCCTCTATAGCGTAAACCCGCATTCTGTCACGTGGGGGTCTGTACCGCCCATACAAGAAATGTACCGGTATATGAACTATCTCAAAGAAAATACTCAAATACATCAAGGGAGCAAGCAAGAGCAGGACGCTCTTGCCGTTACATGGTGTCTAGCTTTTCTCAATGGAGCACAAAGTGCTCTGCGTTTAGGTGTTTCCAACGCTCCGAATTATTTAAAACAATGCCAACAGGCATTAGCGTGGCATATTGTTGTACGAGCTCTTAGAACACGTCCAGTTTTTGGTGCTGCCGCATTCTTATTTAAACTTTCGCCGAAGGTCTACCAGACGTTTTATACCCGTTATGTTCAACGAGCGTATGGAATTGGCTAAGTCTCTTTGGTCTTACACTACTCAGATGTAGCACTCCCTGATGTCCGCTATAACTTTTAAGGTTCTGCATGACGCATCCTTTGTTTCAAGCGGTGAAGGATATAATGTGTGCTGTCGATATTTCGTTTCCTACCCGTGAGGAACTTCTGCATGAGCTTTTCTGCTCCTCGCACATCTATCATTATGCCGGTGTATAACACTGCTGAACGTGTTATATCTTCTATTCAATCGGTGCTCGCTCAAAGTGACCCTGATTTTGAGTTGCTGATACTCGTAGATGGGGCAACTGATCATTCAGCGCAGGTTATTGAACAATTTCTTCACCACAACCCTGATCCAAGGCTACGTTTTTTCAATAATGCGCAGAATCAGGGGGTTTCACGAACACGCAACCAGGGGCTAGAGCACATTCGGGGGCAATGGGTTGCTTTTCTTGATTCAGATGATACGTATCGCCCGCATTTTTTAGAATCTTTGCATTCTTATACGGAGCGCTATGATGCCGATATTGTGACCAGTGTTTTAGCTATTGCTAAACCAGATGGTTCCGTTACCCCACGCCCAACCCAACCGACAGAGACTTTCCTAGGACAAGAAGCCGCTTATCACCTTCTTCAAGGTGGAAGAATCACTCCTTATCTGTGCGACAAAATCATTCGTAGTTCTCTTTTTGAAAATGTTCGTTTCTGCCCAGATATTCATCGTGGAGAAGACGCTCTTGTCACCTTGGCATTATGTCTTAACGCTCAGACGGTTGTAGCAACTCCAGAAGTCCAATATGAGTATTTTATGGAGTCGACCGGTCTTTCGTGGGGACGCATTACCCCTGTAGAAGAAAGCTTAGCTCTCATGCAGGCTCAAGCAGAGCTATTAGGGGAACGCCTGAACACCATTCAAGGGCGTAAGGCTTACGACGTTTCGTGGATTATCACTTTTCTTAATAGCTCACAGCAAGCAATTTTTAATGACACTGCTCAGGGGCGTGAAATTCTATCTCGTAATCGTCAGCTGATTCGGTGGTCACAGATTTATCAGATTATTTCTATTAATCCTATTTTTTGTGCGGCTGCCACTTTACTAAAATTATGCCCACCGTTGTATCGGGTAGTGTATCGCGCCTATGTCAAGAGAACCTATGGGCTTTAGCGACTCACGCGTGCGTTCAGCCATGCTCCAATGAGGTGAATACTAAATCCGCTGAGGGGGCCGACAAAAAGCGATATCAGCACTCTCACCATAAGCGGCAAAGGTAAGAAGAGTAACCCGAGGGAAATACACGCCGCCCCAACCCACCCGAGGATATAGATTCGGTGCAGGTTTGTTGCCAGTACAAGTGTTCCAGAAAGAACTAAGAGCGCCATAATAGCTGAAGCAAAGGTGAGAAGGGCGAGGATATGTCCTTGGGCGACTTCTTGGTACGCCACGGTTTCTTCTGGTTTGGGATGATAAATCGCCAAGAAGAGGAACGGCCCTATCAGATAAGCTGCGATCGCCCCAATAGCGCCCACCCCGAGAAGAGCACCAGCAGGTCGGACAATGGCTTGAAGAGGACGATCCTGATGCTTGATAAAGAGAGAAATTGCCACGCCTTGAAAAGCTTGGAGCGGAATCATAATAGGTGAACGAGTAATCGAAATAGCCAGAATGAGCGCTCCTAGCACCATATCTGAGTGCGTACCAGAAGATGCTCCTTCAGTGGCTTTCATCATGAGGGGGAAGCCTGTGGTAAGAGCAGCCGATGCGCCGGCTGAGCCCATTGCAATAAGGGTGTTTATGGTGAGCGTTTTTGCAGGCACATCACCTCTGGCCCCCAAGGCAGAACGGGCATGAGAAGAACATATAGCAAGGACTATCCAGAGTAATGCTGGCGAAATAACAGCAGCTTCAAGACCCCAAAGGTATCCGGCAAGAAGACCGACAACAAGCATGCTCACGAAACGCCAAGTAGCCTCTCCACCGTTAATGGTTGCCATAAGATACCATTTTTTCTCACCTGCAGCATTACCGCTTAGAGCAACTTGAACAGCATATAGAACCGTAGCTAACGCAATGGCGACGAGAGTAAACTGGGGGTCTTGAGAAAGGAAGTAATGAATCCAAATACCTGATGTTGCCGTCACGATGATGGCAATACCAAGACCTATCCCTAAAGCGATAACAGCAGGGCGGGCACCAGGTGTTGCAGGTGGGTTAAGTTGAGCAGCTCCGACAGCACGGGTGGCCTCTGAGGCAATACCTCCAATGATTCCGTAAATACCAAAGAGTAGCGCCCAAAACACTAAAAATTCTGGTACGTCAGCGCTAGGTAGCGCATGTTTTGCAATGACTGTAGCAAGGAACGCTGAGAGTGCAGAAAGAACAGACGCACCGAGGATAGCGCTAGATTCCTTACGCGTAATAGATGTTGGGGGGGTAGGTTGATCGGTAGATGTGGGAGGTTCTTTTGATTGTTGTTTGACCACCGATAACACTCTACACTTTCATAACTTATCAGGAATATATACTAGTGCCGGTAAGGTTTAAACCTTACCGGCACAATAACATCATCTCTACTTCACCAGATGATTGACAAGATTCTTCACACCATTCCATTTCTTCGCCATCGCAGCCTGAGGCAACAACGTCAAAGCATGCATACGAGATGAGAAATGAACACGAGCAACCATAGCTGCTTTCTTCCAACCTAAAGCAGACATCTCTTGTGCAATGGTCTCAAAATATGTTCTCTCCTCATCAAAACGTGTTCCTTCAAGAGCACGCCAAGAAGAGTCAGATGCCTTATGACGACGGTACATAAAAGCAACAGCCTCGTCGTAGTATAACGACCCACCACTCATCGCAACATCAAGGACTAACGCCATATCTTGAACAACATTGAGCCCTTCTCGGAACCCAAGACCAACAATAGTCTCAGCACGCCATCCAAGAGAGGGGAAGTACAACCAATCGCCACGAAGAATCGACACAGCTAGTTCTTCACCAGAAAGCTCCGTTGAAGTGTTAGGTCGGTAATAAGCTTTTGTTTTCTCTACTAAGGTGTTCGACAATGCATTATTTTCATCAATCACAACACAACCAGGCTGGAAAATCTGAGCTTGAGGATGCGCCTGCGCAGCTTCAATAAACCAGTCAATATAGTTTGGAAGCATCACGTCGTCAGCACCCATCACTGTGACCAGTTCATTTTCAACGAAGCTCAGAGCCTTAGTGTAGTTACCATTTGCGCCGAGGTTCTTTTCGTTGCGCATATAGGTGATACGTTCATCGTTAAGGGACTCAAACCATCCAGGGATAGAGTCATCGGGGTAACCATCATCAACTACGACAAGACGCCAATGAGGGTTCGTCTGACCCAAAACGGAACGCACCGCTTGTTTCATAAAGTCCACATCACCGTAGTACGGGAAAAGCACATCAACGGTCGTCATTTTTTCTCCTGTGAGTTATTAAGGTTGCACTTCTTAGAAGAAGTGCTCTGAGCTGTTTTCTTTGAAGCGTAGCGTTCTTGCACCTGTTGAGGACTACCCTGATCTACGGTAGCTTTCAGCATCGCTATTTCTTCTGCTAAGGTTCTCGTCTCATCTGATAATTTTGACACTTCAAAACTCAAGTGCAGGCACACCGCAATAAGCATCATAATTGCTAATAAAAACAGTAGGTTCACAGGCACAACCACACCTGTAAACTCCGCAAGGCGAAGAAGAACATCAGGGAATAGCGCAAGGACGATAATAACGGCTGAGATAACAAGCCATAACGCCGCATATTTCTCTTTCATCTTCTGATTACGCACCTGAGTAATCACCATCAAGAAGACAACAAGAGAAAGAAATAAAAAGAATACGTTAGATGGCATTAGTTATCCTTTCCCGCTGGTTCTGTTTTTCGTCGTGTCATGGAGATACCGAAAGCAAAGAACGAGCGAATCAGATAAATAGCAGATTTGAGAGGCCCTGAAGAGGGTTCTCCCCCCTGCCTCTCACGCATCTGAACCGGAACCTGAATGACTTTACATCCCGAACGAATCGCCATCACCGTAGAGTCTATGGTGTCACCAAGATATTCGGCAGGGAAGAAATCACAATATTGGGCAATACCTCTACGGTTCACTGCACGGAACCCGCTAGTAACGTCTGTAAATTGTTCTCCAGAAATGCGGGAGAACATAAAAGATAGGATTCCCATCGCCCATTTTCTCGGACCAGAAACTTTATACGTACTATTTCCTTGAAAACGCGAACCAATAACAATGTCAGCTTGTTCTAGTCCTTTGATAAGAACATCAATATATTCTGGTGGGTGCTGTCCATCAGAATCCATTTGCAAGGCGATATCGTATCCCATGCGTTGAGCATATTTATAACCAGTTCGCATGGCAGCACCTACGCCCATATTGAAGGGAAGATCTATAACGAACGCTCCATGTGATTTTGCGATATCACTAGTTTTATCAGTAGAACCATCGTTAATCACAACAAGGTCTACCCACGGCGCCGTCTCGCGTAGTTCACGAATACTCTGCCCAATAGTTGTTTCTTCATTCCACGCGGGCATGATGACGAGGACGCGCTGAGGCGTCACATCAGATGCAGGTGTATTCGTCAAAAATTTGCTCCCAGTATGTGCAATGGCATCGAGGGGTGTTCTCGGTGAATCGTTACTCAGTGTAACAGTTCATTTCCCTCATATACCGCTAGTTACAGGCAGTGATTCGATAGAGAATAGCATCACCTTGACGGTGAACTTCAGAGAGTATTCCCGAGTTCTTGAGATTCTCAAATCCTTGATAACGATGCGTATGGTCATCACCGTTAACTTCTTGTTTTCCGAAGTCAAGATAGTAATTCATTCTATCTTTTTTAATAATACGGCACACTTTCGGGTCATCTTTGGCCTGATTAAGGTGTTCTTGTACGTATTTAACCTCAGGCTCTTCAACATAGATGGTGTGATAAGCGGTAACTTTTCGATCTGCTAAAGCATAGGCTAAAGCAGAGCCTGTATAGGGTTGCACAATAATTTCGTTATCTGCTGGAACATAGTCATCCAAGGTTTTAAGGATTTCTATTTCATCAGTCGTCAGCAGTCGAGAATCGTGAGTAGGCGCATAGAACCAGAAACTGTCTTCAATCTGACGGGTAAGAGCTTGAGCAGTTTGCCCCCCATAAATCACAGCACATAGAACTACTGCTGTCGATACGATACGAGCTCGAGATTCTAGAGTTTGTTTCCGTCGTGACGTGTTCTTTATAGTGTTTTCTAGGACGTGTATCAATTTAGACCATAGAACACTCTGGTAGAAGTTCCGTGTCATGTATTGAATACCCCATACAGCAATGGGAATCACAACAATAGGCAAGAGTGCTGCTAATCGGTAAGAGTCGTGATACCAGATGCCAACAACCCAGTAACGGTCTTGGTCCCAGGGGAGAGATCGTGCAGCACTATAGAAAAATGCGACAAAAGACCACGACAGAAGAAGCCACAGATTCCGATCTTTGCGGCGTAACAATGCGTAGATTCCTATGAGGAATATAATCGTGATAAACCATTGAGGGACGTTATTAATCTCAGCGTTCGTTAAGGCTTCTCCATAACCTTGAGCTTGACTAATATGAGGACCCCAGATTTCTCCAGCTTCTTTAGAGGGACGCACAATCCCCCACAGGATATTAACGACCGCAAGAACAGCGCTTAAAGATGCCATTTGCACGCAAAAAACCCATCTGCTCAGCGCGCCCTTCGATAAACGAATTATTTGCAAAACCATCCGCACAAGTACTAATGGCAACGCAATCACAAAGAGTGACATAATCGCGTTTGGGTGTGATAGTGCAATTCCTAATGCACAGAAAATGCCTAAGAGCAGGCTCTGAGCGGTGTTCAGCAGACGTATTCCTGTAATACGCAGTATTTGAATAATTAGAGCAAGCCCTGAGGGGATGAGCGCTATGCCAAGAAGGTTAGGGTAAAGCACACCAAAATTTAGGAGTAATACAGGGTACGCGGTAAAAGCTGCACCAAGAGCACCAATACTCATGACCGCTGCAGCGTTAAAACGATATATACTCCTCATGAGCATCACGAGGTTCAGTGGCCAGATAATTGCACAAGTCACCAATGCCATCGTATTGGTTGCGATGGGTATGGTTGTTCCAGAAAGCTGGAAAATCAGTGAGACAACATCGTGCCATGCAGCAGGGTAGAAAAATACGTCGCCGTCTCCAGATGTCATCCCAGCGATAGATAAAGATGAGCCATTTTGTGTTTGTTCTATATAGCGAATGGCATTTAGGTGAAAGTTATTATCAAAAGTTTGCGAAATCCATTCAGGGCGACCAATAGCATTTTTGGTGTTCCGCAGAAGCAATAACGCCCCGATTAGGAAACTACCCCAGTAGATTGCTTGTTCTTTGCTGAACCACCGTTGCAGTGTAAGTGCTGGCGCTGTAATGCCAGCACCTTTGGTTATAGTCAAGGCTTGTTTGCTTCGCACTGTTGCAGGGAAGTCTTCGCATCGAAGATAGCGGATAAGAGCATAGATAACGCCAAGGATAAAAGCTACCAGCAAGGAGAAACCTAAGGGAACACCAACGTTCCAAGGAAGTCCAATAAGTGGCGCAATCATTGCGCTAACGGTAATAAGCGCAATAGAGACAGAAGGCGCGATAGCTATTGCGTCGACACCTCGAAGACGTAGTGCGGAGGTAACAAAAAGACCTGGTAGCAGAATAAGTGCTATTCCTATGAGGAATGGCACTGCGGTAACCAGCCAGACCATAGTTTGCGTTCTCCTTGCTGTGCAGTATTAATGAGCCGTTTATACAGCCTACAATATGCGTTCTGTTCGTTATTGCGGAAAAGACAAAAGCCTTAGATTCTGAGGTAAAACACACTGTTTTCTCGAGTTATTTGCGAGTTCTTTCTCGAAAAGCAGGTGGTTTATCGGAGGTATGACCGCTATCGTTAGAGACGATATGCGTTACCACACTTTATTTTAGGTTTAGGAGTTTATTCTAATGTCTTATACCGTAGGTCATTATCTGCTTGATCGACTAGTCGAATTGGGTGTCACCGACATCTTTGGTGTTCCAGGAGATTTCAATTTACATTTTCTAGATCATGTTCTTGAGCATGAAAAACTTTCGTGGGTGGGTAACGCTAATGAACTTAACGCTGGGTACGCTGCCGACGGGTATGCTCGCGTACGTGGTTTAGGTGTTTTATGCACCACCTACGGTGTTGGAGAGTTATCTGCTATTAATGCGACGGCTGGTTCTTATGCCGAAAATGTTCCCGTTATTCATATTGTTGGAGCGCCGAGTACAACGGCTCAGCAACAGCATGGACGTATGCACCATACTTTGGGCGATGGGGATTTTAACCATTTTGTGCGCATGGCTAGAGAAGTGAATTATTCGGTAGCTATTCTTGATAGGGCTACCGCAACGAGCGATATTGATCGTGTTTTACGCGAAGCTATTGTTCATCGTAAACCCGGTTATTTGATGGTTCCTGTGGATGTTGCTCGTGTTCCAGCAAGCGCTCCCAGCACCCCTCTTGATGTGAATTTGCGTCTTTCTGATCCTGAGGTTGAAGATCAGTTCCGTCATGCGGTGAGAGATTTTATCCGTGGTAAGAAGACTGCTGTTCTTGCCGATATTATGACAGAGCGTCTTGGTGCAGTCGGCGAGCTTAACGCTCTTGTGACCTCCACAGGGTTCCCTTTTGCGTCTATTCTGTGGGGTAAGGCAATGATTGATGAGACGTTGCCGAATTATGCTGGCATTTACATTGGTGCGCTGTCTGACGAGAATACTCGTCGTGTTGTTGAGGAAGCTGAGGTTCTTATCTGTTCGGGTGTGGAATTTACCGATATGACTTCAGCGCATTTTTCTCAGCAAATTGACTCTTCTCGTGTGATTGATTTAGGTGCACAAGGGGCAACGATTGCTGGTGCGGTATTTGCCCCGCTGACTATTGCTGATGCTTTGAATATTATTCGTGAGGCTGCTACGGAGGTTGGTGCTTTACCAGCAGATTTTTCGTCGATTCTTGCCTCTGATAGTTCGGTGGAGGTAAGTTCTGGGCCTTTGACTCAGCACCAGTTATGGTCTCTTCTTCCTCAGCATTTGGATGCAAAGAACACTGTGGTTGTTGATATGGGCACGTCGTTCTTCGGTATGGCTCATCAGAAGTTCCCTGAAGATTCTCGTTTTATTGGCATGCCGTTGTGGGGTTCTATTGGCTATTCGATTCCTGCATTATTAGGTGCGGCGATGGCTGATCGTGATTCGCGAGGTGTTCTTCTCGTCGGTGATGGTTCTGCTCAGTTAACGATTCAGGAGTTGGGAACTATTATTCGTGAGAATCTTAATCCTGTTATCTTCGTTGTCAATAATGAGGGTTATACGATTGAGCGTTCTATTCATGGGCCAGAGGCTCAATATAACGATATTACTGCTTATAACTGGCAGAAGATTCCAGAAGGTTTTGGGGCAACGGAAGAGAATTCCATCATTTTGAAGGCGACGACCTCTGAGGAGCTTGTTCACGCATGTACGGTGGCACGCGAGGTTCGAGATCGATTGGTTTTTGTTGAGGTTGTGACCGATAAGAATGATATGCCTCAGTTGCTGAGAGACTTTGGTGCACTCGTTGAAGAAATGCACAAAAAGGCATAAATACTAATCAAATACATTATTTTTCTTGTATACAGTTCAGGCCTGCTATCCGCGCGCAGATAGCAGGCCTGAGCCGTTAAGAGAGTGTTCTTGAGTGAAACCTTGTTTTCTGCCGTTGCAGATATGCGGTTTTAGTATGTAATTACAAAAATTTAGGATGGATACTTCTCTAGAGGATTCATATGAAGCGCTAGCAATGTGACGTTATACCCTCGTCATATTCGTCATAGAACGCCCTCATTTACACAAAACGACATAACCTCGCGCATTCTGCTGTGTGCCTTTAGGCTTACCCGTATCACCTTGCAGCCGCAAAAGAAAGATTGATAGCCATGAGCACACAGTTGGCACCTACATCGCACGTATTTTCTTCAAAGACTCCAGCAGAACTTTTTTGTGAGTGTTTTGGAGCTCAGGCAGCAGCAGTTGCCATCATTACGGCACAAGATCAGCAGGGGTTTCCTGCGGGGCTGACTATTTCTTCTCTTTCTTCGGTGTCAGCAACACCTCCTATTGTTGCTTTTTCTTTTCAAAGTAGAACCGGTTCTGCAGCTAGAATTGTCGATTCGGAGTCCTTTCTCATTCATTTAGTTAGTGGGGAGAATGTTGAGGTTGCGAAGAAATTTGCGACCAGCAGATACCCCAAGTTTGAGGATAGAACAACGTGGGACACTCTCCCCACGGGTGAACCTCTTTTGCAGGGGTTTAACCGTGTTCTAAGAGTGAAACCTCTTCAGAAAATTGAGGCAGACCCAGCGGTTGTTTTAACTGCAACCGTCACAGATTTTATTCGTCATGACACTACAACAATGACTCCGGTGGTGTATCACGCCCGTAAGTTCCACCGCTTAGGCGACTTTTACGAAATATAGTCCTGCCTCGCACACATATTTTCAGAGGAGTTTAGAAAACTATTTCTGAATTCCTTTTAGACTGGATATACACAGACCACCGATTGATTAAGGACTCATGATGTCAACGCTTCCCGATTCGTTGCCTTGGATTCAAAAAGTTATTGCGATTCCTACGATTTCTGAAACTTCTAATGCCATCCTTTTAGAGCTCATTGCGCAAGAGTTTCTCAAATACGGTTATACCCCGTGGTATACCTATAGCGATGATGGCGAGCGCGCCAATATGTATGTCACGATTCCTGCAGCAGATGGAACACGCCAGGGTGGTGTTGTTCTTAGCGCTCATACCGATGTGGTTCCTGTTCAAGGACAGCGTTGGGATACTGACCCGTTCTGTGCGACGGTAGTAGGTAATCGACTTTATGGTCGTGGTGTTGCTGATATGAAGTCTTTTATCGGGGTAGCGTTGTGGCTTCTTGAACGGATTGATCAGCAACGTTTAGTGAAGCCTTTACACTTTGCGTTCTCGTATGATGAGGAAATTGGGTGTTTGGGTGCCCCTCGTATGATTGCGGAGCTTGCAGAACGTGGTGTTCGCCCTGAGTATGCGGTAGTTGGTGAGCCGTCTTCAATGCAGGTTATTGTGGCGCATAAGTCGGCTCATCGTGGTCGTGCTACTTTTCATGGCATCGCTAAACATGCGTCGTTGGCTCCTCATGGGGTCAATGCTGTTGCTTCGGCCGCCGAGTTCATTGTGTTTATTGAGCAATTGGCGCAGCAGTGGCTCGAAGAGGGGCCTTTTGATGAGGGTTTTGTGACTCCGACTTCTACTGCGGGTGCAAATTTTGTGCAGGGTGGTTTGCAGTACAACATTGTGGGAGAGAACGTTGTGGTGGAATATGATTTCCGCACGATTCCTGCAACGAACCGTGAAGAAGTTATTGCATCGGTTGAGGATAAACTTTTCAATGATATTCTTCCGAGGATGGTACAAAAAGCCCAGCGTGCAGAACGTCTATCGGGTGTGCCAGAGGGTTCTTTGTCTTCTCAGGTTTCGGTGAATCATGAGTTGATTGCGGCGGTTCCTGGGTTAGATACTCCTGAGGATCATCCACTGGTTTCTTTAGGTTTTGAGTGGGTTGGTCAGGAGTATAGCGATACGACATCTTTGGTTCGTGTTACGTATGGTACGGAAGCTGGTCAGTTTCAGCAGACTGGTATTAGTGCGGTCATTATTGGTCCAGGTGATATTGCTCAGGCACATACTCCTAATGAGTGGATTGAGCTTTCCCAGATTCGTTTATGTGAGCAGTTTATGCTTCGTGTGCTGGAGTATTCTTCACGACCAACTCTTTAAATTAGTCTCTGGTGGGTTGTTTGCGGGTGTGGTGTCGTAGTAATTCGATGATGGCCCACCCCATCATAGCTCCGATGGTGTTGGTG
The DNA here is from genome assembly GCF_048512865.1 of Rothia sp. P13129. Classification (NCBI taxonomy): domain Bacteria; kingdom Bacillati; phylum Actinomycetota; class Actinomycetes; order Micrococcales; family Micrococcaceae; genus Rothia; species Rothia sp. P13129. The sequence continues at coordinate 355,905 of NZ_JBLXYA010000001.1, forward strand.
AGCAGGTCTTCTGCATCAAAGGTGCGGTATGCGCAAGGATAGTACCCCCAAATGCCAGTTAGTTGTGTGAGTTCTATGAGCATTGATAGCCCGAAGCTTGCGAAGAGTGTTGTTTTCCACGTTGTTTTTGCAAGGAGTGCGAGGAAGACACCGGCTGGTAAGAAAAGTGCAACGTTGAGGATGAGTCCTTTGATGTAGCTGCTGGTGAGTATTGCACCGATTCCCATGGAGGAGAAATCACGAATGGCAAATTGTAGGCTCCATCCGAGGATGAATCGTGGGTAGTAGGGGTTCTCAGAGCAAATGTGGGTATATTCTTCGGGTGTTGGTAGGGGCAGCATGGTGACTGCGATGACGCCACAAAGATAGAGCAGGATGATGGGTGTGTAGAGAAACCATCGTAGGCTAAAAGTTATTTTTTTCATGCTCCATAGTGTTAACAGGATGATGCTGATGATGGCATAGGAGAAACCCCATAGGTAAAACGCTTGTTCGATGGCGAGGAAGTGTACAGCGAGCATATCTGAGTGAGCCTTGTTGTTAGTTTTGGGGTTTAGGGGTATCTGTGTTGCGCACGTTGTGTGGTGTCGTTAAAAGATAGCAAGTTATTTTGCGGTGGTGTTAGCTGGTAATTGCGAATCCTAGTGCTGCACAGGTGAGTGCTAGTAAGGGTTGGATGAGCAGAAGAAAATAGACTGCGTGGTGTTGTTTGATACGTAGGTGAGTGACGACTTCGACCATTGCGCTGGAGAATGTGGTGAATCCTCCGAGGAATCCGGCGCCGATAATGGTGATAATCCAAGTGTCGGTGATGGTTTGTGATGCGATGGTTCCTGCGAGTAGTCCGAGGAAGAACGATCCTACGATGTTGATGAGGAAGGTACCAAGAGGAATGTGTTTTTTCCATAGTTTTTTGACGAATCGGTCGCAGGTAAAGCGTGCCCATGCTCCGCTTCCTCCAGCAATGAAGATACCGATGATGAGTGCATAGTTCATGAGGTTTTTCTCTATGGTGTTGAGGTTTTTGTGCGGTATTGAGTTCCGAGGTATGTCCCAAGGTGGGTTCCAAGCCAGCAGCAGAGGAGCCCTAGTGTTAGGGTTGCTCCTAAGCTGAGGGCAAAGCCTCCCCAGAGATTTTGTTGTGCTAGTTTGATGGTTTCTACGGAGAAGGAGGAGTATGTGGTGAATCCTCCCATGAGTCCGGTGCCGATGAGTAAGCGTAGTGCTTGACGGTGCTCATTATCTTCTCCTGAGGCGGAGAGGAAGCTGAGGAAGAGTCCGAGGATAAATGCTCCGGTCAGGTTAATCATCCATACTTGGGTTGCCGTGTCTACGGCTAATATGACGCTCAGTAGCCAACGTAGTGTTGCGCCGGTTCCGCCACCTAAGAAGACGAGTAGTCCTTGTGGGATATCCGATAGTTTCACGGTATCTAGTGTCCTTTATTTTTCTTCAAAGAAAAATTGTATCTGTGCTAAGTCTTTTAGTTCGGCGCGTATTGTGCCAGTTCGTGCAAATTCTGCCCAGATGGTGCGGAGCGCTTTTCCTTGTTGGGTTCTTTCATAGTGGTGCATTCCGGCAAGCATTTTAGAGTTTTCCCAGGCGGGGTTGTCAAAGAGGAGCGAAAGTTCTGCTCCGTGTGCTGAACGTAGGCGGTGCAGTGGGTGACCGACTTTTAGGGTGTATCGGGTTGCTTTTCCGCCTGCTTGTTGGTGCCTTTGGGCGAAGGTTTTTGCTGGTTTTTCGTAAATATCGTAGGTGGTTTTTTGGATGATTTTTTCGAGGGGTTGTGAGTTGCTGATGGAGGTGAGGTATTGTGTGGCGGGTGTAAAGTAGGCGGCTTCTCGTTCGTTATTTCCAAGGAGTACTTGTACGTGAGGTGCGGCTTTTTTCCATGCTTGTTCTACGTGTTCTGGGGCTGGTAACGGGTAGTACCCATATTGTGTTCCGAAAGGCATCATCGAAGGATATAAGCCGAATTTGAGCGGGTTGAGGCTTATCATTTTCCAGGAGAGTTCAGCGTAGGTTTCAGCTGGTGCGTTTTCTGGGATGTGTGCAATTTTTTTGAGCATTGCTGCTGGCATTTTTTCTTTATGGTTGACCATGTCTAAAGGTGCACTTTGTGCAATGACACGGTGCAGTAGTCCTTCTTCGATGACGTTTTCGGTAATCATGAGTTGTGTTGCGAGGTCTGCTCCTGCTGATTGTCCGAAGACGGTAATGTTGTTGGGGTCTCCACCGAATGAGCTAATGTTTTCTTTGATCCAGCGAAGGGCTTCTCTAACGTCGAGCAGTCCGAGGTTGGCTGGCCTTTGGGGTGTTCCTCCGAGGAATCCTAGTATTCCTAGCCTGTAGGTTACAGTGACGACGATGAGGTTTTGTTCTGTGACGAGTTTGTGGGCGTTATATCGTTTTCCGTCTCCTGAGCCGACAACATAGGAGCCTCCGTGAAGGTAAACCATAACTGGTTTTTTAAGATCCGCTGTTGTGGGTGCGAGGATGGATAGGTTTTGGCAGTCTTCGCTGATGAGTGTTGCTTGTCGTATATCGGAGTGTGTTCCACGAAGTTTTTGTGGTGCTGCCGGTGCTGGTTGGTCTGCGATATAGGGTTGTTCAAAAGCGTCTAGTCGGATTGGATATGGGGCTTGGAATCTTTTGGCTCGAGCGTAGGGGATTCCGCATGCTTTGATGGTGTTCTCATCTTCTATGGCGTGGATGGTTCCTGCTGGTGTGTTGATGAGTTTCATGAGGTTGTCTTTCTGAGCTTTTGAAGGCGTTTTGTCTACTCTTTTCAGTGTAGTTTGTTGAGGTGGGGTTTGGCGGTGGGCAGTATTGGTGTTGTATTTAGTACAGTTATCTGCTTTATCATCAAATATTTTTGTTATCTGGTTTATGTATAAAAATGGGTCTGTATAGGTCTTCTCTATGAACAATAGTTGTTCAGAAAAGTTGAAGAACAAGACATTGACTAGGAATAATAATGCGTTAGTAAGCTCTACTACACTAAAGGTTTACCTGACTATGTTACCCACGGGTACTGTGTTAAAAAATTATCTAATGCCACTTGCGTCATTGCTCAATAAATAGGTATAGTTATTGTGTTGTCAACTAAATTAGCACCCGAAAGGGTGCGCGCGAGACTGAATCGTACTAATGCAAACTCGAGATGCGTACGTTTCATTTAGACTGGCTCGTGTCGGTGGTTGTGGTTCCCCCCGGCACGAGCCTTTCTACGTCTTCAGCCATGTGTCATCACGGAAGAAAAGCTCCCTCACCACTAAAACTTCTAGGCATGATAGCGGTCAAACCCTTTCTTGACCGACATATCACCTAAAATAGAGAAGACATATATGCTTCATAGTTGTTTTATTGAAGGAGGGTACTTTGCGGATTTCTCGAATCTACAACAATAATGTTGCCCTCGCTATGAATCACTCTGGTGTTGAAACAGTCGTCATCGGCAGAGGTCTCGCCTTCGGCAAACGCAAAGGCGACCTTCTTGACCCCACCAAAGTTGAACAGACTTTCGTTCCTGAACAGAACACCTCAGACGAAAGGCTCACGTGGTCTCTGTCAGAGATTCCTTCAGAGATTCTTGCCCTTGCCACTGAATTAGAGGCTTCTGTTCGTGAAAATAGCGATATATCTCTTTCTCATTCTTTTATTATCCCACTCGCAGATCACCTGAACTTCGCTATTATTCGAGCGAAGGAAGGTATTGACGCGGATTATCCACTCACTCTTGAAGTGACCCAGTTATATCCTCAAGAAGTAGAGTTCGGAAAGAAAGCAATTGCATTAGTAGAAGAACGTTTAGGCGTAAAGTTAGCTGAGGCAGAGGCTATTCCTTTAGCATTGCATCTGGTCAATTCTCAATTAACAACGGCGGATATGTCTACGACGTTCCGCATGACTGAAATTTTTTCCCAAATTTTTGATGTGATTTCTTCCGCATATGGGCAAAAAATTGATCAATCTTCGATGAGCGTTGTCCGTTTTATCACCCATTTGAGATATCTTTTTGTTCGCTCTCAACAAGGCAAATATCCTCTACAGCAAGATCCAACAACTCCAGCTATTTTCGAGGCTGTCAAGACGAGTTATCCTCAAGCTTTTTCTTGCGCTAAAAAAGTCCGTCTTCTACTTGAAATGCAATTGGATCAAGAACTCACAGACGATGAGTTAACCTACCTGACTATTCATATTGCTCGTTTAGCAAAAGATTTAACTCTTGATAGCTAGCAATTATCTAAACAATCTTAGCGAAAGTCACAATAAACAACTTTCCTGTTTTATCAATAAAGAAGTTCTTAGAAGTCAATAGCGACACTATTCCCCTCAGATGAAACTCATAGAACGTAAAGATTCCTATCAGCTTTAACGACTAATATCTTAATATTATTTGTATTTTTACGCTCTTGACTAGGTCAATCTATATAATTGAAGACGTAGATATCAGACTTAACTGGAAATTACCGGCTGGTAATGAGAAAATTTTTCTTTGCATATAATGTAACTGTTAAGGGATTATTTACTATAAACTATATGTAGATTGTGGACTTGATATTTTGTCATGGATATCCAGTAATGGATTTTCTGAACAACATATCATCGAAACCTACAAAATATATTTCCCCAACCCACTTCCCCAACGAAGGGTACACTCCATACTGCTATGAATACTGCCCATCCACTTACCGAACAGGAAATTACACTTCTCTGGAAGCTATTTTCACAAACACACAGCACCATTACCCAATACCTTGATAAAGGCCTTCGAGCGCATACCAAAATGAAGCTCGACGACTTTCAGGTGCTTGCAGTACTTGCAGAAGGGTACAAAAAAGACAAAGAGCCACCAGTGGTGCGCATGGGTAAGCTGTCCTCAACGCTCGTCCTCTCTCCTTCTCGACTCACCTACCAAGTTGGTCGTCTCATTGACATCGGTTGGGTTGAACGCATCAACGTCGAACAAGACCGCCGAGGAAAAGGCGTCTACCTAACACCCCAAGGATATAAACAATTCCGAGCAGCACGCACCGTGCACACTGACCTTATTCAAAACCTACTGCGCAACACTGATTCAAATGAGATTGTTGCAATGTCTACTCTGATGAAGAGAATCCTCAACGACATCATCTAAGTAGTAGCTATGCAAAGAAATAAAAAATGCGGTGGTCCTCCATTTATGGAGGACCACCGCATTTTTTATGCTTTCGTATTGTTATGACGAACGACCAGACGTACGTGCAGAACGAGACGCTTCTAAACGCTGAACATGATGTAAATAATCTCGATTAGCCAAAACAACTAGCGCCATAGCGTTAAGAGCAAGGCCAACAGCAAAAACAATCCACCCGATAATCATCATGTCAGTACTAGCTAGCACCGCACCAACAATAAGCGCACCAACCGACATAAGATACGCCGGAGAACGTAAAAACTTTGTATTCATACCGGTTCTTTACCTTCTAGTTTCGTGGGCGAGCAGAACGGGAACGAAAAATCTTTTCTTGTTCTTTTTCAGTCTTTTTCTCTACCACGGGTTGAGCTTCTGTATCAGGTTCAGGCTCAGAATCTTCTGTCTGAGTAATAGCTTTTTTCTCGTCACCACGAGAATCCGAAACAACAGAACTAATCAAGCTAGGAAGATCCTTACCTTTAGCACCTTGGAGAGAAACCATCACGGAAAATACGTTAAGAACGAGGGCCGCCAGTAACAGTAACCATCCTAGAGCCGTTACTACTACCGAGCTTGAACCAATCATCAACGCTCCCACGAAAATACCTGCTAACGAGGTTAGGAATGCTGGAGAAAAATCTTTTAAATTCATGGTTATTGAATCAATTCCTTGAGTAAGTCTTTGCGTCGCTCATAGAGGAGCTTTATACAGGTTCATAAGCTATCTTATGCAATAAGTCTAGTTCATATTTCTTCTCGTTCTAAGACCTAAAGACTGATAGCATCATCAAAGTTTTTCCCGATGACGGTGTTTATCAAGAAGATAATACTGATAATGCCGTCTGAGCAACTTTACTATTAGCTTCTTGCCCCTGCTGTTGCTCTGCGAATCCGGTTGTCATTACGGATAGAGCATATGTTTTCCCATGATGAAGCACATCGCCCGTAGAATTAATGAACCAGATGCCAGCATCATCAGCAATCCATCCGTTCTTGCAAAGTACGCGTTGAGCACCGGGGTTTTGAGTGAGGGCACCAACACCCCACCCCTGCGATGACGGGTCAGCTCCTTCCATAGCAGCACGAAGAACGCGCATATCCGATGAAGCCACCCAATCAAGTCCCTCATAGACCGCTCGCGCAATTTTGAGGTGGTCTCCAGCTGTTGTGAGGTTATTCCCCCAACCACCACCGTCTCGAGTCTGAGAAACACCCAGCTTTTGATAGGTGAGATTGAGTTGTTCAGAGCGTTCCTGCTCGTTGTCACCTAATCCGGCGTAGAGCAAAACTGTCGAATTATTATCGCTATACCCGATACTTGATTTCACTAAAGATACGGTATGGCGCCCCAACGATTTTCCATGCTCATAGGCAATACGCATTCGAGCTAAAGCAATAGGAACCTTCACCGTGCTCGCTTCATAACCACGATATGACGGGTTATAGTAAAAAGTTTCTTGCGTATCATAACGGTGCAGAGCCAGAGAAAAATTACGAGGGGAAGAAAACTCTGGTAGCCCACGTAGAGAATCAGCTAATTGACGGTAAGCACCAGAAACTTTAAGCGGATTATTCTGGCGGTCCAATAATTCCACGGCAACATGGTCTTCATCATTTCCTTGATCGGAGGAAGAACCACAAGCATTAAGAGCTAAACCTAAACCGCCTAAACCACACAATGTTAGCGCTGAACGTCGAGAAATAATGGCTCTACTCACCCTCTCATGATGTGCTGGTGCATCGTATAAGACATCATGCCCCAGTCTATGTGAGAAAAGAGCAAAAATACTTTATTTTTCTCACCGTATCATCAGAAAACCATCAGGCATTAGGGGCGATATCAGTACCCACGCCACGTTTTCTCGTAATAACAGGCGAAAACTCTACATGATGACCAGAATCTTGAGCAGCTTCTACTGAAATATGAGAGCTTCCACAAGCTCCAGCAGAAGAACAACCACCACAAGCACTCACCGAGCCACTGGTTCCACAGGGGGTCGCAGCCGGCATGTTCTCTTGAGGTAAAGCATGATGAGCACGTAGGTATTCTTCATGTTCTGCCACAAGGTCTCGGTCTTCAGCGCCGAGAACAACGAATCCCCCATCACGAATCATTTTTAAATCGTCTAAAGCAGACTGCCCGACAGAAGTTAAATAATCCCCGAGGAATAGAGAATTAACGACGTGTAATGCTGTAGCTTGAAGCGAGCGCAAATGCATTTCTCGTCCGCCAGCCATACGAAGCTCTTTTTCAGGGTTCACCATACGGACTGTTGCAAGAATGCGTAAGCATCGCATGGGCGTGAGTTCCCACGTGCCAGCTAAGGGTGTCCCGTCAAAAGGCATCAGGAAGTTGACGGGGATAGAATCTCCCTCAAGGTCTTTAAGAGCAAAAATTGCGTCGACGAGTTGTTCGTCGCTTTCTCCCATTCCGACGATGAGACCAGAGCATGCAGATAGCCCAGCATTCTGAGCTGAGTGCACCGTGTTGACGCGGTCTTCGTAGGTGTGGGTGGTGCAAATATCTTTATAGTGGTCTTCACTAGTGTTGAGATTGTGGTTGTAAGCGTCAACCCCAGCTTGTTGCAAGCGTTCAGCTTGTCCTTCTTTGAGGATGCCAAGACAAGCGCATACTTCTACTTCGGGGTGTTCTTCTTTGAGGCTTTCAACCATTCCAGCAACACGTTCAACATCGCGGTTGGTTGGGCCTTTGCCTGATGCAACCATACATACACGAGATGCCCCTCCAGCAATACCGTGCCCTGCCTGTTTGACGGCTTCGTCAGGTTTAATCCACGTGTATTTGAGAATATCGGCTTCTGATCCTAATCGTTGAGAACAATAGGTACAGTCTTCTGGACATAAGCCAGATTTGAGGTTGACGAGGTAATTAATTTTGACGGTGTTTGAAAAATAGTGGCGACGTAGCTGACCGGCGGCTTCTACCAGGGTAAAGGTAGAAAAGTCTTCTGCGGTGAGCATGGCTAAGGCTTCTTCGCGGGTGGCAGGCTGTCCGCCGTTGAGAATGCGTTGAGAAATCTCTAGAAAGTTGGTCGTCATAGACTCATCTAACTGTTTTTTTGAACGGTGTTCAATTCAAAACGCGCCAACACCCCTGAAGTTCTCCAGAAAATCTCAGGTAAGCGTCATTTTAAGGACATCTACATCACATGATGACTAGCCACAGCCACCTGAACCGCACCCGCAGTTGCCACCACAACCGCCACCGGAACTTTCTTGGTCTCCCAGAAGAACCTCAGCATAAGACCGAGCATCTGAATCTCCTTGAGATTCAAAGAATGAAATATATTCTTCTACGATATCTCGACCTTGCACTCCAGAAATCTCTAAACGTGCATTACGAATAGAAACAAAATCTTCAAAAACGCTCAACGACGCATTCTCTTGGTTTTGTTCCAGTATCAACGTATCGATGACGTGCAATCCTAAAGATTGTAAGGACTGTAGTCGTTGGACTCGTTGCTGACGTAAGAAAAGACTGTGCGAACCAATGAGCAGACGGAGAGCAACGAGAACACCAACCGCTCGCATAGGGCTAAGTGCCTGAGCCGCGTCGGATACCTTGTGAACTGGCAAAAAGTCGAGAACCAACTGTCCAGATTGTCCGTGCGTAAGCGACTCTAATTCTTCAGCTGCGTCCATCAATTTATGCGCTAACGTTTGGTCATCTTCTGCGTCTGCAACCGTTACAACAACTTGCGGAATATCAGAAAGAGGTGCTGCACCGAGTAAATTAGCGATTGTTATTTCACGACCAAAAAATTCGGTACGTTGCTGTGCAGCTAATTCGACAAGAGCGAATTTTGCACCTGGACCAGATCTCAAAATATCAACAACATCGTTAATAGTCAGATGCTCTTTATGAGAAACACGTGCTTTGAGTTCAGAGAAGTTCAGTGTCATATTTCCATTCAACCCCATTGCTTATCTATTTTTTTGTTCTCTGAACCGTTTTACAATAATGTGGTGGCTCTATCACGTGAAAAAATTTTGGACACAGCATTCTCCGTTCTCAACCAATATGGTTTAGCGGATCTTTCGATGCGCAGATTAGCCACCGAGTTAAACGTCGCACCAGGTTCTTTGTACTATCACATTCGCAATAAACAAGAGCTTCTTGCCTCTTTAGCCTCAAGAATGCTCTCCGCCGTTCACTGTACTGGAGACACTGAGGCTATATCACTGTATAACGGCACTCAAGAACTTTATACACAGATTATTTCTATCCCTGAAGGCGCCGAAGTTATTCGTTTAGCATTAGCGCTTCACCCTGAAGATTTACCTTTTCTATGCAAGCTAGCAGAACTCTTCGCCCACCAACGAGATGATATTTCAGGGATGGTTGCCGCAAAGTCTTTAATACATCTTTGTCTCAGTCTCATCGAAGAAGAACAAACAACAGCTGTGCTTGAAGCACGAGAGACGATGCTGACGCCCCCTTCTTCTTATCAAACAAGTATCCAAGCGCTCATTCATGGGTGGTTATCTACGGAATGCTCGTAAATACCCTAAAAGTAATACATCCGAAACGATGAAAACTGTCATCTTTAGTGAGAACAAAAACAAGACTTCACCACGGGGAGGGAATAGGTCGTGGGAAAATATCGTTGATATTCCCGAAACTGCCACATCATCATGTATGAGGTTTGAAGGTTACAACTACAGGAAAGAAGATATATCGCTATGAGCAATTTTGCTCAACCACATTGGAAGGATCTTCCTCACCATCAAGAACAGGTATTACGCATTAGAGATGCATTCAAAGAAAAATACGGCGTCTATCCTGATGGTGTCTGGTCTGCTCCTGGACGCCTTAACCTCTTAGGGGAATATATTGATTTCTTGGGTGGTTCATGTTTGCCGATGCCTCTTCCCTATCGCACCTATATTGCAGGAAGACTAAGAACTGATGGTGTGCTTCGTGCAGAGTCTCTACAGATGCCCGCGGACGAAAGAACCGTCGTTATTCGAGATATCCATCCAGGCAATCTCAAAGGGTGGTTCACATATGTTGCAGGTGTTGCTTGGGCCATGAACCAGGAAGGGGGCAAAGATATTGTTTTACCTAAAAATTTTGGTGCAGATTTACTAATTGATTCTCATGTTCCTGTCGGCGGAGGGCTTTCCTCTTCTGCAGCTTTAGAGTGTTCAACGATTTTGGCACTCCTCGACCTTTCATGCCCTCTACGTGAGGATTGCGATGAGAGTGAGCCGTTACCTTCTGATAGAGGCCCTGGCAATGATGTTTTACGTTCTCGTTTAGCTCAAGTATGTATACGTGCAGAAAACGATGTTGCGGGGGCTCGTACAGGAGGACTAGATCAAACTACCTCATTACGGTCTAAACCACATAAGGCTTTAGCTATTGATTTCCGAGATTTTTCTATAGAACCTCTAGAAGCAGATGTTGAATCAGCAGGGCTAGGTTTCCTCGTCATTAACACCAATACTCCACATGAGCTCTCAGGCGGAGAGTTTGCGGTTCGTCGAGCAGCAGCAGAAGCCTGCGCTCAGGCTCTAGGTTTGGACTATCTTCGCAATGCTCTCCCTGAGGATTTGTCCTGTTCTCAATTAGATGAGCATCAGGCGAAGCTTTGGCGTTTATCGATGGTTGATACAACAACGATTCGTGCTCTTGATGCTTTTGAGGGGACTCAACAACCTCCACAATTTCCTCGTGGTTGGGTTAGACATACTTTTCACGACATGTGCCTTGTAGAGCGAGCCGCATTCCTTCTTCGGAATATGTCAGATGAAACCCCTCATGCGTGGAGTGAACTAGGGCATCTTTTCACAGAATCTTTTATTTCCATGAGGGACGAGTTGAGAGTGTCACGACCAGAGATTGACCTTGCAGTAAACGTCTGTCTTGAAAATGGAGCATTAGGCGCTCGCATGGTTGGTGGAGGATTTGGTGGTGCTGTTATGGCACTCATCGATCAAGACAAGATTCATGACACTGCAAAGAGTGTGGCACAGGCTTATGCTCGTTGCGGTTACGCAGCCCCTGAATTTTTGCCGATGGTTGCGGGATTCCCTGCAGATAAAGATTTCTAGGAGCTATTTAAATCAAGCTGTCCCCTAGTATATATATTCCCATAATGGCATATATACTAGGGGACAGCTTGTCAAGATACGTTAATTATGAAACGTGTACAACAGGTCGTCTCATAATCTGTTTCTCAGCTCGCCGCAACACCTCATGCGTCGTTGAAGCAACTTGACCTTGTCCAAAGAAAATAAACGCCAAGTAATTCTTCATCGGAGAACCCGCAGCCCAGTCAAGATACACGTGCGGAACGTTACCGGTCATATCACGAATCTCTAGTGTCAAAGCAGCAATGTTATTAGGGATAGAAGCCCCAGAAGCGCAGAGGATACGTTGGTCGCCTACCTCAACGCCGTGCACCGTTAGCTCAGATTTAAACTGGCTAGGATCCATCACTGCAATTTCCATAAAGAGCACATTCTTATCCCTACCAATATGATGCCCCCATTCTTCACGTTCTCGCTTTTCAAGATAATCAGCAAGATTGAAGTTATCAGGACGATGAGCAATGAGGTGTATGGGCTCATCCGTTTTTTCGAGAATAAATTCAAGAGCCTTTTTATCAAATTTAACGTGGTCAATACGAAGCTCGTATGAGCGCATAGCACGAGATACCAGCGACACAAGCACTATTGCCAGAATGAAAGTGCTAGCAATACGAATACCTTCTGGGCGTTCAATAATGTTAGCAACGGTTGTGTAGACAAAGATAAGAGTGATCAACGAATAGAAAATAACGGAATAAGGTTCTCGATGACGGCGAGCGCTTAGTGTTACTGCAATAGCGGCACTAGTCATGAGCACCAAAACACCTGTAGCATAAGCTCCACCTTGGGCGTTAACATCTGCCTTATAGATGATGGTGATAATAAATGCGGTAATAGTAAAAACAATGACCAGAGGGCGCGAAGCACGCGCCCATTCTGGGGCCATACCGTATCGAGGCAAATAGCGTGGCACGAGGTTCAAAAGACCGCTCATCGCTGACGCTCCTGCAAACCAGAGAATGAGAATGGTGGCAATATCGTAGATTGTGCCAAATCCTTCCCCATACATTTCATGGGCCAAGTAGGCTAAAGCTCGACCGTTGGCGTGGCCGCCTTCTTGAAATTCTGCCTGCGGAATGAGCAACGTTGTAACAAAACTTGAGGTAATCAATAACGTACTCATGGTTATTGCCGCTGTTGTCAGTAGTTTACGAGTAGCGATAACACGATGTTTAGTCTGCTCGGCGGTATTCTTCCCTTCAGCTTTGATTTGAGGCATGACAACCACGCCGGTTTCAAATCCACTCATACCTAGCGCAATTTTAGGGAAGACGAGAGCAATAAGACCAAAAGCTAACCACGGGTTTGAATGGCTTCTGAGCAAGGCGTCGGACCAATTGTTGAGGTAGTCGGGGTGCTCAAAGATACGAATCATTGATCCAACGATGACAACGACGTTGACCGAGAGAAAGAAGACAACGAGACCGACAGCAATACCGATAGCTTCTTTGAAGCCACGCAAGAATACTGCTCCGAGTAATCCAAGGAAGAAGAGTGTAATAAGGATATGTTGACCGCTAAAGAATGAGGGTACATAAGGATTAGCTTCGACGTGTTCAGCAGCGTCAGCTGCTGAGAGCGTCATCGTAATCATGAAGTCTGTAGTGGTGAACCCTAAAAGAATGAGGACAACAATTTTTGCGTTCCACCGTGAAAGTAATCTTTCAAGCATGACGATAGAACCGGCACCATTTGAGGATTCTGCAGCTACACGTCGGTAGATAGGAAGCGCTCCGAAGAGGGTGACGAATACGAGGAGTATTGTTACGAGCGGGCTGAGTAGTCCTGCTGCGAGTGCTGCGATAGCTGGCTGGTATCCGAGGGTTGAAAAGTAGTCGACGCCGGAGAGGCACATGACTTTCCACCAAGAGTGACCTTCATGTTGCGGGCGTTTTCTACCGTGGGGGCCTTGGAGGTTGCCTTTGAGTTCTTGCCCGTTATCTAAGAGCCATGTGCGAGATATATGGCGAACTTTTTGGGTGATAGTTGATGTCGCCTCTGGTTCAGGATCGCTATTGTGTGTTCGTTGAGCGATACTGCGCTGTTTATTTTTGAGCGTAGACCCCATCAGGGGGACCTTTCTAGGAACGCACTATTGTGCGTAATCATGAATAAGACTCTGGCGAGTATACTCCTGTTTTTCGAAGCAAGGTACTCAGCAATGTTATTTTTTAATTTCTACTGGTCAGAAGTGTCATTTTTGGCTATTTTGTGATGTGTTGTTCAATAAACAATAGGATTTAAAGGTACACAAAAGACTATTTTTGGGGGTTTGAGATATCAGTCGTATAGGTTTTGCGCCTAGATTCAAACGCGTGTTTTGTAAATCGCCTTCTACCGATAGAGAAAATTTTGATGAAAAGCTTTTATTTATGATTCTGCACCAACTATTCTGGTTATGAGCATTGTTCTGATGCTTCGAGTAGATACTCTAAGAGTTCTTCTCGTCTTGAGATGAAAGGATAGTTCCGTGGGTTTCGATCTTGATGGAATGAAAGACAAAATCACTGAAGGCGTCGAAAACGTCAAAGATGTTGTCAATGAAAAAATTGGTAAAGACGTTGTCAATGACGATATTGTCAACCAGGCAAAAGAAAAAATCAGCGAAGGTATTGACGCTGTAACCGAAAAATTTGGTAAGTAAGTTTTTCGTCGAACGCTCCATCTGTAAGATGGGGCGTTTGGTCTTTTAAGGCTACTTTTCGCTGTAAAAGTATGGCAATATCAGCCTTTTTTAGTTTCCTCAAAAAATTTTTTATTTTCTGCGTGACATTTTTGGAGGTTGTTTCGTCTTATTAGTGAGAGGTTGCAAGTTTGCTTCCTCGAAAGACCTCATATCTATGAAGGAGGCTCTTATGAGCATCGGAGATAAAATTCAGAACGGCGTTGAAGACGTTACCGGTAAGGCAAAAGAAGCTGCTGGCAAAGTAACTGACGATTCTCAGCTAGAAGCAGAGGGTAAAGTTGATCAGCTCAAATCCACTGTTAAAGACGGTGTAGAGAAGGTCAAGGACGCTGCTGGCGACATTATTGATTCCTTCAAGAAGTAATTTATTCTTTTAGAAGCTGTGGGCGGTACCGATTTTTCGGTATCGTCCACAGTTTTTTGTGCCATCATACTTCCAGTAGCAAGGAGTTTTCTGTGTTACCTCGTATCAGTATTTTTAAAAGAAAGAAGTTTGCCATGACAAACCGTCAACAATCAACGTTTATTCAGGCCCAGCAGGCTCTTGAGCAGGGTTCTGTTGTTATTTTTTGGAGACCGGGGTGCCCTTTTTGCGAGCGCCTTGATGCTGGTTTAGGTGGCGATGGAGATAACGCCGTATGGGTCAATATTTGGGAAGATTCTGAGGCTGAAGAATTTGTTAAATCGGTCAATCAGGGAAATGCTGTTGTTCCCACGGTTTCTACAGCTGAAAAGTCTTTTGTTGCTTCTGCTCCTGATGCTGCTGAGACTGTGCGCCGTCTTATCAAGACGGCATCAGCTTAGAAGTTTTATGTTGCGTGAGATTTTGTAATTCCAAAAAATCCACACCTTTCAATCCCAGGGTTATCCACAATCGTGGATAACCCTGGGGAAAATAGTTACACCCCTGTAATTACGCGAAAGTGGCTTCTTGGTTTTATCGCTTTCTTCGCAGAATGACACTCTGAGAATTACACACCTGTAGTTATTAACAATGTGGACAACCTCTGTGGATAACTTTTAGTAGGGTTCTTCCATAGAGGTCAATCCACGTTCTTTGCAGAATGACTTATCGTCCCTGATGAGAGAATTTTTGCATTAGCCACGTCACCGCAGCACCGGTAAACATCCCTCCGAGATGAGCTTCCCAAGAGATGCCAGGGAAGAAGAAACTATAAGCCATATTGATAGCAATTAACACCAAAATAGGAGAAGAATTTTCGCCGCGAAGACGCGTTAAAACCCAAAAAGCACCAAAGAGCCCAAAGACTCCCCCAGAAGCACCAATGGTGGTGACAGATGGGGCAAAACTCAGAATACTTGCCAAAGACACTGCAATGGAACCACCGATAATAGAACACAGGTAGAGGGCTATAAATTTTATTCTTCCCAGGCGAAATTCTAGTTCACGGCCAAAAAGCCAAAGAGAGAACATGTTAAGCGCCAGATGGGAGATATTCCCTTGGCTATGGAGAAAACCGCTCGTAAGAAAACGCCACCATTGGTGTGTTTCAAGAACATAATTCCAGTTAAAAGCGAAGGTGTTGAACATAAAGTGCCCAGGAATTAATAATTGAGCGCCATAGACTATCGTGGTTAGTGCTATCAATAGATAGGTGATAAGAGGAGAGCCTTGTTGCATTATTGCTCTCGTCATCTTTTGAGTGGATGTCCTATCGGGGTGGCAAGACCGACATAAAATACCGACTTCTACAGGAATCTGACAGTCACCGCAGGTTGGTTTTTGGCATTGTTTACATCGTGCATATGCCATTTTGTCAGGGTGTTGAGAACATGTAGGAAATGAATATTCGGAGGATTCTCCATACAGGGGTGGCTGATAGTTCATCTGTGTATTTTCTCTGAGTGTTGTTGTGGTGATGCAATAAGAGCCCGTCCAGAGTAAATACCGGACGGGCTCTTATCTCACCTCAATAAGGTTTAGAGCTCTTCAATATCGATAGAAGAAATAACGACGTCTTCTACAGGACGATCCATATTTCCGGTCTTGACGCCTTCAATAGCGTCTACGACTTTCTGAGATGCTTCGTCTGCGACTTCACCAAAGATGGTGTGACGGCCGTTGAGCCAAGGAGTCTCTACAGTGGTGATGAAGAACTGTGAGCCGTTGGTGCCGGGGCCAGCATTTGCCATAGCAAGAAGGTATGGCTTGTTGAAGGAAAGTTCAGGATGGATCTCATCTTTGAATTGGTATCCGGGGCCGCCGATGCCCTGCCCGAGGGGGTCTCCACCTTGAATCATAAAATCACGGATGATGCGGTGGAAGATGACATCTTTGTAGAGAGGGCCTTCTTGTGGTTCACCGGTGTGAGGGTGTGTCCATTCCTGAGTACCATTGGAAAGACCAATGAAGTTTTTAACGGTGATGGGTGCATGATTACCGAAGAGGTTCACCACAATGTCACCGTGGTTGGTATGAATAGTTGCTTTAGCAGTTGCGTTAGTCATAGTTCCTATTTTCGCATGTTCTGTCATAGTCCGCTAGCCTATGAGACACTTATGCACTCAGCGAAAGTGTTTTTAGGGTGTGGGTTTCTCCTCTTTTTTGGTCGTTCAGGTGTGTTCATGAACTTTAGCGAGAAGTGAAATACAGGGGTTTTTGCGAGCTAAACCTCTGTTTTAGGAAAATAGTACGTAAGCTAGGTATTGATCATAATTTTCCATAGGACACTTTGTTTTATGGTGTAACGATAGAGAAAGGCAGACCTCATGGTGTGTGCACGTAAAGTGTCGAAAGCTCAGAAGCTTGCAGAAAAGACTTTCGCTAAGGCTCAGAAAGCTACCGGCAAGAAAGCTGAGAAGCTTACTCAGCTTGCTGAAGCTCAGGCAGCCAAGGCTAGTGAAATTGCTCAGAAGTATGCAGAAAAGACCTGCGCGAAGAGTGGCGAGGTTGCTGCTGTTGCTGCAGATAAATTAAGTTCTTTCGATATTCCGGAGCAGGCTGAGAGCCTTGTTGAGAAGGCAACTGGAAATAAGAAAGCTCTTAAGAATGCACAGAAGCAGGCGGTTAAAGCTGCGAAGGCTTATGCGAAAGAGCAGAAAAAAGCCACTAAGGGTGGAAACAAGTCCTTGGTTTTCCTTGGTTTGATTGTTGCTGGAGCAGTTGCAGGTTATGCTGCGTATAAAGCGTCTCAGCCAGTAGAGGATCCTTGGAAGACTCCTCAGAGCTAGTTCTTATGCTCAGATAATGAGCGAAGGAGTATTCAAGAGATTCCTTCTTCAAAATACCCCTGATGATTGGATGTCGCATCTATTCATTAGGGGTATTTTTATAGGAATATCAAGAAGCTGAATAAGAGCATGCAAGTTTTTGTCAGGCAGAAATAGCTATGGGGAGGATGGTTCAAGCCGTCATATGCGGTGAATTGTTTAGAGATAAAAAATGACTCCAAACCTCTACAAGGCTTGGAGTCATTCTCAACCATAAAAATAGCTCGGCGACGACCTACTCTCCCACACCGTCCCCAGTGCAGTACCATCGGCGCAAAGAGTCTTAGCTTCCGGGTTCGGGATGGATCCGGGCGTTTCCCTCTTGCTATAATCACCGAAACGTGGAGGCGAGGGGACTCGAACCCCTAACCCCCTGCTTGCAAAGCAGGTGCGCTACCAATTGCGCCACGCCCCCGTGGTGTTACATATAAGAGTCTACAACACTGATCAAAACATGAGCAAATCAAGAAGTTATGACTTGCAACACTTTATCTCTTAAATAAAGTGGGGAGCACCCCGCTACAAGGTGCTCCCCACGTGCATTTCGCTACGGACTACTGATGCGATTGCACCTCTCTTATCTCTAAGAAAGATTAGGTACGACATCCGCATCTGAGCGAATATCGATAATTATTGTTCTTTCGTAATACCATCTAAGTGAACTCGAGAAGCAGCTGATTCAGCAATACGCTTTTCTTCCTCACTGGGATTGATGTACTCGACGTACCCATCAGTGTCAGTCTCTTCAACCGAGTCCTCAGCACTGAAGTGATTCTCTGAAATATGCAACCCATGAGCACCGAGAATTCGAGCTACACGGTCAATTTCTTCAGGAGTAGGGACATCGTCAGTTACTTTTCTGATGTATTCGTTAATACGCTGATCAGAAACATAGTCTTCACCACGAGCAGCACGAGAAAGCATCAATTTACGTATAACTTCTTCGAGCTGAGCATCGGTCAAACGCCGACGCAACACTGCCATAACGGCCGCTCTATCCTGTACCGGGACGTCTTCGGGGTAACCGATACTCAACCAGTCAATAACACGAGAGACGATATTTCTCTGAGGCATCCCGCTACTCCTTTGCTAGGGATTCAAAGACGAGACATCCTATCCCGCCACACCAAATAGGTTAAACCCTGTGGAATGATAAATAAAATCTTTAGCAATCCATAAGATTCCCATAATAATAACAAGGACAATCACTGCAAAGATACTATAAGCGATGAGTTTACGGAATGAAGATGGTGGCTCCACCTCAATGAGGCGCCCATCTGCGGTGTATTCGGTTGTTCCAGCAAGCATTCTCAAGCCAATAGCGTAGAAAGCTGGAATACCAGCACCAAACACTAGGCCTGTAAGAATTACAGGGACGACCCTCTGTGCAATTTCAAAAAGACTCATATTTTAGGCACCCACCTTATGGGCTGTATTTTCAGAGACACCAGATTTAAGTGTTTGAACTGATTCTTTGGACTGTTTATCGGCACCAGATTCTCCCCACTCATCGTTGACGTTTGACGCATCAACAGGAGCTTTCTTGGAATGTAGATACATCCACAAGCAGAAACCGATGAGGATAAGGAATACGGCCAGTTCACCTAAGAACCCGCTACCTGTTACAGCATTGAGATAGTGCCCAATCATCCACGTTATTGCGCCGATACTACCTGCAGCAGGCAAGGTAATAATCCAAGCGATAACCATACGTCCAGCAACACCCCAGCGAACTTCAGCACCGCGGCGACCAAGCCCAGTACCAAGGATAGACCCTGTTGCTACATGGGTTGTAGACAGTGCCATACCGAAGTGGGAAGAGGTCAAGATAATAGCGGCAGAGGATCCTTCAGCTGCCATACCTTGAGGTGTATCAATCTCGACAAGCCCTTTACCTAAGGTGCGAATAATGCGCCAGCCACCCCAGTACGTACCAAGAGCGATAGCAAGAGCGCAAGTAAATTTAACCCAGAAAGGAATATCTGCATCGGGCGTAATTTCTCCGGAAGCAACAAGCGCTAGGAAGATAACACCCATGGTTTTCTGAGCGTCGTTTGTGCCGTGCGCCAGTGAAACCAAAGACGCAGTACCAACCTGACCCCAACGGAATCCTTCGTATTTCTTTTTATCCGAGACGGGGCGGGAGATTTTGTAGATAAGCCAGGTACCTACCGTTGCAACCATACCCGCAACGAATGGTGCCATCACAGCGGGGATAACAATTTTCGCTGCGACGCCGCTCCACTGCACACCAGAGAATCCAAAAGCTGCAATGGCTGAGCCAATCAATCCGCCAAATAGGGCATGAGAAGAGCTAGAAGGCAATCCGAGAAGCCATGTCAGAACGTTCCATAAGATACCGCCGACAAGTCCGGTGAAGACAATCAGGAGGAGCCCTGAATTGTCACCAGCAACAGCATCGAGATTAACAATGCCCTTACCTACAGTGCGAGCAACTTCTACAGAGAGGAATGCTCCAATGAGGTTAAGAACAGCAGAAAGAGTTACAGCAGTTTTAGGTTTGAGAGCACCGGTGGCAATAGAAGTTGCCATAGCGTTTCCGGTGTCGTGAAATCCGTTCGTGAAGTCAAAGGCTAAAGCCGTAAGAACCACGATAGCTAAGATAATAAGTTCAGTAGTCACCCTTTGATTATGAACATAGTTATTCGGTATAGGAAGCTAGGTGAACACGGTAAAAACAACCATAAAAAAGCAATATAAAACAACATTAACAAACAGTAAACGCAACTTAATCTTTACCAAGAAAATAATAATAGGTTAAAAAGTTATAAACTCACCCTAAATAATAGGTTTACAATCGACATAAAACAAAGTTGATTCACTTAATAAATATGTTGGTTTATGTTGGCTTAGGAATAGTTCACCTAGGGGATTAATGAGTTAAACCCCATCTTTAGATGCTGTTTACCAACTGTTCACCTTAAAAACAGTGGGATACTCATCACAAAGACTATATAACTCTGGATATAAAAAATGACTCCAAACCTCTACAAGGCTTGGAGTCATTCTCAACCATAAAAATAGCTCGGCGACGACCTACTCTCCCACACCGTCCCCAGTGCAGTACCATCGGCGCAAAGAGTCTTAGCTTCCGGGTTCGGGATGGATCCGGGCGTTTCCCTCTTGCTATAATCACCGAAACGTGGAGGCGAGGGGACTCGAACCCCTAACCCCCTGCTTGCAAAGCAGGTGCGCTACCAATTGCGCCACGCCCCCTCGGCTATAACCTCTATGAGATTTTATAAAGAATCCGTAGATTCTTTCCAAGATTTTTTAACATCTTGATTTTCCTGAACCTTCTTCGTCAAAAACAATCCAAGAACTGTTGTTGAAACAACGACAAGTATCTTTTTCATTTTTGCCTTTCGGTAAGGAAGTGGGCGTACCAGGAATTGAACCTGGGACCTCTTCGTTATCAGCGAAGCGCTCTAACCGTCTGAGCTATACGCCCTTACCTGTCCCTTAGGACGAAATAAAACTTTACACGACCTTCTCGACTTTTCCAAATCGATATTGGGTATTTTAGGTCACATTTATAACGTTCTAAGGAAACAAGGAAAATTTCTAGTCATCAGTCAAGGTCAGACCGATACCGCCAACAAGCTTTGCAGCAATGTTGTACAGCATCGCGGCAATAACACCAAGCAACGTAAAGAGAATAACGTTCACCACAGAAATCATAGTGGTGTACAGTGCAACCTGCCCCAACGACAAGAAATTAGAAATATCAATATGGTTGCCAGTAGTGCCAAGCATCGTCAAAAGATCATTAATGCCATCAAACAATCCTGTAGCCTGCATAGCAAGCCACAAAACCACTGAAGACACAACAAAAACAATACCCACAGCAACAGAAAGCAAGAAGACTAGCTTAGCCACAGACCATGTATCAACTTTGGCAACAACAAGGCGAGCACGACGAACTTTAGAGCGAGGCGCAGGACGCACCAACGGCTTATTGCGGTGAGCAGCAGAACGTGTGCCGTTGCTGCGAGCCCCCGCACGCTGTTTATTCGCAGTAGGGCGTGCACCTTGTTTACGGGTGCTAGTACCGGTAGTGCTCACTCTTAGTTACCTCCGTGTGCATTCTCTTCAGAACTCTGAGCTACTACTTGCTCAGACTCAAGCTGATGACTCTCTAACGGTACTGTATTATCGACCGCTTCGGTGCGTTCACCATCATTTTCTTCTTCAAGCTGTCGGTCTTGGTTACGAGCAACACCAACAATATGGTCATTTTTGCCAGGCTTAGCAAAAATAACACCCATGGTGTCACGTCCTTTAGCAGGAACTTCAGCAACAGAAGTACGAACAACTTTACCTGATTGCATAACGACTAAGACTTCGTCATCGTCTTCAACAATCAGACCTCCCACAAGGTCACCACGATCTTCAGCCAACTTAGCGACCTTAATACCAAGACCGCCACGACCTTGAATACGGTATTCTCCGACCTTCGTACGCTTTGCATAGCCACCTTCGGTTACAACAAAAACATACGAATCATCAGAAACAACATTCATACTCAACAGTTCATCACCGTCACGGAACTTCATGCCCGTCACGCCAGAAGTTGCACGCCCCATCGGACGCAACGCTTCATCCGTTGCAGTAAAACGTAATGACTGACCTTTGCGAGAGATCAGCATCAAATCGTCTTCGGCCGAGGCAAGCCCAGCAGAAACAAGTTCATCGCCATCACGTAGGTTAATAGCAATAACACCAGCAGTACGATTGGTATCGTAATCACTTAGTTTGGTCTTCTTCACCAGACCGCCCTTAGTAGCTAGTACAAGGTAGGGAGCGTCCTCATAAGATTTCAGCTCCATCACTTTGGCTATGGTCTCACCCGGCTGGAAAGCTAAGAGGTTAGCAACATGCTGCCCTTTAGCGTCACGACCGGCTTCCATTAGTTCATAAGCCTTTGTACGGTAGACGCGGCCCAGATTAGTGAAGAAAAGAATCCAGTTATGTGTTGTTGTGACAAAGAATTGTTCGACAACGTCATCACCACGTAGCGCGGCACCCTTAATGCCCTTGCCGCCACGGTGCTGGCTTCGATACTGATCAGAGCGAGTACGTTTAACATATCCGCCACGGGTAATGGTTACGACCATCTCTTCTTCAGGAATAAGGTCTTCCATCGACATGTCGCCGTCATATCCCATCAGAATCTTGGTGCGACGATCATCGCCATAGCGATTGACGATATCGGCAAGTTCTTCAGAGATAATTTCACGCTGACGAGCCTCAGAAGCGATAATCTCGTTATATTCTGCAATCAAACGCATTAATTCATCATGACGAGTTTGAATCTTCTGACGTTCCAAAGCTGCTAGACGACGTAGCTGCATATTAAGAATTGCTTGAGCCTGAGCTTCATCAATATCAAGCAATGCCATCAATCCACTGCGAGCATCGTCAGCTGTTGCAGAACGACGAATCAGCGCAATTACCTCGTCTAGAGCATCAAGAGCTTTGAGCAACCCGCGAAGAATATGCGCTTCTTCTTCAGCTTGACGTAGACGATAACGAGTACGTCGAACAATAACCTCAATTTGGTGATTTACCCAGTGGCGGATAAACGCATCCAAAGAGAGTGTACGAGGCACACCATCAACAACGGCAAGCATGTTAGCAGAGAAGTTTTCTTGCAACTGGGTGTGCTTATAAAGGTTGTTCAGGACGACCTTAGGGACAGCATCACGTTTGAGAACGACAACTAGACGCTGTCCGGTACGGCCAGAAGTTTCATCACGTAAATCAGCGATACCGGTAATCTTATGCTCTTTGACAAGGTCAGCAATTTTAATAGCAAGATTATCGGGGTTTGCTTGATAGGGGAGTTCGGTAATGACGAGGCACGTGCGGCCGTGAATCTCTTCGACGTTAACCACAGCACGCATCGTAATGGATCCGCGCCCTGTACGGTAAGCATCTTCAATGCCCTTATGTCCAAGGATAGTTGCACCAGTAGGAAAGTCAGGACCTTTGACCCGTTCTAACAATGCGTCAAGGAGTTCTTCGTTGGTTGCATCAGGATTTTTAAGGAACCATTCCACGCCTTCTGCTACTTCACGCAGGTTGTGAGGAGGGATGTTGGTTGCCATACCTACCGCAATACCTGATGACCCATTGACTAATAGGTTAGGAATACGTGAGGGAAGAACAGTCGGTTCTTGGTTTTTACCATCGTAGTTGTCTTGATAGTCCACGGTATCTTCGTGGATATCACGAACCATTTCTAATGCGATAGGGGCCATCTTCGTCTCAGTGTAACGAGAAGCTGCCGCTCCGTCGTTACCGGGAGAACCAAAGTTTCCTTGACCTAGCGCGAGCGGGTAACGCATGGTCCAATGCTGAATCAGACGCACCAAGGTGTCATAGATAGCGCTATCACCGTGGGGATGGTACTGACCCATCACGTCACCGACCACGCGAGCGCATTTATTAAAAGCTCGTTCAGGTCGATAGCCGCCATCGTACATCGCGTAGATGACTCGGCGGTGCACAGGTTTTAGCCCATCACGTACATCCGGTAAAGCACGTCCGATAATGACAGCCATTGCGTAGTCTAGGTACGAACGTTCCATTTCTGAGCGGAGGTCTACTTTATTCACTCGTCCGTGAACGGTAGTTGCTGCCGCTAAAGAACTTCCTACAACTTCGCCTTCAATAGGTTCTGTGGAATCATTCTGAGTTTCATCGCTCATGTGAAGTTTTCCGTTTCTTTTCGTCCTTGATTTATATTCCTTGAGCGTTATATAACGCTTGCGCTATGCACATATTCCCTAGACATCAAGGAATCGAATATCTTTTGCATTCTGCTGAATAAAGTCACGTCGAGCCTCAACATCTTCACCCATCAGAACAGAGAAAACCTGATCAGCTGCAGCAGCATCTTCTACAGTCACCTGCAAGAGAGTGCGTTTTTGAGGGTCCATTGTTGTTTCCCAAAGCTCGGTGTAGTCCATTTCTCCAAGACCTTTATAACGCTGAATACCATTGTCTTTAGGGAGACGCTGGTTATTAGCAAGACCTCGAGCAACAACCTCATCACGCTCAGCATCAGAATACACATAATCGTGTGGAGCGTTAGACCACTTAATGCGATACAGCGGAGGCTGAGCCAAATACACATACCCAGCTTCAATCAAAGGTCTCATAAAGCGGAAGAGCAAAGTCAACAACAACGTCGTAATATGCTGACCGTCAACATCTGCATCCGCCATCAAAACAACCTTATGATAGCGAGCTTTTTCGATATTGAATTCTTCTCCAATACCAGAACCAAAAGCAGTAATCATCGACTGAATCTCAGCATTACCCAATGCACGATCAAGACGAGCACGCTCTACGTTAAGAATTTTTCCACGTAGAGGAAGAATCGCCTGAGTATTTGGGTCACGCCCCTGAACTGCAGAACCACCTGCAGAATCACCCTCCACCAAATAAATTTCAGAAATCGAGGGATCCTTCGACGAACAGTCTTTAAGCTTTCCAGGCATTGAACCTGTCTCTAGCAACCCTTTACGGCGAGTTGTCTCGCGAGCGCGACGAGCAGCTAAACGAGCGTTAGACGCAGTAATTGCACGACGAACAATGTCTTTAGCTATCTGAGGATTACGCTCAAACCAGTCACCTAAATGATCAGACATCTCACGCTGAACAAAAGACTTTGCCTCAGAGTTGCCCAATTTCGTTTTTGTCTGCCCCTCAAACTGGGGCTCAGAAATTTTTACAGAGACAACAGCAGTCAGACCTTCACGAACATCTTCACCGGTGAGGTTATCGTCTTTATCTCGCAACAGCTTGTTATCACGAGCATAACGGTTCACCAAAGATGTCAATGCAGCGCGGAAGCCTTCTTCATGTGTACCACCTTCATGTGTATTGATGGTATTAGCATAGGTGTGAACAGACTCTTTATAATCGGTGGTCCATTGCATCGCTACTTCCAAGCTCATAATACGTTCAGTATCTTCTGCTTCGAATGCGATAATTTCATCGTTGATAGTCTCTATTTTTTTAGAGCTATTAAGGAATTTAACATAGTCCAAAAGACCGTTTTCATAGAGGTAAGTGACACTCTTATACCCTTGGGCATCTGCGCTCACTCGATTGAGCTGTTCGCCCTTTTTCTTTTCATCTCCAGCGATTTCGTCTTGGGGGAGAACCTCTCGCTGATCAGTGAGAGAGATAGTGAGCCCCTTATTTAAGAACGCCATCTGTTGGAAACGTGCCCTGAGGGTTTCAAAATCAAAAATAGTTGTTTCAAAAATTTCAGGATCAGGCCAGAACGTCTGAGTCGTACCAGTTTCTTCTGTCGCCTCGCCACGAGTCAATGGGTTCTTTGTAACACCACCGTTTTCGAAGGAAATGTTCCAAGCGTATCCTTGACGTCGCACCTGAGTTTCTACGCGTGTAGATAGCGCATTCACAACGGAGATACCTACACCGTGCAAGCCGCCAGAGACAGCGTATCCGCCACCGCCAAATTTACCGCCAGCATGCAAAATCGTCATCACGACTTCTACAGTAGGCTTGTGTTCGGTGGGGTGTTCATCAACAGGAATACCGCGCCCGTTATCGCTAACGCGCACTGCACCATCTTCGAGGATTATCACCTCAATGTGGTCAGCATGCCCAGCTAAAGCTTCGTCAACAGAGTTATCGACAACTTCGTAGACGAGGTGGTGCAGACCGCGTTCATTAGTTGAACCGATATACATACCAGGACGCTTACGAACAGCTTCTAGCCCCTCGAGAACCGTAATATCGGCTGCACCATATTCATGAGGTGTTTCTTCAGTTGCCACAGGTATAAGGCTCCTTGAGTAAGATTTAGCGCACCCCCATCAAGACCTCTTACAACCTCGCTCATTACTATGAGCAAAGGTTGCATGAATTGCTCATTTAATGAGCGATGCAGAGTTAGAAATGCGCAGTACATTTACGCTCAATTCTACCGGAAAGTAGGGAGATATCGCCCTCTTTGTTGCCTTTTGTAAGGGTTATTCTTAGTATGCACCCGCTAGAACGCCTAGAATCAGCGCTTCTAGCGCACGAGGGTATTATGCAATAGGTTCCCCGTTGCTATGAGATTCTCTTCTTAGATGAGAAAACTATCCGTAGGTATCTCGTGGACCACGCCCTCCAGGCGCAACTAATTTTCCGTGTTTCCATTGTCGTGTATGAGGCCCCAAAATAATAATATCGGTGACAATACCGGCACCAAGTTCCCTCTCAAACATCTTCAATATTTCTTCTTTCATCAGCTTTAAGCTGGTAGCCCACGAAGTAGATGTACATCGAATAGTGACTTTAGTGTCTTGATATTTCTCAGGGGTTGTATGCTCGGCAACGTGTTCTCCCATGAGTTCTTTCCAACGAGCAAGAACAGAAGAAACAGCAACAGGCTCTTTCCAACCTCGACTACGAATTAATTTATCAATAGCGTAGCTCAAAGGTTGAGGATCACGATAATCTTCACCAGCGCCGGTATATCCACCCATTTGAGCAATATTATGCCGTTGATAATATTGTTGTGGCTTCTTCTTTCCCGGTTGCTGAACCATAGAAGCACTAAAATCTTTGAGAATTTTTCGGGCAGCATACCCTTTGAGAGGAGCTTCTCCTCTCTCAGAAGCAGCATAACGCATTCTTTGCAGCATAATTGCTGGTGCTTGGGCGTATTGCTCATCAAAATTCATGAGAAGACAGTTCTTTCACTACGATATGCCATTAAGATACTCAAGCAAGAGACGCATGCCCCGGAGTCACTCTAATCATCGTGATATCTTCACCAAGCTCTTGCGGAAGGTCCTCTTCAATAGCACATGTTACTAACACTTGTTCAGCGTCAGATACGATTGCACCAAGACGTTTCCGGCGCGCAGTATCTAGCTCAGCAAAGACATCATCGAGGATAAGAATAGGGCACGATTCTACGCTTTGTTGATCTTTTCTATGAACGTACCAAGAACCCAGTTTTAACGCTAGAGCTAAGGACCAACTCTCCCCATGAGATGCAAAACCTTTAGCGGGTATATCACCAATTTTCCATATCATCTCATCGCGATGAACACCGATGAGGCTCACTCCACGCTCAATTTCTTCAGATTGTTTGTCTTCTATTGCTTGCATCCAAGCCTTACTAATCTCAGCAACACTCAGCTGTGCTGCTTGTGGCAAGGTCCGTTCTGTAATATCAGGAAAAATTGTTGATTCATAGGTAATACCAATAGCTTTAGACCCGTCAGTGAGCTGCTGATAAGCGTATTGAATTTCTGGAACTAAGCGCGCCAACGCATTCCATCGAGAATGAACAAGTAATGCCCCAGCTTGAGCAATCTGTTCATTCCAGATATTCAACGTATGACGATGCTCCTCAGTGATTCGTCCACCTCTCATCGTTTTCAGAAGTGAATTTCGTTGTCTGAGGATTCGCTCATAATCACTTCGGTAAGAAGCAACAACAGGACGCAGAGAAACAGCCAAATCATCAACAAAACGTCTCCGACATTGAGGTTCACCTTTAACGAGTTGTAAATCTTCAGGTGAGAAAAACACCGTCGAGGTAATCCCCAATGCTTCACGGGCACGAACCGGAGCAGCTCTATTGATACGGACACGGTTACTATGCCCTGGGGCAATTTCAAATTCAGTGATGGTCTGCCAATTTCCTCTCACAACACGAGTCCGTATATATGCTCGTTGCGCCCCCACCTGAACTAAAGGCCCATCATGAGATACTCGATGTGAAGAAAGCTCCGCAGTGTAGTTAATAGCTTCAACAATGTTGGTTTTACCGACCCCATTAGCGCCAAGGAATACAGTGACACCGGTAGATAACGGTAAATTCAGTAGCGAGTAGGTACGGTAGTTCATCAACGAAATATGGTCGATGTACACACAAACCTTCCGTTCTTCACACAGTCCTTAGAGGTAAGAGACGTAACTAATTAGGCAGGCGAACAGGCATGAGCAAGTATCGATAGTCACTTTCGTCTTCACCCATCAACTCTTTTTGCCCTGAAATAGAAGCGGGTTTTGCAGGATCAGTGAAAGAGAATCTAATAAATTCTGTTCCGAAACTGTTAAGACCTTCTGAAAGGTAGGAAGGGTTAAACGCTACCGTAATGCTCTCTTCACCTTCAAGATGAGCGCTCAGCGTTTCTGTTGCTTGAGCGTCTTCGCCAGTTCCAGCATCCAAAGTGACTTGGCCTTCGCTAAAGACAAGACGCACTGGTGTATTACGTTCTGCAACAAGCGATACACGTCGTACGGCTTCAAGCAAATCGGAAGTTCTAACAATTGCGTGAATTGGTGTTGAGTCAGGAAATAGTGATCGAATTTTCGGGTATTCTCCGTCAACAAGCAAGCTAGTGGTTCGACGTCCACCTGATTCAAAGCCGATTAGCTCATGAGAGTCAGAAAGCGCTATGTTCAGTTCTCCTGCTCCGCCGAGAGTTTTAGCTACTTCTGACATAGTTTTTGCTTTAACTAGTACCGCAGTTTGGATATCTGATGACATTGGCGCCCAGGTGAGTTCACGCATTGCTAGACGATAACGGTCAGTGGCAAGCAACGTCATTTTTTCCCCCTCAATCTCTACCAAAATAGCGGTAAGAATGGGGAGGGTATCGTCTTTAGAAGCGGCAACAACAACTTGCGATACAGCTTTCGCAAACGAGTTCCCTTCAACTGTTCCTGAAATCGTCGGCAGTGTTGGCAATTCTGGGTAGTCAGCTACTGGCATGGTGCTGAGGTTAAAGCTTGCAGTGCGACACTGAATGTGCATTTTCGAATCATGCACGCTGACATTAACATCTGCATTAGGCAAGGAACGGCAGATTTCTGCAAGAAGCCTTCCAGAAACGAGAGCTACGCCTTCTTCTTCAATAGTGGCACTAACGTTGAGTTTCGCAGAGGTTTCGTAGTCAAAACTTGCGATGGAGACTTCTCCTTCGGCTGCGGTAATTAGCAGCCCTGATAGAACAGGTGCAGGTGGTCGAGGTGAAAGTGATCGAGCAGTCCAGCCGACTGCTTCTGTGAGGACATCACGTTCGATAGTAAATTTCACCGGTACCCCTTGTGCAATAAGTCAAAGAAAAGTTGTGAGCTCATCGAAGTTGTGAGCACATTTTGTTTTTCAGTCTACCGGATATTTTCAACAGTACCGTTGCAAACATCAGAAGATAGGAGGTTTTTAGTCGTTATCACTCCATAAAAAACCACTAGCGCATATACACAATAAGGCATATACGCTAGTGGCTATTATTTGATGGCTTTAGCAACCTAGTTTTTTAAACTCAATAGTCGCTTCAGCAGTATAAGTATCGCCAGTTCCAGTAGAGCTATTACGACCAAGTACAGCATCTTCTCCACCCTTTGGGTCTGCAGAGAACGTAAAGACTGCTCCTGCACCCTTCGGAATAGGCCCAGCGAAGATAATAGACAGGTAAGTTCCACGATCTTCAATGAGAGCAGGCGGGAAACTCTCCGAATAAAGTTCTGGACGGTGAGCATCAAGACGCAAGAAAAGTTCGAGTCCGCCTTGGGTAATAGCTGAGGGGTTTGACCATGAAGGGTCAATAGGAATCGTAATCATTGCACCACTAGCTGCACCTTCAGGAAGACCTATATGAAGACGCCACATAAGTTTTTTACTATTAGCGTCGTACCAGTGTTGCATCTCTGCTTCACCATATTGTTGCGCTTTATCTTCTCCAGAAAGACCTTCTCCGTAGAGGACTTTTTTATCATAGTTGTGGTTTGAATAGTCTGGGTCTGTTGCAACGATTCGAGATTTAACTTCCCAGACTCGCATATCGCATGAAGCAGCATAGACCGGAACAACAGATGTTGCGAGGACAACAGGTGCGGCCCAAGCGGCACCTTTAACAAGATGACGACGGTTCACTGTGTGAGACATTATTCCCCTAATAAGAAAAATTTTTAAATTAAAACTTCACTTTTTAGTGTACCTACAAGATATCTAAAAGACGCTTTATTAAATAACCACTCTATTGGCGGGGAGTGTCAGCTAAACGGGTGACATTCCCCGCCAAACTTGCGCTATAACCTGTCTAAGAAAACAGAATATTTAAGAGCATATTAGGGGTTTGAAGGTTATATAAGCTTCAGCAGTATATGGGGTACCTGCCAATACAGATTCTTCTCCACCAACAGGAACCGTTGTAAAGATAAAACCTCCAGCGGCGCCAGCTGGAATTTCTTGAGGGAAAGAAATGGTTATGTGATCAGTTCCTATAGCTACCTCAGCTGCAGGAAGTTCTTGAGTGAACAGTTCAGGATGGGCTGATCCAAATGCTTTAAACTTTGCAAGAGGATAAGGGGCTGGTTTTGAAGGTGAAGTCCATGAACTGTCAAAGGGGACAGTAACAAGAGCACCTGCTTCTGCGCCTTGTGGGAATCCTAAAGGAATACGCCACCATAGCTTTCCTCTGAAATACCAGTGTTGCATCGAGCTTTCGCCGGGTGGAGTGGTTTGATCGGTGACAACATTATCAAAATTAACATTTGATGGATCTTCATCTGTCTGAATGAGCCGTGACTTGATGTACCACGAACCTTCAGGACAAGGAGAAGCTGCATAGCTGGGAATTACTGCTGAACTAAGAACTACAGGTACAGACCAAGCAGCTCCACGAACTATGTGACGACGAGATAGTGAATTCATGGTTCCTCTATAAGAAAGGGAGAACTAGCAAAAACCCGTTGATTTTAGCGACGTTCTCGTTGGTTCATTGCGAGGATGTTTTCTAAAAACTCATGGTGTTGAAAGAAGAACATCTGATAGTCAAATTACAGCCTTTTAATTTTCAAAACAACAATAAGACTCTAGAAACAACATATTTCTGTAATTACAAAGTGCACTTAACCCCTTGGAACACGAGAAGAAAAAATGTAATTACAGAGTTCAAGACCTCCGCAGGAAGCAGAGAAAATGTTATTTGGATGTTTTTCTCTTTAAGGGAGTAGTGTTAATAACGGGTGTGGATTATGTGGAAAACCATTATCAACCGCGAGAATCTAGGGTTTTAGATGTTGATAAGATGTGTTTTAATAATGACTATTAAGTGAATCTATTGTGAATGAATATTTATACCGTATAAGCAATCCACTTAAAACGCATAACTATACACTTAACGTCCACATTTTAAGACCTTAAGTCACACAAGTTATCCACAGGGTCGATATTTTTTGTTATTAAGCTTGTCAGAGCTACTTTTGAGACCTTTGAGCCTGCTTAATCTTATTGGTGAGCTCATTGACCTGATTAAAAATCTGGTGTCTCTCCGCCATTAACGTCCTAATCTTCCGATCGGCATGAATCACCGTTGTATGGTCACGCCCACCTAACTCTTGACCAATTTTAGGAAGCGACATATCCGTTAACTCACGTAGTAGATACATCGCAATTTGACGTGCAGTCACCAGCGTGCGCGTGCGAGACTTCGACTGCAAATCTTCAATCGAGACATCAAAATAGCTAGCCGTAGCAACAAGAATCTGAGAAGCTGTAATTTCCTGAGCACCATCACTTGTAATAAAATCTTTGAGAACTCTCTCCGCTACAGCTAAATCGATAGGTTGTTTATTCAACGAAGCAAAAGCCGCGACACGGATGAGAGAACCTTCCAGCTCTCTAATGTTGGTGGTGATGTTCGAAGCAATATACTCCATCACATCATCAGGTACCTCAATCGATTCATTCTGAGCTTTCTTCCTCAAAATAGCAATACGAGTCTCTAGCTCTGGTGGCTGAACGTCGGTAATGAGTCCCCATTCAAAACGAGAACGCATACGTTCAACGAAACCAGTGAGCATTTTAGGAGGCAAATCAGAAGTAATAACAACCTGCTTCTGATGGTTGTGCAAGGTATTAAAAGTATGGAAAAACTCTTCTTGTGTATGTTCTTTACCCGCTAAAAACTGAATATCGTCAATCAGCAACATATCAACGTTGCGATAAATCTGTTTGAACGAGGAACCTTCGTCATCTCTAATAGAGTTGATGAATTCGTTAGTGAACTCTTCAGAATTGACATAACGTACCCTGAGCTCTGGATAAAGTCTCTTTGCATAATGCCCAATAGCATGAAGCAAATGAGTTTTACCTAAACCTGAGTCTCCATAGATGAAGAGGGGATTATAAGCAGAGGCTGGAGTTTCCGAAACAGCAAAAGCTGCAGCATGAGCAAAACGGTTAGACTGCCCAATCACAAAAGTATCAAAAGTATATTTATCGTTAAGACGGGCAGAGCTCTCCCACACCGATGAAGCTGTTGATGTTTCTGTATTCTGCTTTGGTTGGGGTTGCTCAACGTCCGAAGCAGGCGCCGATTCTTTCTGAATGGGACTCTTGTTTTGTGTAAAGGAAGGGCTTGCCAAACGCCCTTCTGTCTCTATCTCTTGAACATTTGGAACAGAAGTAAAATTCTGAACACTGTTGCTCTCTTGTACTATGTTTGCGGTGTTAGCTGTCGGCGATGAGACTGTCTGCTGAGAAACTTTTGGCTGGGTGAAAGTAAGATCTGGAGTTTCTTCGAGGCTCGTATCAATGACGATAGCTTCAGTTGTTCCCTCTCCAAAAGCATTCTCTAACGCAACTTTGAATTCTTGATTGATTTTTTGCTGAATAACATCTCTCGCGTATTCGCTAGGAACTGCAATCAGCAGCACCGTTCCCATATGAGCTTGAGGTTGAGCTTGCGAAATAAACCCCATCCATCGCGGACTGACACTAGAACGAAGCGCATCCTTGAGATGAGCCCAACGAAGCATCATGTCTTTATGTGATTGCTCGCTCAAGGTGAACTCCTTTTTTCAGTCGGTAATGTTGAGATTAAATTTTAGCGCTTAACCACCAAAATCCACAGTTTTCCACAAGGGTTATACACAGAGTGGAAAACTTGTTATTTACACAGTGTATTTCGTGAGGATACTTTGAGACAGTCTATCGAAGAAGTCGTAAATTACAAGAAAATAGCTGTTGATAAGTTATAAAGTGCTATTCTGTGGAAAACTTGACACTTAAGCCTCTTTCGGGAAGTAATCCACAGCTGTTGATGATAAATTGTGCACATGTTGTGATTAAAAACTTAGCTGTGCCTTGCTTGACCACAAGCAATTAAACTCATAGAGTTTTTTAGTCGTATGTGTACGCTCCGAACGCTCTGTTTAGGCAGGGCAATAGTGTGAAAAAACGCTTAGGATGTGTGCTCATCATCAGAAATAAGCGTCAACCTGTTTCTAAACAAATTGGTGAAGGGTTGCGCGCCCCTACCAAACGCTTTGGAGTAACAAAATGAGCAAGCGGACTTTTCAGCCGAATAACCGCCGTCGTGCCAAGAAGCACGGCTTCCGTCTTCGTATGCGCACCCGCGCAGGTCGTGCCATCTTGGCAAACCGCCGCAGCAAGGGTCGCACCGCTCTTTCGGCATAAATTAAACTCCTTCCCTCCTCGACCTCTGGGGGAATCCTAGGAGTCGAAACCGAAAGGAGAACATGTGCTGGCTCAACAGCACCGGATGCGGACAAAAGTCCAATTCGCAGAAACTACACGTTCCGGTGTCCGTTCTGGGCGCCGGAACTTAGTTCTATATGCAACTTCTCACGGTGAATCTCCGACTATTATTGGGTTCATCGTTTCTAAAACTGTTGGAAACGCTGTCACTCGAAACCTTGTTAAAAGAAGATTACGTGCGTTATCAGCTCTCACCCTTAAAAAAATTCCTCAGGGCCATCAAATAGTTATTCGCGCTCTTCCCGCGTCTTCCCACGCCACATGGGAAGAACTATCACAAGATTACGAAAACGCTTTAACCAGCACCCTTGCTAAAATGGCATCACAACAAAATCTGCAGGCAGTAGCACAAAGCCCTGAAACTGCCCCATTATCTTGCGAGAGGAATGCCGAAAACCCATCATGAAGCACTCCTCTCAAAAACAACAGCCAGACCTCTTAGAACAAGCGCCGCATGAATTTGTACGACCGCAATCTGTACAACATGCTCTATGGACACTACCGCAGAACTTTCTCATTGCTGTACTAAAAATCTATCGAGCAGTCATCTCACCGCTTTACGGAAATGTTTGTAAGTACTACCCAAGCTGTTCAGCTTATGCCTTAGAATCATGCCTTCGACACGGAGCAACTAAAGGACTATCGCTCACTGTTCGCAGGCTTCTACGCTGTCACCCCTGGGCAACTGGCGGACTTGATGAAGTACCGGCAGGAAAACAGAATTTTCCTGCCGGAAAAGAACCTAAAATTGTTCTTTTAAACCACCCTCAAGACTACCTATAAACCAACTTCATACAGACCAAACTAACAGGCTCAACGAGCCAAGGAGAACTCGATGTTTGACGTCATCCTCTGGCCCTTTAAATGGATTGTTTCCTTTATTCTCTGGGTATTCCATTCACTTTTCACCACATTAGGATTAGACCCCACTTCCGGTCTGACCTGGGTTCTTGCCATTGTCGGGCTAACACTCGTCATGCGAACCCTGACAATCCCTCTATTCCTTAAACAGATTAAATCTATGCGAGGAATGCAAGAACTTCAGCCAGAATTTGCAAAGCTGAAGAAAAAATATCAGGGTAAAACAGACCAGCTCTCACGCCAAGCTATGGCACAAGAACAAATGGCCCTGTACAAAGAACGCGGTGCTAACCCGCTGTCTTCGTGCTTCCCTATCTTGGCTCAGATGCCAATCTTCTTTGGCCTCTTTGAAGTTCTAAGAGGCATCCCTCATGCAGCAGAAAAGCACGAAGGCATCTTAATGCTTTCTAACGATCTGGTGAAACAGTTCAACGATTCCTATATTTTCGGCCAGGTTCCGCTCTTCTCTACGATGCTGAACCCCGGAAATGGAAACCACGCAAGCACCATTATTGTTGCTGGTACTCTCGTTGTGTTGATGTCTGTGTCCATGTTCGTATCTCAGAAACAACTGGGTGCTAAAAACATGTCCGACGCTGCTAAAGAATCTCCCATGTACCGTCAACAGCAGATGATGATTTACATCTTCCCTGTCATCTTCTTGATTTCTGGCATCAACTTCCCTATCGGTGTTCTCGTGTACTGGACTGTTTCAAATATTTGGTCTGTAGGTCAGCAATGGTGGGTTATCCGTAATAACCCAACACCTGGGTCCCAAGCAGAACGAGAGCTCAACGCTCGTCGCGCCGAAAAAGGTTTACCACCAGTTGGTAAAACCAAAGAACAATACGAAGAAGAACTACAAAAAGCACGTGAACGTGCAGCTCAGGGACAGCGTCAGCAACCTATGAGCAAAAAACGTCAGCGTCAGCAACAGAAAAAGAAGAACTAGTTTTAATGGAGCAACTTGTGGAAGAAACACCTGTGTCTGAAGAACACGAAAACTACGAGGAAAAAGACCACCTTAAATACCTCGAAGATGAAGGCGATATTGCGGCAGATTATCTTGAAGAACTCCTAGATATTGCTGATATCGATGGAGATATCGATATCGAGATTCGTAATAATCGCACGTATCTTTCTGTTATTAGTGAAGACAGCGAGAACGAACAACTTAAAGCTCTTATCGGTAAACGAGGAAATACTCTTGCTGCCTTGCAAGAACTCGTACGTTTATCAGTGCTTGCCTCTACCGGAAACCACTCCCGCCTAGTTCTTGATATTGGTGAGTACCGCGCAAAGCGCATTAAGCGAGCTACTTCTATGGCATTAGAAGCTATCGCACAGGTCAAAGAGACGGGGGAGGATTACCACTTAGAGCCTTTGAGTGCTTATGAGCGGAAGCTCGTTCATGATCTTGTTGCTGAAAACGGTCTTTACTCAGAGTCTGAAGGAGAAGGGGCAGGACGTCATATCGTTATTTCTGTCCCGGAGGCATAAATGGCTCAAGATATCCTTCCGGAACTCACCGGTGCTGAAAGAACTGCTGCGGAAAAGATCTTTGGTCAGAGACTTCCACTTGCCCAGCGCTACGTAGAGCATCTTGCAACGAGTGGCATCGAAAGAGGTCTTATTGGTCCTCGAGAAGTGCCTCGTTTGTGGGGGCGTCACGTCCTAAACTGTGCAGTGGTACAAGAATATATTGAGAAAGACGCTTCAATTGCCGATGTAGGCTCCGGTGCTGGTCTTCCAGGGCTTTGCTTAGCTATTGCTCGCCCAGATCTTGATATTACGCTGATAGAGCCTCTGGAGCGTCGTGTCATATGGCTTGATGAAGTCGTTGAAGACTTGGGTCTAGATAACGTAACGATTTTACGTTCGCGTGCTGAACAAGCGGTAGGCATGGTCGACGTCGAGTACGTAACGGCTCGTGCTGTCTCCGCCTTGGTCGGGCTTGTTGATATTACCCTTCCGATTCTTCGTGGTACTGGCGAATTGCTTGCTATTAAAGGGCGTTCTGCGGGAGAAGAAATTACGAAAGCGAAGAAGAAGCTCAATAAGTATGGTGCTCGCACGGTCGAAGTGCTTAGTGCTGGCGATCAGCTCCTTGATGAGCCAACTACTATTGTGAGGGTTTCTCTCTAATACACGTTCGCCGGTGGGCGGATTTTCATCGTCGGTGGTGTTGATATTACAAAATATCAACACCACCGTTTTTATGTATGGTGAAGATTCTGTTTTGGGCATAAACGCTGGAAAGCTATGAACCGTATGTGTTCTACTATGAGAAATCTTATCTCAAAACAACTTTTATAAGTTTTTATTTATAAATACTGTCGAGATGTTGTACGTGAACAGGTAATCTAAATATCACCCTCACATAATAGTGCCGAACCTTCCATATTGCTCTTGAGGGGAGAAAGATGGGATTGGCTGGAATTTCATGAATGAAAAAATAGCAATCAATATTCCTGATTTTGGAATGCCTCCGGAGCCCCATGAGAGCGTGGGTTCTTCTCAATTGGATCGAGGTCGTGTTTCACGTGAAACACGCCAGAAATTAGAGAAACAAGTGCAAGATAAAGGGCTGAACACTCTGGTTTCTCCAGAGGCTTTGAGCGAGAAAACAAAACTTAAAGAACTGGAACAAATCGTGTTGAATCGGCCAGAAAGAACTCGCATATTTGCTGTTTCTAACCAAAAAGGTGGCGTTGGGAAAACAAGTACCGCCGTCAACTTAGCAGCTGCTCTCGCAACTAAAAGAATGAATGTTCTTGTGATTGACAGTGATCCTCAAGGAAACGCTTCGACCGCTTTGGGTATTGATCACGGAAATGATACACCTAGCGTCTATGACGTACTCATTGACGAATTGCCTTTATCTGAGATTGTTAAACCTTGTCCAGATATCAAACAGCTCTGGTGTGCGCCTGCAACTATCGACCTTGCCGGAGCTGAAATTGAACTTGTATCAATGGTTGCTCGTGAAAATCGGTTGAGGGGAGCTCTCCAAGAATATAAACAATGGCGAGACCGCGAAGGGTTGGAGCGCCTTGACTATGTTTTTATTGACTGTCCACCCAGTCTTGGGTTACTGACGGTTAATGCTTTTGTTGCCGCTCAAGAAGTTCTCATTCCGATTCAATGTGAATATTATGCGCTAGAAGGATTGAGCCAGTTACTTAAAAACATCAAGATGATTCAGAGACACCTGAACGCAGATCTTGCATTGAGTACTATCCTGTTAACAATGTATGACGGAAGAACAAATTTGGCTTCACAGGTCGCTGATGAAGTAAGGACTCATTTTCCACGCGAAGTGCTCAACAGTGTTATTCCTCGTTCTGTTCGCATTTCAGAAGCTCCAAGTTATCAGCAGACCGTTATTAGCTACGATGTCTCATCCACGGGCTCTAGAGCGTATATAGAAGCGGCTATAGAAATAGCAAAGAAAAAATAAAATAATATAAAACTTATATCAGTTGCTATTCTATGATTATTAGGGTAGCAACTGGTATTTTTAATGGAAAATAACGATTAGAATAATCATTCTATTTAAGAGTTTCACGTGAAACATGACATTTTTCTCCCCATGTTTCTGTGAGAACAGATAGACTTAGACGGTCCGTTGAACAATAGGGAGAATCTTACTATGGCAGAAAAGAAGCGTGGATTGGGTCGCGGTATTGGCGCCCTCATTCCTACTGAAAGCTACTCAGAGAAGGACGTTCAAACGGTGCCAACTGTAGAACATTCATCTCAAGACACTTCTCGTCGTCAAAAAGACCACAAGAATGTTTCACGTGAAACTTCTAAAGTTCCTCAAAAAGATTCAAAGAAAAAACGTGCAGACATGGGAGCAGCTCTTCGTAGTTCGACTTCCAATCGGCGTCCTGTTGACTTTTTCTTCGGGGGAGAAGAACAGCCTGAAAGTGGATTAGTCCCTGTTCCTGGTGCTCAATTTGCTGTTCTTAATGTTCACGATATTCACCCCAATCGAAAACAGCCTCGTACTGAATTCAATGAACAAGACATGGAAGAACTTGTTCACTCCGTAAAAGAAATCGGAGTTCTTCAACCTATTGTGGTACGAAAAAGTCGTGAAGGTGGGAAAGAAAAATACGAATTAGTGATGGGAGAGCGTCGCTGGCGCGCCACTCAACGAGCTGGACTCGACACTATTCCTGCTATTGTTCGCGAAACTCATGATGTCGATTTATTGCGCGATGCATTATTGGAAAACCTTCACCGTAGCCAACTTAATCCTATTGAAGAAGCTGCCGCGTATCAGCAACTTCTTGAAGAGTTCGGAACTACTCAAGAACAATTGGCACAAAAAATTGGACGTTCTCGCTCGTTGATTGCGAACACTATTCGCCTTCTTAAACTTCCTGCTCTTGTTCAACGTCGAGTAGCTGTAGGTGTTCTGTCCTCTGGACATGCTCGAGCGTTATTATCTTTGAGAACTCATGCTGAGATGGAGAAGCTTGCTCAAAAAATTGTTAATGAAGGTTTATCTGTTCGTGCAGTGGAAGAACTCGTCTCGCATTCAACGGAACAATCTAAGAGAGAACCTAAGGTCGTTCAACCTCAAAAGCATCATGAGCGTTTAGATTATATTGCCGATGCATTTGCTGACAGGCTTGATACAAACGTTAAAATTCAACTGGGGGCACGTAAAGGGAAAATGACTATTGAATTTGCTTCGGTAGAAGATTTGAACAGAATTATTTCTGTTCTTGACCCAAGTATAGATAAAAAATAGATAGTTTATTTATTAATAAACGGTACGTAAAATAAATTTATTTATTTTACGTACCGTTTGTTTTATTATTCACACAGAGTACTCTCTCTTGTTTCACGTGAAACATAGGGCGAATATATGGTCATAAGTGTGATATAAAACTTTACAAGTTGTATATCTGTATTTGTGCTGTACTTTATGCGTAGTTTTCGTGGGTGTTTCACGTGAAACAGTGGTGAATAGTTGGAATGTCGTTGGTGATTTTATTGCCTATATTTCTCGAACCTTGCAACTTTTTATTCTCTATGTGATTCTAAGTACAGGTAAATTATTTTTACAGTTTTTATATTGTGTTATTCAAAAAGAGACGAGGGTTATATGAGTTATACGGTGAGTGATTATCTATTAGATAGACTTGCGGAGCAAGGTATTACTGAAATATTTGGGGTTCCAGGAGACTTCAATCTTCAATTTTTGGATCATATCGTAGAGCATAAAAATATATCTTGGGTTGGCAGTGCAAATGAACTTAACGCCGGATATAGTGCAGATGGCTATTCGCGAGTTCGCGGCTTAGGTGCACTCGT
Organism: Rothia sp. P13129; assembly: GCF_048512865.1. Lineage (NCBI taxonomy): Bacteria > Bacillati > Actinomycetota > Actinomycetes > Micrococcales > Micrococcaceae > Rothia > Rothia sp. P13129. The sequence goes on from NZ_JBLXYA010000001.1 coordinate 395,889, forward strand.
AACAACTTATGGTGTTGGAGAACTCTCTGCAATTAATGCTATAGCTGGTTCCTATGCTGAGCACGTGCCGGTGGTTCATATTGTGGGTGCTCCGAGTAAAGAAAACCAAGCAAATCATCTGAAAATGCATCACACTCTAGGAGACGGAGATTTCTCCCATTTTATGAGGATGGCGCAGGAAGTTTCTTGCGCTGTAGCAGACCTTGATCATGCCACAGCGACTGCTGAAATTGATCGAGTGATTCGCGAAGTAATAATCCGTCGCCGTCCAGGGTATCTCCTTCTGTCAACCGACGTTGCTCGAGTTGAGACAACTCCACCTCAAGATCCGCTCCAAACTGATGTTGCACTCTCTTCGGAAGGTGCTCAAAAAGCCTTTAGAATGGCACTGAAAGAGGTTATTGCAGAGAAAGAGGTGAGTGTCCTTGCTGATTTGTTAGTACACCGCATGGGCGCGCGTGAGCAGCTAAATAATCTCCTTAAGGAAACTGGGTTTCCGCACGCAACATTGATGTGGGGCAAAACTCTCGTTGACGAGAGCGATCCCCAGTTTGCCGGAGTGTATGCCGGTGTAGTTTCTGATCATCGTACAAGGGACGCCATCGAAAATACGGAAGTGCTTATTAGTGCTGGTGTTGAGTTCACAGATTCAACAACCGCAGGATTCTCGCAGAAGCTTCCTCAAAATACTGTTCATATCCGCCCTCAATCGTCACGTATTGGAAATGAGGTTTTCACTCCGTTAACGATTAAAACAGCACTAGAGATTGTGTTAGATGTTGCTCGGGAATATGGTGCTAAGCCGTATCCCCTCCAAAAAGAAGCAGAACAACAATCTCAAAAGATTGATATGAGTGCTCCTTTGACACAAGACATCCTATGGGACTTACTTTCTGGAGAGTTAACCCCCGGAAATATTGTTGTTGCTGATCAAGGAACTTCTTTCTTTGGTATGGCAAATAGAAAATTTCCAGAATCTTCAATGTTTATTGGACAACCGCTCTGGGGATCTATTGGATATAGCCTGCCTGCAATGCTTGGAGCGTCAATAGCTGACAGGGAATCTCGAGGTATTTTGCTAGTGGGTGACGGGTCAGCGCAGTTAACCATCCAAGAAATCGGAACGATGCTGCGTGAAAAAATCAATCCGGTCATTATCCTCATCAACAACGATGGATATACCGTTGAACGCGCTATTCATGGGCCTCAACAGCCTTACAACGATATCCACCGTTATCAATGGGATCTTATTCCTGCAGCATTCGGTGCCGGTAAAGATGATGTTCTTTTATTTAAAGTCCAAACGGCTCAAGAGTTATTAGACGCTTGTCGTATTACTAATGAAACTCGCGATCGGATGGTGTTTATGGAAATTATCATGGACAAAGATGACGTACCTCAGTTGCTCAATGACGTTGCAAAGGCTCTAGCTCGAGCTAATTCTCAATAAAATAAGGGTGTTTGTTGTGTTTCACGTGAAACACAACAAACACCCTTATGCGTAGTCTTTAGTTGCTACAGTCCCAGGAAAGGAGCAAACTCTTTGACGAGAGCTGCCTTAGGTTTTGCGCCAACACTCTGATGAGCAACTTCTCCATCCTTGAAAACATATACTGCAGGAATGGAGGTAATGCCATACTTCATTGCTGTTTCTGGATTGTTCTCCACATCGAGCTTGAGAACTTTAACCTGCTCTGAATATTCTTCAGCAATTTCATCGATGACAGGTCCAAGCATGCGGCAAGGACCGCACCATTCAGCCCAAAAATCAACAATAACGGGTTTCTCAGAGCGAAGAACCTCGTCAGCAAATGTTGCGTCAGTGACTTGATTAGCCATAATTTTTTCCTTTGGATAGTAGTGAATAAAAATATCTCTTAAGACAAAGATTCAAGATAATGTTGAGCATCCAACGCTGCCACACAGCCAGAACCTGCAGCCGTAATCGCCTGACGATACGTTGAATCAATAACATCTCCAGCAGCAAAAACACCTGGAATTGAGGTGCGTGAAGAGCGTCCGTCAACAGCGATTGTTCCAGCCTCAGTTAGCTCTAAAACATCTCGCACAAGTGCTGTTCGCGGGTCAGAACCAATAGCAACAAAGACACCATCTACAACGAGCTCGGATTCCTCTGAAGTCTGAGTATTAACCAACGTCAATGAAGATACTTTATCCTCACCGTTAATAGACTGAACAGCGGAATCCCACACCATCTCAATCTTCGGATGATCAAAAGCGCGTTTTTGCATAATCTCCGATGCACGCAAAGTATCGCGACGATGCACCAAATATACTTTTGCTGCGTGATTCGTCAAATAGAGGGCCTCCTCTAATGCAGAATCGCCCCCTCCGATAACAGCAAGAGTCTTCCCCTTGAAGAAAAAACCGTCACACGTTGCACACCATGAAACACCATGACCAGAAAGGCGCTGTTCCCCGTCAACGTTCAACTTACGATATTCAGAACCTGTTGAGATAATGACAGTTTTCGTGAGAAAAGTAGAACCATCACTCAAAATAACTTTCTTAACATCGCCCTCAAGTTCAAGCGATTCAACATCCTCATACCGGACATCAGTACCAAAACGCTCGGCTTGCGCACCAATCGTGGTCATCAATTCAGGACCCTGAATACCGTCAACAAAACCGGGGAAATTCTCTACTTCAGTGGTTGTCATCAAATCGCCACCAGGGGAAACAGATGAGGCAAAAAGAAGGGGACGTAAATTCGCTCGTGCAGCATAAATCGCTGCAGTGTACCCAGCAGGGCCAGAACCAACAATAATGACGTCATGTACATGGCTGTCTTCAGCCTCTGTGACAGACATAGATTCTGGTACTGTAGCGTCCACCTTAATGCCGCTAGGGGCAGAGAAAAGACCACCCAAAGACTCGTTTGGCAAAGTATCCTTCTTTCATTGAAATAATGTTCATCAAATAGAACCACGATGTAGCTCTGATTATTCCAAACTCTTGAGCCTATGTGAACAACTGCCGCCTGATGTAGAACAAGAACACATCAGACGGCAGCCTAAAGAAGAACAGGAACCTATCGAGCTGTTACTTCAGCAATGCGCACACCATAGTTATAACCAGCAATAGGCTGACCCAATAGAGGAGCTTCTGTGAACTTCACCAGAACATACTGAATGCCTTCACCCTGCTTCTTCTGATCAAGCTTGACGTTGACCTTAGGTGCGTTGAAAGAACCCGAACCAACTTCCGTTGCACCATCCAAAGAAGGCGTATTGTTGGTATATACCGTAAAGGCGCCACCTGAACCATTAATCTGTTCAATCGTAAGTTCAGAAACAACGGTACGTTCTTGAAGCTGGAATGCTAATGCGAAAGAATCAGTGGCCCCACCAAAATTAGGTGTTGCAAAACCGTAGCTAATCCATGTGCTTGCAGGATTGCCGTCAAGCATCTGGGGGAGAGTCGCATCCTGATCAGCCATAAAATCGGGGGAAGACGGCACAAGACGGGTAACATTTGTAATCTTTGGTGGGACATGAGAAACACTTGGAGAAGGCGTTTCTGAAGGCTCTGAGGACTTCTTCTGTGATGGGGTAGCCGTAGCAGAAGCACTAACAGCCGTTACATTCTCGTTTTCGCTTTTCTTTGAAACCATGCCGTTGATGGAAGAGAAAACAATAGCTACACCCAAAACAAGAAGAATAATAGCGGCGATAGCTACAATCCACACTCCACCAGAACGCTGATCGTCTTCATCGTCAAATTCTGGTTCGTCAGGGTAGTCGTACTCATCGTATTCTTCCTCGTAAGAAGATTCTTCAACAGTGTCTGGTGCTAGAGTCTCTTGATCATCAACAGCCCGTGTTGCAGAAATTGAGGTATCTTCTGGGGCAGGTTTTGATGCTTCTGCATAAGGAGTTTTTCCAGTTGTGACCTCGTCCCCAAAAATTTCTTGCCCTAGAGCTTCTTGAGTTTCGGAGGATGCGGCTACCGCCGAAGAATCTGCCAAAAGATTTTCTAGAAGTGCTTCTGGTCGGGAATATGACGTTACAAGGTACGTTCTGCCTTCACTATTTCCCAAATCAAGAACCTGAATAGGAGAACGTGAAGTCGTTGCGACAAGGCGTGCATTAGCAATGAGCCGATCATTATGAGCGGGAGAAGCTACCACAATAGATACACGTCTATTGAGAACCTGGTCTTTACCTTCCAAAACTGCGTCGCCGTGCTCGGTCTGTGCAATAGCAGCTGTGACGCGATAACGCTCACCCAGAACAGTGTTGATAGCAATGGGATGGGAGGAATGTGAATGAGACAAGGTAGCCCTCCAAGGCTCTAAAAATTTAATACGGTGATTCTCTTCTGAATCTTACCTGTTATGACGAGGTGTTGGGTTCTGTCCGTTGAAAATAAATCTATATTTTGTGTCGAGATTGGTGACGTTGTGGCATCAATTTTCGTGCAATCGGGGAGATTAAAGAATCCAGCTCTTTGACTCTGAAGATTTGCAGAGCAATGTAGTAAGCCAAAGACATAATACTTCCGCCCACAGCAATGGTGATGAGGGCAGGTGTCGTCCCTGACCATGCGAACCCATCGAATGAGTATCCGCCTAATATCCAGAGGATGAGCGAACCAAAAATACCTGCAACAAAGGAAGCTAATCCAACACGAGCATGGGTGGAAAGAATGTTCATTCCATCGTAGTCCCCAAGATATTTTTTGAGGAAAATATGGCTCAAGACAACAGAAAGGACATTTTGTAAGGCATAAGCTGCTGCCAGTCCGAAGACGATGTAATGCGGGTTGAGTTGGGAGGCGATGAATCCCATTCCGACAATGACTACTGCGGAGATGAACTGAATAATAAATGGGGTTTTTGCGTCTTCTCGTGCATAGAGAACTCTTCCCATCATAAAAGAAATAGTGAGGAAAGGGCCGCCCAAGGCAATAATGCAAATAGTTTGAGCAATGAGGGCTGCAGAAATATTATTTCCATTACCAAATAATACGCCTACAGGTCCTGAGAAAACAATAAGAGCTACAGATAAGAAAATTGTTGCAATAGAAGAAACTCTCAAACCGGAGGATAAAGCATGCACTACATTTTGATGATTATTCTCTTGTGATGCATGGGACATTTTATTGAAAAGATATGTTGCAATAGATAATCCAATAACACCATGAGGTAGTGAATAGAGCATAGATGAATAGTTAAGCGCCTGAATTCCAGGAACAATTTTTCCATCATGAGAAATAACATTTGAAGCAATTTGTATGAGGTAAAAGAATGAAAGGTTAGAAACAATTCCCGTAGCTAGTGTCCACACTGCTAACTTGACGGACGCACCAAGACCAATCCCTCTCCACCCAAACTTTGGGCGAATACGAATACCAATACGGCGTAGAGGAATAAGAAGCACTAACGCTTGAGTTACAACACCTAACGTTGCAGAGCCAGCAAGAACGACCGTCTGAGCAGTGCTCCACGTGTTCACAGTGTGTAACGGCGGGACAGTGTTAGTTTGTTGACCAAAAACATTGATAAAGAGGATAAGGGCAATAATCGCTACCACATTGTTGATCACTGGGGACCACATGAACCAGCCAAAAGCCCCTCGGGCATTGAGGACCTGACCAATGATGGTGTAAAAACCGTAGAAGAAAATTTGGGGAAGACACCATAACGCAAAGATGAGCCCTAAAGTGCGTTGTTCTTCCGTCCATGTTCGCCCCATGACGGAGATAATAGGCACAGAACACGCTACGACAACGATGGTAACAGCGGCTATACCGACAGTAGCTAGGGTAACTAACCGAGAAATAAAATCGGAACCGCCGTCATCATGTTTTGCGGCTTTGATAATCTGTGGGACAAGAACAGCGTTAAAAATACCTCCAGCAACAAGAACATAAATCAAGTTAGGTAGGGTGTTTGCTGTTTCAAAAATCGTTCCCATTGCGGTTCCGGTGCCGATAGCAACGGTAATGAGAATGGTTTTAACGAACCCGAGAATACGGGAAACCATCGTCCCTGATGCCATAATTGCGCTAGATACTGCACCTGTACGTGCCACGTTGTGCCCTTAATCTTTGCTGAGAGAGCTGCTCACGAGGAGAGCTGGTGAATAATATATTCGCGCGCAATCTCGGCAATTCGTCGTTCGTTCGAAAATGAGAGTTTACGCCCTAAATCGTCAATGTTAACCCAATCGACGGCAATTGCCTCATGATCTGGATCTTTTTCTGTGGTGAGATATCCTCCCGTGGCCGCTAAAAGGTAATGATGAACTGTTTTATGTACTCTGCGACCGCCAACAGTAAACCAGTAGTCAATACTTCCTAGAGGGGAAAGAACCTGACCAGAAATTCCTGTTTCTTCTTCGATTTCGCGTGTTGCCGCTTGAGCGTTATTTTCTGACCCTTCGGGATGTCCCTTGGGTAAACACCATTCTAAACGTCCTCCGCGGTTCATTCTGGCAATAATAGCTACAGGAAAATTAGGCTTGTCAAGATCGACGATAACACCTCCTGCAGAGACTTCTTCTACCGTCGGCAAGAGAGAAATAGGGGTTATTGCCCGCTTCTTGGGAGCCCGAGGTATAGGAAAAGTCATGTCTCTACCTTAACCGATGAAATGAGTCTATGCCTGATTATTGTGTGGGATACGGGTATAACGGTCATTTATCTGGCACGATGGTATGACTATGGCGCATCTTTTTGACTCTTCTATTATTGACCCCATCGCTCTATCTCTTGGTGAGCTTTTTGCACAGTCTGGGTATGAACTCTCTCTGGTGGGCGGTCCTGTTCGAGATCTTTTCCTTGCTCAAAAAGCGACGGACTTAGATTTTACGACGAATGCGACCCCTGATCAGATTCTAGAAATTGTTGATGATTGGGCTGACACAACATGGGAAATTGGTAAGGAATACGGAACTATTGGTTTGAGGAAAGGCGATGAAACTGTCGAAATTACGACCTATCGGGCAGAAATTTATCGTCACGATTCACGCAAGCCTGTTGTGTCTTTTGGTGATTCTCTAGAAGACGATCTTTTTCGGCGTGACTTTACGATTAACTCTATGGCGTTGCGTCTACCCTCTTTAGAGCTTGTAGATCCTTACGGGGGTTTTAGAGACTTACGTGCTGGTGTCATTCGAACTCCTGGGCGAGCTGAAGATTCTTTCTTAGACGATCCTCTGAGAATGATGAGAGCTGCTCGATTCGCTGCACGCTTTGATATTGATGTGGCTCCTGAAGTCTTTGCTGCGATGAAAAAGATGGCACAGCGTATTGAGATGATATCTGCTGAGCGTGTGCGCGATGAACTCGTCAAATTGGTGACGGCAGCTGCCCCTCGTCGAGGTGTTGACCTTCTGGTTGATTCTGGTCTTGCTGATTATGTTTTGCCTGAAATTCCTGCTCTTAAACTGGAAATTGATGAGCATCATCGTCATAAAGATGTGTATCAACATTCTCTGACGGTTCTTGAACAGGCAGCCGCTCAAGAAACTGACGAGCAGGGCGCGGTACCTTCTCCCGATTTTATCCTCCGTTTTGCAGCGTTGATGCACGATATTGGTAAGCCTGCTACTCGTAAGTTTGAGAAGAATGGTTTGGTTAGTTTTTTGCACCATGATGTTGTTGGTGCGAAGCTGGTCAAAAAGCGTATGCGTGCGTTGCGTTTTGATAACGATACGACGAGGGCTGTTGCCCGTTTGGTAGAGCTTCATATGCGTTTCTACGGTTATGGTGATGCTGGGTGGAGTGATTCTGCTGTACGTCGTTATGTGCGTGATGCAGGGGCATATCTGGAGCGGTTGCACCGTTTGACGCGTGCTGACGTGACAACGCGTAATAAGCGTAAGGCTCAGCGTATTTCACGTGCTTATGATGATTTAGAACGTCGTATCACGGCTCTCGCTGAGCAAGAGGAGTTGGATGCTATTCGCCCAGATTTGGATGGCGAGCAGATTATGCAGATTTTGGGTGTTTCTCCTGGTCCTGTGGTCGGGCGGGCGTATAAGTATCTGTTGAATGTTCGTTTAGACGAGGGTGTCTTATCTGAAGAAGATGCGCGTGAGCGTTTAGTGTCATGGGCTAAAGACGAAGGAATTCTCTCCTAATGATATGGGTAACCCCTTGTGGGATTACATATTCTTGATATGGAATATTTAATCCCACAAGGGGTTAGAACTTTAATCGGATGTTTTTATCGTCAATTATTATGCTTATTCAAGGGAAAAAATAAGATTCCTCCTTAGGGAGGATGTACTCCTGCAATGGACTTCGTAGAATGATGAACATAAACCACTTCATACTCTACGCTCAGAATAAGGAGCGATACTATGCTAGAAGTTCATGAACTGACTAAACGCTACGGAGCAAAAAAGGCCGTAGACAATATTAGTTTCAGTGTCCCTGACGGAAAAGTTACTGGATTCCTTGGCCCTAACGGTGCTGGAAAATCAACCACGATGCGCATGATTGTTGGTCTTGAAAAACCAACTTCAGGGCAAGCCCTTGTAGAAGGAAAACTCTATAAAACGCTTACCTCACCGGTGTCCTCAGTGGGTGCTCTTTTAGACGCTAAAGCTGTACACCCTGGGCGATCTGCTATTCAACATCTGCGCTCGCTTGCTCTCACTCACGGAATCTCGAAGAAGAGAGTCGATGAAGTCATTGAGCTGACAGGACTTAGTGCTGTAGCGCATAAGAAAGTTCGTGGTTTCTCTCTGGGGATGGGGCAACGTTTAGGTATTGCTGTTGCTCTTTTGGGAGATCCTCATAACCTTATTTTTGACGAACCGGTTAACGGGCTTGATCCAGAAGGCGTTATTTGGGTGCGTCATCTTGCTCGTCACCTTGCCTCTGAAGGGCGTTGTGTTCTGATCTCTTCGCATTTGATGAGTGAGATGTCTCAGACTGCTGACGAACTCATCGTTATCGGGCAAGGGAAAATCTTGGCTCATTCATCTATTAAAGATTTTCTTGCACGTTCTGCTAACGATACGGTTTTGGTTCGCACGGATGACCGTGAACAGCTGGGTACGCTTCTGCGTGAACGACAGCTAACCATAGAGTCTCATGAACTTGATGGGTTGATTATCTCTGGGAGCACTGCGCGAGAAATCGCCAAAATTGCTCAGGAAAATAATGTCCTTCTCCACGAATTGACACCTCAAATTAGCACCTTAGAGGATGTCTATATGGAGCTCACAAAGGACTCTATCGAATATTCTTCAACTGGAATAAAACCTTCTCATCAGGAAGAATTATATGATCCGGTAGGTGTATCTGAATCTATTCCACAAGCCACAAGAGCAACAATGTTTGAAGACAACTCCGCATCAGTTGCCCCTTGGTCAAAGGGTTCTACAAAGGAGACAAAATAATGAGTCAGCACGCTAATGTTCAGGCAACATCACGTAATGTTCTACGTTTTGGTGGAGTGATTCGTTCTGAATTTCTTAAATTTAGAACTCTCACTTCTCACCTCATTATGGGTGCTGTCATCCTCTTAATGATGGCTGGATTTGGTTTTATTGGTGCATTATCTATCAACTACAGTCAAACACTTGGAACTTCGGCTGAGTCTCTGAAACATATGGCTCACGGTGTTGGTGGGGCTGGTATGCCATTTACCAATATGCTTTTTGCTTCATGGGCAGTTATTTTTATTGGTTCTGAATATGCAACGCGGTCAATATATACATCATTGACCGTCGTGCCACGCCGTTCTGTCCTATATCTGGCAAAGTTCATTGTTGTCAGCTTGATTGGGTTCTTCTGGGGTATCCTCTGTGCGGCAACATCTTTTGGTGTAGGTCTTCTAATCTTCAATCCTGATTTGGCACCCGAACTAACCTCAGGGGTTCTGCTGAATTGGGTGGCAGTTGGCCTGTACTGTATGTTCATGTCTTGGATGGGGCTAGGCTTTGGTGCTTTCTTACGTAATAACGCTGGTGGCATTATCTTGGCAGTAATTACTGTCTTGGTAAGCTATATCGTTTTCTTACTGTTCCTGCCTTGGGACTGGGCTAAAGATTTCACAAATTATCTACCACTCCCTATTGGAAGTGAACTAATTTCTTATGGTAAGGCTCCTGATGCGAAAATTAGCTACCCAATGGCAGCATCTATCCTTGCTCTATGGGGAGCTGTTCCTGCATTCCTAGGGTACCTGCGTTTCCGCTTTACTGATAGCTAAGAACTAAAAATTTATGGATCATCGAGGTTCATCAGAAACACTAGACGCCGTCGCTACTGAGGGACGGCGTCTAGTGTTGCAACGTCGTGGAGTTATCCGCCGTTGGATTCATGAAAATACTTTTTGGGTTAATCTCTTCTGGGTTTTTAATAATCTACTTTTTGTTTTTCTAGAACTCTTATTCTCCTCAGATTCTGAGATATTTGACCAAGATGAGAATGTCGTTATTTATTTTTGTGTAGCGTTCTTCTTTGCTGCAGGAATATTTTGGAGGGAAAAATTTCCCGTACTGTTGATATGCCTATCAATATGTGTAGATTTTTTGCAATTGCAAATTCTTCAGACAATTTTTATATCACCAACTGGAATTACCTTCTATATATTTCTTTATTCTGCAGTAGTTAAATACCCTTTTAAAAAATCTCTTCCTATTTTTATTGCCACTAGTATCTTTATCGTCGTTTTAGGTTTTATCTATTACCCATACATATATGCTGGGATTAGTAGAGGCGGACCTTCTGATGGAAGCTACGACTCGCGATATGTCATCATCAGTTATTCAGTTCTTGGCTTCCTGACGCTTTCGTCTCTTTTGATGAACCTCGTCGTTTTCCTTGTTGCTCGACAGGTTCATAAGAATCGTCTCTTTGACCAAGAAATTATTCTTAGCTTTGATAAGACACAGAAAATAGCTGCTATCGAGGAGCGTCATCGTATCGCACGAGAGATGCACGATGTTGTAGCTCATTCTTTGACAGTGATGATTGCCTTGGCTGATGGTGCGCAGGCTATTAGCTCTAAAGATCCTCAACGTACATCACATATTCTCAAAGAGCTGTCTGATACGGGACGAAGTGCGCTTGCTGATATGCGAGAGACGCTAGGCGTTCTGCGCGATGAGTCCCCACAACAGCTTTTATCGCCGATAGAAAGAAATAAGACTCTGGGCATAGACAACCTCAAAGCGCTAGTTGATTCTTTTGGTTCGACGGGGCTTCCGGTCTCTTTCTCTCAGCAGGGTCAAAACTTACCTGAAGATAGTCAGTTGCACATGACCCTTTATCGTATTATTCAAGAGTCTTTGACTAACGCTTTAAGATACGCCCAAGACGCACATATTATTGAAGTGCTCATTAAGGTCAATCTGCCCGATATCGTAGTGATTATTGCCAATGATGGAACAAGCGGAATAGAACGTAGAGGTATCTCTCGTAGACAAAATAGTGTTGGAAGCGGCAAGGGCCTTATCGGTATTCAAGAGAGGGTTGCTGCTTATCATGGATCGCTTCATGCTGGATCTAACGACCGTGGAGGGTGGACTGTTCGTGCTCATTTATTGTGGGAATCAACGAGTCGCACTAAAGACCGTTCCAAAACATCCGAGGTAGAAAATAATGCAAGAGCAAGAAAATAGTCCTTTGCGTGTGCTGCTAGTAGATGATCAATCATTGTTGAGGATGGGGTTTCGTCTCGTTCTTGAAAATGCAGGTATTGAGGTTGTTGGCGAAGCTTCGCATGGGCAAGAAGCGATTGAGATGGTGCAAAAACACCATCCTGATGTTGTGTTGATGGATATTCGGATGCCTGTTATGGACGGTATTACCGCGACTGAGAGAATCACGAGTATGAGTGATTCAAAAGTTATTATTCTGACGACTTTTGATCTCGATGAGTACGCTTTTTCCGGTTTACGAGCTGGAGCTAGTGCCTTCGTTCTTAAAGATATCCGCCCTGAAGACCTGATTAGCGCACTTCATACGGTCAATGAAGGGGAGTCTATGGTGGCTCCTCATCTTACTGCTCAGTTGGTGAAAGAATACGTTGAAGATTCTTCATTGGGGCAGGTTGCCATCCGTGAGTATCAGCACCTGATTGATTCTTTAACTTCTCGTGAAAAAGACATGGTGGGCGCTATTGCTGAGGGTCTTTCTAATGCTGAGATTGCTCAACAATTTTTCCTTTCTGAGACAACTGTCAAAACACATGTACGGTCAATTCTGTCGAAGCTTAATCTTCGTGACCGTGTTCAAGTTGTTGTTTTTGCCTATGAATCTGGCATGGTCCGTCCACGTAGAATTTCTGGCAGGTAGTGGTTGAGGGATGTTGTTTGGGGAATAAATATGTTGCTTCAGCGGTTGTACTGTATGGGAGTTATTCCCTGCTGATATTTCTAGGAAAGGGGAATGTTGATGTCGAATAGAGAACATTACACACCTGAATACATAAACCATGGAGGGCGAAGCTCCTATCAGGGTGCCCCTTCTACGGTGTATATTGTGAAGCAAAAATCGTTGTTAATTGCATATATATTGTGGTTTTTCCTTGGCGTATGGGGAGTGCATAAGCTGTATTTGAGGCAGCCTCTTATGTTCGTTCTGTATCTTTTCTTGCTCGGTATTGGCTGGTTGACGACGCCCATTTTGATTGGGTGGGTATTTCTCTTCCTGCTCGGTGTTTTGATGGTTATTGATCTCTTTACAATGCCAATACGTGTAGGTGTTTTGAACTCTCGAGCTTATCGCTATTAATTATTTGGTGTGGAAGAACAGCAGATTCAGCCTGAGGTGACATTGATGTAATTCATGTGACCTTGTGCTGAAAACGGTAAATTTCTGCACTTTATACTGCTCTTACTGTAGAGTAGGTGAAGTCTGTGTACTTATGGGTAAATCTCCGGCGGTACACTGACTGTTATACATCTCCTGCTATGGAAATCCCATAGCCGTTTAGCCCAAAGGAGGGGTTTAATCATGCGTGCATACGAGCTAATGGTTATCCTCAACCCCGAGGTAGAAGACAAGGCTGTAGAGCCAACTCTTTCTAAGTTCCTCGAAATCGTTACCAAAGACAACGGCACTATCGACAACATGGATATTTGGGGTCGTCGTCGTTTGGCATACGAAATTCAGAAGAAGACTGAAGGCATTTACGCCGTCGTTAACTTCACTTCCACTCCGGAAACTGCTGCAGAGCTTGACCGCGTTCTTAGCTTGAACGAGTCTGTAATGCGCACCAAGATTATCCGTCCGGAAGACCAGAAAATCTCTTCTAAATAATAGTCATTCATTATCTTGATGTAGTTATCAACAAGGTTATTTTTACTCTTGATATGACTGCTCTCAGAATGAATTATTATTTGAAAAACTCTATGAATGGAGGCCTCAAATGGCTGGAGATACCGTCATTACCGTGATTGGTAATCTTACTGGTGATCCTGAGCTTCGTTTCACTCCTAACGGTGCAGCGGTAGCAAACTTTACGATTGCTTCGACTCCGCGTAATTTTGACCGCGCAAGTGGCGAATGGAAAGATGGGGAGACTCTCTTTCTGCGGGCATCTATCTGGCGTGAAGCAGCAGAAAATGTTGCAGAAACCCTACATAAGGGAATGCGCGTTATTGCTCAGGGACGTTTGAAATCCCGTTCATATGAGACCAAGGAAGGCGAACGCCGCACTGCGATGGAACTTGAGGTCGAAGAAATCGGCCCATCCCTTCGTTTTGCTTCTGCTTCTGTGAACCGTAATCAACAGCGCTCCGGAGGTAACTTCGGTGGCGCTCAAGATGCGCAAGGCTACGCCGGTGGTGGCAATAACTTTGCTGCTCCTGCCCAAAACAATGGGTATAACGGTTCAGCTTCTGGCGGTTTCGGCGGAGGTAACGGCTATAACGGTGGTGGTTTTGGTGGAGGAAATCCTGCACCACAGGCAGCACCTGCTCCTTCTGCAGATCCTTGGGGTTCTCAATCTGGTGGAAACTATGATTGGGGCGCCGGTGCAGAAGATGAACCTCCGTTCTAAAGATAACCTTCCTTTTATTCCAAATATCCAACCCATCCCGCGGTAACTTCCGCGGGCTCCCAAAGAAAAAGGAGCACCACGATGGCTAAGGCTGAAATTCGTAAGCCCAAACCAAAGCAGAACCCACTCAAGGCTGCTGACGTAACTGTTATTGATTACAAGGACGTTGCACTTCTTCGTAAGTTCATCTCCGATCGCGGTAAGATCCGTGCACGTCGCGTTACCGGCGTCACTGTCCAGGAACAGCGCAAAATCGCTCAGGCAATTAAGAATGCTCGCGAAGTTGCATTGCTACCTTACTCCGGCGCTGGCCGCTAAAGAGAAGGAGATTAGAAGAACATGGCTAAGATTATTCTGACTCAGGAAGTATCCGGTCTCGGAACTGCTGGCGATGTCGTAACCGTTAAGAACGGCTACGCACGCAACTACTTGCTACCTCGCGGTTTCGCAGTAACCTGGACTAAAGGTGGCGAACGTCAGGTTGAGTCCATTCGCGCAGCTCGTGCAGCTCGCGCTAAGGCTTCTCTTGAAGACGCTCAGGCACAGGCAGCTAAGCTTGCTGCAGCTACTGTTACTGTAGCGCACAAAGCTGGCGCTGAAGGTCGACTTTTCGGTACCGTCCGTGCAGAAGCAATTGCGGAAGCAATTGAAGCTGCTGGTCTAGGTTCCGTTGATAAGCGAGCTATCCATCTCGGATCTGCTATCAAGTCCACCGGTGCTTACAAAGTTTCTGTGCGTTTGCACGAAGACGTTGTTGCGCAGGTTGCACTAGATGTCGTTGCTGCGTAAGTAATGGCTCATAGCATATAGAAGAAGTGTCCTTTCCTGTTGTTTCAACAGGGGAGGACACTTCTTCTATGTTGTATCATCACGAGAAATTGTGCATTAGTGTTCTTCACTATGATGTTTCAGGACTTAAGGAATAGATAAAGGGATAATGTTTTCATTGGTTTCGTCTGAGGCTGAGCCTGCTCCGAAGCTGCGTCCAAGTTTGCAGATGTTTCTTATTGCATTGGTTGCCGAGCTGATTTCGTTATTGCTGATATCTTTAGGGTTTTGGAATAATGTGGGGACTCCTTCTGATAGTTTGACTGTTTTTTTGATATGCGTGGTTCTTGCTGTCATTATGTCGTCATTGTCGAGTATTTTGGCGGTTGTTGGTTTAGTTCGTTACCGACGTTTTAAAGTACATAATGCGCTATTGTTAGTGGTTTCTTTCCTTGCAAACCCAGCAACAGTTTTTCTTGCTATCTCTGTGGTGGGATAGTTTTTCTGCAGAGTGAAGCATGGGTGCTTCCTCTGAGGTAGGTTTTTCTCATAGTATGTTTCACGTGGAACAGTTGTTCTGCCGCGTACTTCCATAACGGTTTTCGCTAGCTGAGCATAGTGAATAATCTTCGAGGTCCTTTTGTAGAAATATCTCGACAATTTAAGGTTGATTGTGTCTCAAAATTCTTCTGATTACGGTGTTCGTACTCTTCCTCACGATGATGATGCAGAGCGATCTGTCCTTGGTGGAATGTTGCTCTCTAAAGATGCTATTGCAGACGTTGTTGAGGTACTTCGTGGTGAGGACTTTTATAAGCCTGCACATGAGAGTATCTACGATGCAATCATTACTTTATATGGTCAAGGTGAACCAGCAGACGCTATCACTGTGACTGATGAACTCACTAAACGAGGTGAATTGTCCCGTATTGGAGGGGCACCTTATCTACATTCTTTAACAACTTCTGTGCCCACTGCAGCAAACGCAGGGTTCTATGCTGAGATTGTTTCTGAACGAGCTATTTTGCGTCGTCTCGTTGAGGCGGGTACGAAAATCGCTCAGCTTGGTTATTCTCAAGATGGTGAGGTTGAAGCCCTTGTTAATCAAGCTCAGGGAGAGATCTATCAGATTAGTGACCGTCGTGCTTCTGAGGACTACGTTCCTTTGAAAGAAGCGATGGATCAGACCATCAACGACATTGAGGCTCAGAGTGCTCGCGGTAGCGGTATTAGCGGTGTACCAACGGGGTTCTTTGAGTTTGATGAACTGACTGATGGTTTTCAACCGGGACAGATGATCGTTATTGCTGCTCGTCCTGGTGTTGGTAAATCTACTTTTGCTCTAGATATTGCTCGCCATGCTGCTATTAAGAAGGATATGGCAACGGTATTTTTCTCTTTGGAGATGAGCCGTAATGAAATTGCAACAAAGATTCTCTCAGCTGAAGCTAAGATTAACCTTTCTCGTCTACGTCAGGGAAAACTTGATGAGCAACAATGGTCTACCCTTGCAGCGGCGGTAGGCAAGATGGATAGTGCGCCTTTGTATATTGATGATTCTCCCAATATGACGTTGATGGAGATTCGGGCGAAGGCGCGTCGACTTAAACAGCGCAATAATCTTAAGTTGATTGTGTTGGATTATTTACAGTTGATGACTTCTGGTAAAAAAGTAGAGTCTCGTCAGCAAGAAGTTTCTGAATTTTCTCGTTCTTTGAAATTGATGGCTAAAGAGCTAGAAATTCCTGTTATTGCGTTATCTCAGCTGAACCGTGGTTCTACTCAGCGTGCAGATAATCGCCCGATGGTTTCAGATTTGCGTGAGTCTGGCTCTATTGAGCAGGACGCGGATATGGTGATTCTGCTGCATCGCGATGATGCCCATAATAAAGAGTCATCACGTGCTGGAGAAGCTGACGTTATTGTGGCTAAACATCGTAATGGTCCCACCAAAACCATTGCTGTTGGATTCCAGGGACATTATTCTCGCTTTGCGAATATGGTCAACGATACGCCACCTAGTATTGAATCTTAGGCTACTGGTGCGTCGTTATGAGGTTTATCTTTTCGTGTTAAAACCATGACGCAGAGTGATACGAGCAGTGCTGTGAAGATGATGCAAAACCAGGCTGTGCTGTACCACCCGCTGGTGTTGTAGATTAGTCCGCTACCCCAACCAATAACTGCTGAACCTGCATAGTAGGCGAGATTATAGAGAGCTGTTGCTTGCGCTTTTCCTGTTGTGGCTCGTAGTCCTGTCCATCCTGAGGCGATGGAATGCCCGCAGAAGAATCCGAAGGTCAAGAGCAGGACTCCGATAATAATGGCGGTGACGTTTGTGGTCATCGTGAGAGCTATGCCAAGGATAAGGAGGGTAGTTGAGCCTATCATAACGTTGAGGTTTCCCCATCGTGTGCTGAATCGGGCAGATATTGATGAGGATATTGTGCCTAATAGGTAGGAGAGGAAGAGCGCTGAGAGAGCTATTTCGGAGAAGAGATAGGGTGGTGCTTTGAGGAGGAACCCTACGTAGTTATAGATGGTTACGAAGGTTCCCATCATCGTGAATGCGTAGAGGTATAGTGCAAGCATTGCTGGGTTTTTGAGATGTTTTTTGGCTTGTTTGAGGGTGTTACTGAAAGATCCTTTGCGTGGGATGGGTGTGAATCGTCGGGCTTTGGGCAGGCTGACGATAAAAATGAGTGCGGTGATGGCTCCTAGTAGTGAAACTGCTGTGATGGCGATGCGCCAGTCTCCAGTCCATTGGGTAAGAGGGCCTGCGAAGAGTCGTCCGGCGAGTCCTCCGAGGGTGTTTCCTGCGACGTATAGTCCGCTTGCTGTTGCTGCATGGAGCGGGTTTGTTTCTTCGGTGATGAAGGCGATGGCTACTCCTGCTATTCCTGCTAATGCTGCTCCTTCTAGGAATCTGAGAGTGAGGAGTATGGTGAAGTCGTGAACCCATGGGCTGATTAGTCCGAGTGCTGTGGCGATACTGATTGCGATGAACATGGCTTTGCTTTTGCCATGGATGTCGGCGATGTAGGCCCATACTATGGCAAAGAGTGCTAGTCCAAGTGTTGCCGCTGAGATGGTTAGTGCTGCACTAGATGGTGTGATGTCTAGGTCAGTTGCAATGGAGGGGAGGATTGCTTGTGGTGCGTAGAGTTGGGCGAAGGTGGCAATGCCTGCACAGAACATGGCAATGAGCATGTAGCTATATTCGCGAGAGCCTTTTGAATATCCGTTCCAGGGGTCAGGGTTGTGTGTGTTGTTCATGTGATTTGGTGTGTTTTTTCTTCGGGTGATGATGCTTTGTAATGGTAATGGTAGTTGTCGTTTGGGGGTGCCGGGTACTGTTGTGGGTGTTTATGGGGCTCTCTGGCAGGTTTTTTTGAGCTTTTTTAAATCTTTTTTGTGTGTTG